>NC_014828.1:2643750-2980000 GCF_000178115.2 Ethanoligenens harbinense YUAN-3
TGAGTATAAGGAATATCGCACGAACCAGACCGTGGGCACATACACCTTCAGCCGGAAAGGCAAGCTAGCGTACTTTTTAACACCCAGAGAAAAAATTGAGGAATTGGCCTCTTTTCTTGCGCCGTTTCTTATCCTTATCCTTCTGTTTGTTCTATTTATAGGTTTTCCGGCAACTGCACTTACACTTGCCGCCGCGAGACCTCATGCCCATTTTACCATTCCAGGCTCTCTAATTCCGTATGTTTTGTGTTTGATTTCACTTGCAGCCTCGATTTTTATAAGCACCAATTCAATTACTAACGCAACCGGAAAAATTTTGGTTTCAATTAGCGTGTTCGCGCTCATCGTCGTGATTTGTATGCAATTTGGCCCTTACATCACCCCGTTCTTTCCAAAAGTCCAAATTTGAAATTGTGAAAGGAGAATGAATTTTGGCTGAACCATTCAAAAAAAGCAATAAAAAGAGACACCGGCTGGCAGTTTTACTGCTGGCCATTTTTGTTCCCACAAGCGTGTTTGCCGCTGGGCTGGTTTTTGTACCCAGCTTTCGCAATACCGTGTTTTCCGTTTTGTCATCAGCCTTTGGCACTCAAGGGCACAAAGAAAAGAAGTCCACGTCTTCGGTACCGGATAAAAGAACGCCGACCGGCTCCGGCCCGGACAGCGCGGTGGGATATGGGGACAATACCGTGCTCGCGTCACAAGCACCTGGCGCGGCCGCAGATCGGACGACCTACGCGCCGTCCACCGTGGTATATGGTACTGCCGGCAGTTCCACCGGGCAGTGGAGTGCGACCATCAACAACAATCCAAGTGAGTACCAGCAGGCGGTGTTTTACGAATGCACGGTCAACTCGAGCTACGAAAAGCAGGCAGACGGCAGCATGAAAAGAATCATGACCGACACCAAAACAACACGCCTGGGTGAGTCTCAGATCATCGGGCCGGGGCAGCATTATAACAAGATCGTTTGGGATGCGCCGCTGACTGGGCAAACCCGGATCATCTGTGCGGAGATGCACAGCTACAAGCTGGTTGATGGGCAGTATGTCGAGGTCACACCGCTTTTTGTGCAAAACCTGACGTTGGATATTCAATGAGATATCAACCGGCCAGACCGGATGATAAATAAATTACAGGAGGGACATATCAATGTCCATCATCAACCATGTCCGCCGACACTTCGGCGGAAAAATCGCAGCTGCGGCTATGGCCGTAGCACTGATCGCAGGCGCAGCGCTGCCTGCATCCGCAGCTACCACACAGACGGCGACCGGAACGGGCAGCGCGTCTGCCAGTGTCCCGATCACCGGCACGATTAACGCAACGACCATCAGCGTAACGATTCCGAACAGCGTGGCCTACACCATCAACCCCGATGCCAATACGTTCACGGCCCCGGCACTCGCCGTGACCAATAACACGGTGGTGCCCGTGACCGTCGGCGTGCAGTCCCTGACCGCCGACAGCTCCGGCACTTTTGCTGACAAGCTGCCGACTGATGAGACATGGAGCACACTTGATGCGTCCGACAGCGCGAAGTACGTTGCGCTTGGCATTAGCGCTACCAGCACCGGTTGGAGCACCGGGTACAATAGCAGCACGGACTGGGCCGCTGCTCACGCACCCGTGACCATTGGCTCCCTGCCCTCCGGCGCCACCGGCAATCTTGCCTTGGCGGCAAACTTTGGCCGCGCATTCACCGCGTCAAAGGCCCCTACCGGCTCTATCGTATTTAGTGTGTGCCTGTCGTAATCATTCGCATAAACCTCCGGGCGGCTGGGAAACCAGCCGTTTATTTTGATCACTTGCTTTTGGCTTTACATAAAAAACATTTTGGAAAAAAGGTGAAATTATGTTCAAGAAAATCAAAAAAATTGTGGTCGTATTGACAACAACTGTTCCTATCTTGGTTTCTTCATTTATTATGCCTAATGCAGCTTCCGCAGAACAAACCCCATTGGGTGTAACACAGGTCGTCACAGGAATGAACACTGCATATGCGCTGAAATCCGACGGCTCTGTGTTGGCAACAGGTTATAACAGTTCCGGCGATTTGGGCGATGGAACAACAACCAATTCACTCGTGTGGAAGCAGGTGATCGCATCGGGTAGCGGGGTCACACAGCTCGCAACGGGAGAATGTACTGCATATGCGCTAAAATCCGATGGCTCTGTGTTGGCAACAGGTTATAACAGTTTCGGCGATTTGGGTGATGGAACAACAACCAACTCACTCGTGTGGAAGCAGGTGATTGCACCGGGTAGCGGGATCACACAGCTTGCAGCAGCGTGGGATACTGCATATGCACTAAAATCCGATGGCTCTGTGTTGGCAACAGGTGATGACAGCCACGGCGAGCTGGGCGTCGGGTCATCCAGTTCACTCGTGTGGAAGCAGGTGATTGCACCGGGTAGCGGGATCACACAGCTCGCGGCGGGAAGCCACAGTGCATATGCGCTAAAATCCGACGGCTCTGTGTTGGCAACAGGCAACAACCAATATGGCCAGCTTGGCATCGGGACAACAAGCAATTCGCTGGTGTGGGAACAGGTGATTGCACCGGGTAGCGGGGTCACACAGCTTACGGCAGGAAACCGCACTGCATATGCGCTAAAATCCGATGGCTCTGTGTTGGCAACAGGTGATGACAGCTACGGCGAGCTGGGCGTCGGGTCATCCAGTTCACTCGTGTGGGAACAGGAGATTGCACCGGGTAGTGGGGTCATGCAGCTTGCGGCAGGAAACCTCAGTGCATATGCGCTAAAATCCGACGGCTCTGTGTTGGCAACAGGTTATAACAGTTCCGGAGGTTTGGGCGATGGAACAACAACCAACTCACTCGTGTGGAAGCAGGTGATTGCATCGGGTAGCGGGGTCACACAGCTCGCAACGGGGTTGTCATTCAGTGCATATGTGCTAAAATCCGGTGGCTCCGTGATGGCAACAGGCAACAACCAATATGGCCAGCTTGGCGTCGGGACAACAAGCAATTCGCTGGTGTGGGAACAGGTATTAATCATTGATTCCACGCCGCCGACTGGCAGCTACAATCTCTCCACCACAGCATGGACTACCGGCAATGTAACGATCAACGTCACAGCAGCGGATTCACAGTCTGGGGTAAAATCCATTACAACACCGGACGGAACCACGGTGGCCGGCCCCACGTGCAGCTACAAGGTATCAGGCAACGGTACATATAATTTCGTTCTCACAGATAACGCCGGGAATACCTGCACCTATCCGGTAACGGTATCCAACATAGATCGGTCTGTGTCCGTATCCTACACCTCCAGCGTGGCCTATACGGTCGATCCAGATAACACCGGCAGCCCTACCTCGGGCGGGGACATTACGCTTACCAACAACAACACCCATGTAGGCGCGCAGGTTACATTGCAAAGTCTTACGTCCGCGCTCTCCGGTACCAATGGTTTCGTGCTCGGCGTGCAAGTGGAGGAATCGGCGTCCGGGAACACCGCATGGTCGGAGATCGACAACAAATCTGTGCAGTTGCCGGGCGGGGGCTCAACGGTGCTGGGCGTCCTGTCCCCGGGCGGTACCGGGCATATCAAGCTGGTCGGGCAGCTCAGCAGCCTGCGATGGCCCAGTGCCCAAGGGGATAACGGTAGCATGCAGCTGACGTTTACGGCGGTGTCGTAAAGATCGATGAAACTATGTAGCTATTCAATAAGCCAGAAATATCAACCTGAAAATGCGCGATTGAAGCGGTGCGATAACATAGTTTGGACTCCGGTAACATCCTCGCTTGTGTACGCAGAGTCATCACAAAATGCGCAATTTTGCAAACACTCCCCGATTTCTTCGCTTACGTATCGAAACGATTGGGGTGCAACAAAATCTTCTATCATATCGAATGGATTAATTGGATCGGTATATTGAAAAAATTTCTTGATTTTGATTGCATATCCTCTTTCTTTACCATTAAAATATTTGGAAAAAAATTGCTTTGTTATTCCTGAATAGCGCTTGGTTTTAGTCCACAAATCATGTGGCGTTTCAACAAGTATCGTATCGATTGTAAATTCACCTATAATAAGCCCCATCGGTTTGCTGGCATATATGACTACAGAATCGACTGATTGCTTAAATAGCTTCTTTCGATACTCAAATTTTTTTCTTCCTGCAATTATTTCTTCAACGAATTCTGGCTTGATCGATAATAAGACTTTCATTTACTCCACCATCCTTAAGTATTTGCTTGAACTGATCATCTGTAATCTGAACAAATCCCCAGTAAGGCTGCTCTCGATCAACCCCAACTTCTTCAATTAACTTATGTCTTGTCAAACGTCTGCTCAGTGCCGCGTTGTATGTCATTTTTATAGTATAGCAGCCCTGCTTACCATACCAGTAAAACAAATCATCTCTATCGAACACACTATATTTACTCGCATATTTAAAAAAATCATCAAATCCCCTAAATTGGCTTTGATGTTTAACCTCATCAATGATACAAATGGAAGTAGCCACAGATGAGTATTCTGCAGAGCGACCATCATCTGCTGTGCGATATATGACGACGAGATCTCCTGATGATAGCCTACTAACATCTCTCATGCGGCAAACATATATTTTGTGTATCGAATTGGTGTGAGATACATCATCTAAAATATCAATAGTCTCATTTTTTAAAATTGAATCCGGAAACATGATTGAATGATATTTGGGATAGATACTTAAGAGATATTTGCTGTTTCCTGCAATCTTCATTAAAGGAAAATCTTTGTATATATCTCCGACTATAACAGATAAACGTTTGACTAAGATTAGTTCCGTACCGTTGTTTGTAGTTTTATTTCCATGGTTTGTAAAGCCGTATTTTTCAAGTAGTCGAATTAAAGTATCCTGCTTTACAAACATGGACACATAGCAAATAGAAGCGTTTTCTTGGATGGCATAGTCAAGAGCTTTTTTAATAAACCGTTCACCTAAGCGGGTTCCATGCGGATTGATCTTAAACGTACTAATCTTCAATATGTTTTTGGATTTGATTGGAGGTACGACGTCATTTACAACGCCATGTTCCATTTTCATTGCTAATAAACCGTTCAATGTACCATCATCGTTAAACTGCACATATGCTTGACGTTTACTGGCAGTTGTTGTAAACCATCTTTCGAACTCCTTGTAATCGTTTTTTAAGGAATCGAAAAATGGATCATGGATATTAAGACTTCCAAAGGTGACCAGCTGAAGATTGTTACTCATATCCGTTCCTCACTATATTGACGTGTCACACACTGCATGTTATGGAAATTATAACGCATATGCATAAAAATCGCAAATATCTACAAGAGGCCGGCGAGTGTAAAAGCTCGCCGGTTTTTTATTGCCCATAGTGTGAAAGGAGGTGCGTGGCCATGCAGCCATTTTCAAAAGAGATCGTCCAAAAAGCAAAAAACATCAGTCTGCTTGAATACCTTCAGCGCAAAGGCGTGGAGATGGTCAAAGACGGCAGATATTACCGCATGAAGGAGCATGACAGTTTTGTTGTAAATCCGGAAACCAATCTTTGGATCTGGAACTCACGGAACATCAGCGGCAAAAACGCCATTGATTACCTTGAACGGATCGAAAAAATGACGTTTGTCTCCGCCGTTTCTGAATTGTCGCAGATTGCGCCGGATATGCCTCTGGAACGCTCTCAGGCAGCCGATACACACCCACCCCCGGATGATAATAAGTCGTTCGTTTTGCCGCAAGCAGCACCGGACAACCGGCGTTGCTTTGCCTATCTCCACACTCACCGCGGCATTCTGCCGTCCGTAATCAACCACTTCATCAAAGCCGGAGCCTTGTATGAAGGTGCCGAATATCACGATGCCGTGTTCGTGGGCTTCGATGATAAAGGCCTCCCGCGCCATGCGCACAAGCGCAGCACAAACACCTATTTGCCCAAGACGGGCACGGATGGCAAGCGAAAGCATGACCGCTGGGACGTAGACGGATCAGACAAACGGTTCGGATTTGCTCATATGGGCAAGTCTGATCGCGTGTATGTGTTCGAGGCTCCTATCGACATGCTGTCGTACATATCCATCCGGATTATGAGGGAGGGGGCGAATCTGTGGAGGTTGGACAACTACATCTGCCTATTCTGCCTGGCGGATAACCGTCTGAAGGAATTTCTGCGCAGTCACCCCTATATTCACCGCATCGTGTTCTGCCTGGACAATGATGTAGACGGTAAGCTGCCAGACGACACGCCGGAAAATCATGGCCAGGCTGCGGAAGATCGCTTGATCGACGCGTACACCTGCCAAGGGTATGAAGCAACGCGCGACATCCCACCGCATGGCAAGGATTTTAATGACGCACTGCTCTTTATGATACGCACAAACAGCACACGTGGCTGAGGCCCGTTATGAAACAGGAGGATCTATATGCAAAACCTTATCCAATGGATCAACAATGTTCAAACTCTTTTGAAACAGCTCGGGGTGCCGTTAGGCATTGTTTTTATGGTCGCGGCCGGCATCCTTCTGATGACCGGACAGGAAGGCGCCGCAAAGGGCAAAAAATGGCTGGCTTATATTTTGGGTGGACTTGGTATCATCATGTTTGCCACGCAGATCGTATCGTCCTTCAGTACCTCCGCGTTTATCGCGCCTGCAGGCTGGACACTGTTCTTCAAATAATCGATTTGTATACGACTGCCTTTGAACGAGAGGTGAGGCTATTTGCAGGAGGTATACAAAGGGCTTTCTTTTTTGCACGGCCATATCAATGTTGCAACCCCTGGGATGGATATATTGAGATGGCTTGGATACATCATCCTGTGTGCTTTGGCAAATGTTCTTGATGCTTTGGGAAAAGCAGTGAATACCGTATTGGGAACAAACCTTGTGGCCAACATCCCCATTATCAACACATTTACCACGCAGATGTCATCGGTTGGATGGAGCGTGTTGAGTGTCTCGCTGATTGCGGTAGGACTATATTTTATTGTCTGGGGCAAAAACAATCATACCTTTCAACACTTGCTGTTTGCAGTCCTCCTGATGATGGCTATCCCGTTTATTTTTACACAGTTGGACAGCCTGCAAACGGCCGGAATCAATGACTTATCCGGCCAATTGTCTACAAACGGGAATGTCGGCGAAACGATGCTCAAAGGGTACATCATTGATATCAACCAGTCCGGCACTGCAAAATCCATCCAGTACCTGAGCAATGACAAAAGCGGGATCAGTCCTTACGGAATGGATATCAACACACGACTGCCCACTGGCGATCCTTGGAATTACAAGGTGGACTATACGCTTGGAAATGACCAGTCCGGTTACAAAATGATGGGAGAGCCGTTAGGAGAGGGTTTTTTTGGTTTGGGCGCCGATCGCGTCTATGCCTATGATTATTCCTTTTTACTGCCTGCCGTCAGCCTTACCATCATGATTGTTGCCATGGCCTTGTCCGGTTTTAAGATTGGAAAAGTAATTTTCGATATCCTGTTCCACAAGGTGATTGCCGGTGTCGTATTTGCCTCCGACATCAATGAGGGGACGCGAACAAAAAAATATCTCAACAATCTGATTGGCCTTTACATCATGATGATCCTCACCATGGTCGTCTTCAAAATATTTATTGACGCAAGCCAGTGGATTAACGCCAATGTTGCGGATGTTCTCCCACGCATCCTTTTGCTGGGTGGTTGCGCCTGGGGCTGCATTGAAGGCCCGGATATCGTCATGCGGCTGTTGGGCGTGGATGTAGGTATGCAAAATGCCGCACAAACAGCCATAGCCGGTATGATGGGAATCAACGCGGCCACCGGTATGGTGAAAGGCGCTGGCCACATGGTAGGCGGTGCGGTCAATGCCGTCGCCGGAGCCGCCGGCGGAATTTCCGCGCTGCCGGGTATCAAAGATGCGTTTGCAGCAGGAAGAACAGCAAAAGCCGGAGGCGATTTCGCCAACGCTGCTGACTTCAATAACAGTCTGGCCAAAGGTGGAAAAGGCTTTTTCGGCGCGCAAAACGGTGTCTCCAACGCAGCAAAGACGTTGGGCTTTATGACAGGAAAAAAGCCCAAAACACCGGATGCAAAGGACGGTGCAAAATCGACATCTTCCGCATCCTCCCCATCTGCCGAAGAAACAACATCAAGCACAGGAACGCCACCAAATTCCAGCACGGCTGAAGAGACGCCGCTTTCTCAGGCTTTCGAGGCGGCGGCAGAAGATAATACCCCTCCGCCCAACTCAGATCCCTCAGAAGAACCGCCGTCTTCGTCCGGCTCCGGTCCTTCTGAGGATGTGCCGCCCCCGCCACCGTCCAGTTCCGGCACGTCCGGCGCAACACCCCCGCCTCCCTCCGGTTCCGGCACGTCCGGCGCAACTTCCCCGCCTCCCTCCGGTTCCGGTGCGTCCGGCGCAACACCACCACCGTCCGGTTCCGGCGCGTCCAGGGCAGCACCACCACCGTCCGGTTCCCGCGATTCTGGGGCAACGCCACCGTCCGGTTCGGGCGAATCCAAGACAGCACCGCCGCCAACCGGCGATATACTGCACGGCTGGCAGCAGGCAACAGATGCTGTTGAAAAGCAAAAGCCTAAACGCACGTTTTGGCCGAAGAAAGACGAAAGGCAGTAAGGCTTATGGGAATCATACCGAGATCGACAAAGCTCAAAATCAAGGTCGTTGCCGGCCAAAGTATACAGTGGCTGATGGGGTGTGTCATGACCATGATGCTGGCAATGTCCCTGAGCAACCAATATGTTCATGCATACCTGCACGTTCCTTTTTTTATTGTGTGCTTTGTTCTTTACGTTATTTTAATGCGTCCCGCCCCAACCAATCCAACACGGCAAACATGGCAGTGCCTGATTTTGTGGGTTTTTTACTGGAAAACTCCCAAGCAGTTCCTTTCCATTGTCGGGTGTGCGTTTGAGGAAAAGCGGAAAGCCCGCGGCAGCCTTTCCGAAACACCCAAATCTTCACCGATTACTTTGAGAAAGGGGTTTGCGCTGCAATGACCAACAATGAACAGCATTTTGTCACCGAAGCCTGCCAGTTTAAGCATGTCGTAAATGACAAATATCTCGCTGTAAAATTTGGCGACAAAACACGTTACGCCGGAGGACTTTTGATTTCCGGCGTCAATATCTTCGCGTACAACGGGTCGGACCGGCTGCTTTGCATGATCTCCTATGGCGACGCTGTCCTGCTCAGTAAAGGATGCAGCAAAAACATCTTCATTGCCCGTCACCCGGATTATTCCAAGCAAATCGCCTGGCTGGGCCAGCACGAACAGATGCAAACGAACGCCAATTTCAAAAACATTCTGGCACGGCAGAGACATGTGATCGAATGGTGGACGGACAATCGCATGGAAAGACGCTCATGCATCATCACCTATGGGGATTCCATGCAGGCGGTTGACGATGAGCTGGCCAGATATGCGGGCCAGCTACAGCGCGCGGGAGTCTCGGCCGAGGTGTGTACAACCGAGGATTTTATTACAATCTACAAGGCACTCTTACAGGGAGGTGAAGAACAATATGGATCTGCAACAGACGATAAGGGACAACCTTCGTGATAAGCTCCATCTGTTTATGCCTGGCTCGGATACTTCAAATGCCGATCAAACAGAGGAAGATATTCGGTTTATCAAGCAAATTTTACCGTCCGGAATTACACAGTCGAAACAGTACCTGAAATCTGGGAATTGTTATATGACCGTATATCTGGTCAACAGATTTCCAACGAGGATGCCTGCGCTTGTTTTTACAGAAATCTTCAACAAGCCGGGTGTTACCGTTACGATGGACCTGGAGGTCGCACAAAAATCTCAGGCCATGGAGGAACTTGAGAACAGTATCAACGAGTTGGACACACGCGTTTTTGTCAACAGGCATTCCAGTGAAAACCGCAATGATTCCTATGATTTGAACGATTTGCTGGAACTCCACAAGAAACTCCAGCTTACTTCCGAGGATATTGCGTATATTTCGCTGCGCTTCTGGATATATGCGAAGACGGTTAACGAGCTGAAAGCAAAAGTGAAAAGTCTCGCGGATGATCTGAAAACCTATGGCATGTATGGCTTTGTCCCGGAGTATGAGATACTCGCGGAGTACAGGGGGATGCAGATCGCCGCCAACACGATCCGCCAGCCTATTCCGATTCTGGACACGCTGAAAGAACAGTTCCCGTATTACTTCCAATCGTTTACCGACCCGCATGGATGGGTGTGGGGTGAGACGAAGACGGGAGGCCTGGTGCTTCTTGACACAAACAGGCATACCAGCCAGCGAAAAAGCTCCGATATTGTGTTCATCGGTCAGAAAGGCGCCGGGAAAAGTACCGAACTTAAATACCATGCGCAGATCCAGCTTGCGCTGGGAAATAAAGTGCTGGCTTACGATGTGGAAGGCGAAATGCTCGAATATGCAGTCGTCAACGGCGGCCGAGTTGTTAAGCCTGCTGATCCAAGCGGATACATCAATTTTCTGGAGCTTCACCAGATGTTTTCCAAAAAAATTGAAGAGGACATCTCCGACGCGGCGGCGGATGAGACAAGCATCATCGCGGAGAATTATACCTATGAAATGTCCCGTTTGGTGAAAAATTTCCAACAACTTTTTCCGGAGCTTGGAGACGAGCATTTTGATGAGCTTCGTGATATGCTCATGCGCACGTTCTTAAAATTCCATATAACAAAAACAACTCCGTTGATCAGACTGTCACATGAAGATTTCCCTGTGATGCATGATCTGTATGACACGCTTTACGACGCCCTCTATGAAACCGGCACGGATGGCAAGCTGTATTACAGGGCATCCGTCAGTGAACACCGCCGCAACGTCCTGGAACGTCTCCTGGCAAAAATAAAGCCCTATCAGCGCGATGGCATCTATGCCCCCTACTTTGACCACCATTCCGCGTTCGACATATCCGAGGAACAACTGGTCGTGTTTGATATGTCGTCCTTAAACGGGCTTGAGGAAAATATCTCGAACGCCTACATCATGCACACGATGTCCTTGATGTGGAGCGAGGTTTACAAAAATCGCATACGCAATATGGGACGACGGGGTGAGGAAATTCGCGAATGCATCCTGATATTTGATGAGGCACATAAAGTGCTGAACACGAAAAACACCGAGGGCCTTGCGTTGTGTGACGATATGACCAGACGAGACCGGAAATATGACGCGGCGATCTGGCTTGCATCCCAACAGCCCCGCGACTTTGCACCATCCGGCTACAACGAAAACCTGGATAAGATCCACAATATTTTTGGTCTCATACAGTATAAAGTGCTGATGCAGCAGGACCAGAGCAATTTCCCAATTCTTAAAGAATTGTTCCCGCAGTTTACAGACAGTGAAATCGAGTCCACCGCATTGTATGAGAAAGGTGAAAAACTGATTTCCATTGGTGCGGGAGCAAAGATTCGATGCGCGCTAACGCTGCCTGACGATTATCTTGCCTATTTCGGCGGAGGGCGCTGACATGGGTTCCGTTCTCCATGGGATTGCCTCAAAACTCAAATGGAAGCTGCTCATTGCCGCCGCACCTGTCCTCTTAATTTCGGCCCTCGGCGTGCTGGTTGTATTGGTCGCGGCGGTATCAATCCAGCATGCGTCCTCATCGGAATCAACCGCGTCTACCACCAGCAGCGCGGCGTACATTCCCGGTCAGGTGACAAACCTGCCAATCAGTAAAATGGGACTTGTATTTATTGAACAATGGGAAGGGGCCTATTCCAACTGGTACGATGACGGTTATGGGAACATGACCATCGGATATGGCCACACGGGGCCGCTTCCTACTGGCTTTACGTCCCCGCTCACCACAGGCCCCGGCGGTACGGCAGAGCAACTTCTCATACAGGATTTAAGCAGCGGTGGATACTGCTCCTCCGTTCAAAAAGAGTTCCAGGGCGTCGCCTTAAACCAGAACCAAATGGATGCATTGATCAGTCTTGCTTACAACATCGGAGGAAACGCATGGAATAGCCTGAGCCTTACGCAAGCGGTCAAAACGGGTGCGCCTCCTGACATTATCACAGCGGATTTTGAAAAAATATGCTACGCAGGAACCACATATTCACCCGGTCTGTACCGGCGTCGTGTGGCGGAGGCGCTGCTGTACACACAGGGGACTTATACATATCCGTAAATACGGTAGGGGGTGTAATTTTGCAATCAAAGGGCCGAATCTACGGTGTTCTATTCGTTGTAATTCTTGTTGTCTGCGGGTTCTTTTTTTCCTCAAAGCTCTGGTTGCCTGACGATCGTTCGCTCAAAAACCTCAACTATGACCAAGTGCTCACCCTGGGGGATTGGATGATACGTTTTCAAGACGCATCGTTTAATAAAGCGGCTGGAACGATGACGGTCAATGTGCTGCAAAAAGCACAGCTTGCAACTGATGGTCCGTACAAGGTGGTAGTCTATTTAGGAGACAAAAGCCTCGGAAAAAAACTGCCGTTTCATCTGAACCCCGTTATGGACAGGCCTAACCTGCAAGTGCTGAACATAGAAAAAATTCCAGCGGATTTTTACTATGTTACAGTTGAAGTCATCGTTCCGCAAAGCTATGCATCTCCCTCATCCGGAACCTCGACGGGCGATTCCAACCAAGACATATTTGGCACGGGTTCCGCCGTTCAGCAGCAGGAGCAGCCTGTTACGACAGAAGTCCATATTGACTATAGAAAAGTCCATATAATCAAAAATGCTGCGGATAAAAAGGAGTCATAATGCAAGCGGTATACATCATTATGATCGTGTTGCTGTTCGCCGCAGGCGCCTATGGTTCGGCGCTGAATGCGCACCGAAAATCTGCTCAAAAACCACCTGAAAAGGAGTCGAAACGTAATGTCAAAAAACCGCAATAAGGACAGCAATATTCCCAAATGGTATCTGGAAGCCGCCATAGAAATCGCGGCGGCACAGGGCACGACCTGGGATGACGTTTTGAAGGATTTCATCAAAAAATACGTCAGCGATAATATGTCTATTCTGGTCGGGCAAGCCAAACGCGGGCGCTTGCAAACGCCCAAAGAAGCTCCCCAAAAGAGTGCGCAGCAGCCTGCCTCTCCGCCAGTTCTTCGCACGGAGGTTTCCGGGACACCTGCCGCAGATACCGCGCATCCCGCGCCATCCACGGCGTATAAAACCGGCGAGAATCCCACGCCATAATCTCCACCATATCGCCCTGATGAGAGCCGGATGGCAACCGGCCGAAATGCCCCGAAGGGGGGCATAGGCGAGAGCCAGAATAAGCAAAAGCGAGGTGCTATTTATGACGTATGAAATAAAGGTCAAGGGCATATCTCAGGAAACTTACGATAAAATCAACCTCTGTTTTGAACACTCTAAATTTCCTGACAGGAGCGCATACATCATCCATGCGCTTGAACTCCACATGCTCTATAATGATTCCGCGTTTATCCGTTTGCTTCCCGATACGCTCCGCATATTGGTAGAAGACATCATCGCAAAAGAGATCAATAAGCGTGGCGATCTACTTGAGTTGGCACTGATAAACATTCAAAAAGATACGGAGTCACGGCAGCAATTGTGGCGTCTTCTTAACAATGATAATGTCCCGGAAAGTGATGAAAACGATGATTTTTAAGCGTGGGCCGTTCGTGGCCACACCCTCTAAATCGTGGGTCGTGTGTGGGTAGTTCACCCGAAAAGGCCAAATATCTCCTAGAAAATGGTATTACTTCTACCCACGCGCTACCCACAACGCACCTTTTCAGGGCCCCGTTCAAATCCTGTCACTGACAGGATTTGCGCGTCTTTGGGGCCCCGCCCCCTTATGCTCGTTTTTAAAATCACCTCTAAACCCCGAAAAGGGCCGGAAACCAACAATAGGGAGGAAATGGAAATGCCTGAAAAAGTGTTGCGGAAGCACCTGTTATTAACAGAAAAGGCATGCAACTCGTTAGATGAATTGGCTAAGGCAGCAGGGATGCCCAAAGGGCAGTATATAAGCTGCCTGATATTAGAAGAAGCGGCACGGCAGAAAGACGAACTGAGCGCGTCAGGTGAGGCACACCGCGCGTACTTGGCTGCACATGCGGCAGACCGAAAGATGGCAATACTCCTTGATTCGTGGAATAGTTATTTGCACCAGTTTGAATCCGGCGCAACGGATGAAAATTTCCGGCCTGCCGCAGACGATCCGCAAATCTGGGTTAAAAAGGCGGACGACTTGGAAGAGTACAGACGCAAAGTCGCGTATGACAAGAAACGTAGAAAATCGCCCTGATTAGAACCGGATGGCAACCGATCAAAATGCCCGAAAGGAGGGCATAGGCGATAACCAATTAAATTGTGGATGTGATGAGAATGACGCAGGTCAAGCGGTTTTCCAGAAAGCTCCTGATAAAAATAGAGGACTTGAGTGCAAAGGGGTACTGGCCGAAAGAAATATCCCGAAAACTGAAAATCACGGAAGACGATGTTAAAAAGGGATTATTAAAAATCTATAAGGATGAGCTTGCGTATGAAAATCGGTTTGTGGAGTGACGCACATAATTTTCCAAACCTCGTGTTGATGAAGCTGTCAGCATACCACAAGGTCATCGGGGATCAGGTTGAGATGCTGTGCCATCTCAACCATTACGATCGGGTATACTGCTCCAAAACATTTGACTTTACGGATAGCCCGGAAACGTATGCGGCTATCCGTGCGGATGAAATACTTTACGGCGGCACCGGATATCAAAACAGCAAAGTTACCCTGCCGTCTGAAATTGAACATATCTATCCGGATTACAGTTTGTTCCCGAGCTACACACAGGCATACGGTTTTTTGACAAGGGGCTGTCCGCGGGCATGCCCCTTTTGTGTTGTCTCAAAAAAGGAGGGGAACAAGAGCATGCAAGTGGCCGATCTGCACGAGTTCTGGCACGGGCAAAAGGAAATAAAACTGCTTGATGCCAATCTGTTGGCCTGCGAAAACCATGAGCAGTTATTGACACAGCTTGCCGCCAGCGGCGCATGGATAGATGTTACTCAAGGCTTTGATATACGGCTGGTGACGCCCGACAACATGCCCCTCATCAACCATCTGAAAATTCGCTCTATGCATTTTGCGTGGGACAACCCATGCGAAGATTTGATCGATCAGTTTCAATATTTTATCACGCATACTACTATGACTAAGCATCAGCGTCCTGCCGTTTATGTGCTGACGAATTTCGGCAGCTCGCATGAGCAGGATTTGTACCGGGTATACCGACTGCGCAAATTAGGATATGACCCATATATCATGATATATGATAAGCCCCATGCGCCACGAGAAACCCGATTGCTACAGCGCTGGGTTAATAACAAAATCATTTTTCGCAGTACTGAGAGGTTTGAAGAGTACAACCCGAAAGTAGGATAGTAAAAAAGTAGGTCTTTTGGCCTGCTTTCTAGCCGCGATTGCCGGTTATCTTGAACCGGTTGTTTCTTTACTTAACTCCGGCAGTCCGGGCTACATGATGAAAAAGAAGGGTAAGCGGCATGAGTGATTCCCCCGGCGTTACAACCATGCATAAATTTGTTCAGGCCAAAAGCGTCGAAGGCAGATACAGCGGGTATGCTGTTGGCTATATGGATCGACCGGAAGCCTTTGAAGAAGATGAGCACCTTGACGACCCTTTGTATAAGAATGTTGATGGTTACATGGGAAACCGAGAAAAAACAGACGGCCTGTTTGACGCAAACTTTGACTTACTGAACGATTACGACAAGAAAAACTATGGAGAAATGTTTGACGCTGCTCAGGATGTTGACTCCTGCATGTACCAGCCTATCATCTCTTTTGATAACGACTATCTCCTGGCTCACGGTATAGATTATCGCACGGAAGACGGTCTCCACCTTTTAAAAGAAATGACCAGACTGGCAGTCTCTGATCTTATTGCCAACAGCCACCTTGACGAGCACAACGCCATCTGGACAGGCGCGATCCACACCAATACGGGTAATATCCACATCCATATCGCCATCGCGGAAATTGAAAAGACCAAATCCCCACGTGACGTGCTGCCTGAAAAGGCCATCGACAAAATGAAATCCCGCGTGGCCAATGTGCTTATGGGGGATGAAAAAATCATCCGGCTCTCGGAGTATCTGCATAAGGAGCTGCCGCATGAGATCCGCACAGCCGCGCTGGAAGCCGGAAACGAGCTAACCGCCCTCGCCCGCCTACTCCCAGCAGATTGTGCATGGCAGTATAACCGTCCCAGCATGGCTCCATATCGGACAAAAATCAACCACTGCGTCGATACCATTATCCGCAGCAATCCTGAACTGACCGCGAAATACACCGACGCAATGGGTTTGTTGGAAGAATACCGGCAAGACATACAAGATGTTTATGGCGTCGGAAAACACGATCGCGCGCACGAGATGATGGACAACAAACTGGCAGACTTCTACGCCCGCGCCGGCAACGCTCTGCTTGCGGAAGCCAAAGAACTGAAACGCGATATGGCCCTTGAAGAAGGGCACAAAAACGGCCTGCCCGGCGGACCAGAAGGGGGAAAAAGGGAAACGGATGATTTACCGGCCTCAGCGCCGCCTCTTGTGGATGAGAATGTGGACTTTTTAGACCACGCCCGCCCCTCCCCGCCAGAGGGCAAAATCGGGCAGGCAGGCCAACCAGAAGGGGGAAAAAGAGAAATGTCGGATAATCCACCTTTACCGGATGAAATGGACATACCACCGGAATCTGATGGGACGCCAGACTTTGACTATGTTTCAAGACCACCGGAAAAGATTCCCGATGAGATCGACCTGCTCATAACCCGTGCCGAGCACGGAGACGCCCGCGCACAATACGATCTTGGCATGCGCACCCTGCGGGGCCGCGGCATTGAAAAAGATCCTGCGCTTGCTTTTCGGATTATCAAGGACTCTGCCGACCGGGGAAACCCGGCCGCGCAATACAAACTGGCTCAGATGTATCGGGACGGCATAGGCGTGCCGGCTGATGTCGCGGGCGCTTCCTGGACGGATAAAAACAGCTTCCACGCGGATGAATATTTTCACGAGGCGTTTCAGGGCTTTTTGGAAAAAGCAGAGGCCGGGAACGCCTATGCAAACTATCGTGTGGCCACAATGTACGAAAAAGGCGATGGCGTTCCGCAGGATGCCCAGAAAGCCCAAAACTACCTGCGTGAAGCGGCATACCTTGGTCACACGCAATCCATGTACCTGCTCGGCAAACAGCTTATTACCTCATCCATCAAAGACTATGCAGAAGGTATCCGTTATTTGGAATCAGCGGCGGATAAAGGGCACGTTAAAGCCGCTATTACGCTTGGCCAGTCTTATCTGCCCGCCGGTGACGATGCGACCGCTTTTGCATATATGCAGCTTGCCGCCGGGCTTGGCGATCGCCAGGCAGCGTATATGCTCGGGAAAATGTACCGCGATGGCATCGGCACACCGGCCGACGCGAAAAAGGCGGCAGATTACCTCAAACAGGGTGCCAACATCTTTTGGACGGACGAATACAAGTCCGCACGGGCATACCTGTATGGATCAAAAGAGGTCGAACAGGATTTTGCCACTGCTCTCGATCTGCTCAAAGAAGAGGCAGCGAAAGGCAACGCGTTTGCCATGTGCGATGTCGGCCGAATTTATGAGCGGGGCCTCGGTATCGATCCTGATCCGGAAATGGCCACCCGGTATTACTCCGAGGGCCTTGCTGCTCTGCTGGCGGTCGAGGAGATCGGACATGACGCCTACATACAGTATCGCATCGGTAAAATGTACCGTTTCGGGCAGGGCACAGAACCAAACGACGTGATTGCCGCCGAATTGTTTGAAAAATCAGCCGACCAGGGCAACCCGTTTGCACAGTACTCTCTGGGCGGGATGTACTACCGTGGACAGGGTGTGGAGCAGGATTTTGTCAAGGCTTTTGAGCTTTACTGTGCCTCGGCTAAAAAAGACAATTCGTTCGCCGCATATGAACTCGGTAAAATGTATCATGACGGGATTGGAACGGCTCCGGACGCTGCCGAAAGTGAGCGCTGCTTCGAGCAGGCATTCGCCGGGTTTGTTGCCATTGAGAAAGCCAACCCGGACGATAAGATCCAATACCGGCTCGGGAAAATGCTGGAGACCGGCACCGGCACACCAAAGGACCTCGATGCTGCCGTCCAGTATTACGAAAAATCCGCGAAACTCAAAAATCCAAACGCGCAGTATGCACTTGCGCGGATCTATCTGACCAGCCAAGACGCTGTGAAGATAAAACAGGCGATTATGTGGCTGAAAAAATCCGCTGTCCAGCAAAACCCGTATGCAAGATATACCCTTGGCAAGCTGCTGGCGGACGGCAAGGTCATAAAGCAAAACCATAAGGCCGCGCTGATCTGCTTTGAGTCAATTGCCGACAGCAACCCCTACGCCGCTTATACCGTAGCAAAGATGTACCGGGACGGCATCGGCACCGAAAAAAGCACGGAGCAGGCGGACAAATACTTCACCATGGCGTTTCAGAGCTTCACCGCGGCGGAAAATGAAACGCCAGATGCCAACCTGGAATACCGTTTGGCCACCATGCTCTTGACTGGTGAAGGCTGCGAAAGAAATCCCGAACAGGCAGTTGCCTATCTGAAAGCCGCCTGTGACAAAGAGCATCCATCCGCGCAGTACATGCTTGGGAAAATGTATCTGAATGGCGATGTCGTTGCAAAGGATGAAAAACAGGCGTTTAGGCTCATCAAAGCCGCCGCCGACAACGATCATCCCCACGCAGCCTACACCACAGGGCAACTGTACCGGGACGGCATTGGCACCCAAAAAGATGAGCAGGCCGCCCAGAGGTACTTCCAGAAGGCATTTGAGGCATACCAGAAGGGGGAAAAAGAACAACCTGACGAAAATCTGGAATATCGGCTCGGTATGATGCTGCTTGCCGGTGAGGGGTGCCCAAAAGATGTAAAAGCCTCGGTTGTCTATTTGGATACGGCTGCCGGCAAGGGGCACGAATACGCCCAATACGCGCTGGGCCGCCTGTACCTCACCGGCGAAGATCTTCCGAAAGACGTCGATAAGGCCGTGGGTTATCTGGATGCCTCCGCCGCAAAGGGGAACCAGTATGCACAATACGCCCTCGGCCGCCTGTATCTCACCGGCGAAGATCTTCCGAAAGACGTCGACAAGGCTGCCGACTACCTGGATGCCTCCGCCGCACAAGGGAACCAGTTCGCGCAATACGCCCTCGGCCGCCTGTATCTCGATGGAAAGGAGGTGCCAAAGGACGTGCAGAAGGGACTTGGGTTTCTTGAGGCTTCCGCCGGGCAGAACAACCCATTCGCACAGTACGCTTTGGGCAGGCACGATCTGTCGGAAGGAAAACGAGGGCGGGCGCTTGAGTGGTTCCGAAAGTCTGCCGCCCAGGGTAATGAGTACGCAAAGAAAGCAATTGATTACATCAATCGACCGAAAAGCCGCCCCCATCCCCAATGGCAAGCCAGCATCATACCGGTGAAAGCCCTGTCTGCGGTGCGAAGGCTCACAAACGACTACAACCGTCGTGTCGCTCAGCTCAAGCGTGAATTTGACCGTGAAATGGAACTTGAAAGAGAACAGACACAATCTCTTGAACGGAGTCAGGAAAAAGGCAGGAGCCTGTAAATGAAAATGAATAGAGGGATTGTATGAACCGAAAAAAACAGCTACACTATGTCTATAAGGACACCTTGAGGCGCGTCACGTCCTATCCTGACCGTTGGAAACGGTTTTTAAAGTATTGCGATCAGGTCTACCCGATGTCGTTTGAAAACATGGTGCTGCTCTTTGGGCAGAACCCCAAAGCTACTCTCTTAGCCACTGAAGAACAATGGCGGGCAATGGGACGGAATGTCCTTGATAACGCAAAAGAACTTTTTGCTTTTGATACAAACGGCGGTGAGATCCGCGCGGCAAAATTTTTTGATGTAAAGCAGACGGACGGGGAACCGGTTCCCGAACGCTGGCGGCTGGATGAAGACACACAACGCAGCTATTTGAGTGCCATCAACCGGCATCGATCCGAGCCGGCCGACTCGGTTGAACGCTATCTTCGGGACATGATAGCTAATGATGTGCAGAATTACGGCTCCTTTGCCGAAGATTCGTTTCTCAAGGCGTTACGGGATCGCGGGTATGATCCCGGCAAAATAGCTGCTCTCCAGAAATCTTTTCGCCCCATGCTTGAACGCAATATCCGTTACCTGGTTGGAAACCGTTGTGACTTTCCCATGCACAGCCTTCCCGCTACCGGCAAATTTCGATATATCCGCGATTTTAACGATGTGTATTCCGCCACGCTGTTCGGCATCGTTTCAACCGACATGGCACGCGCGGTGCTGACGCGGGTGGAACACTATGTACAACGGCTTGATGCAAAGGAGAATTTGATCTATGAAACTGAATTATACCAAGCAGGGACGTTTTCTCTCTCCAGAAATCCAGATCTCGAACGATCCGAGGGACGACCGTCCGCTGGGGGATCTCGGGAAGAAGATATTCAAGCGGCTGAAGCTGGAGAACAAGTGGAACTTTACGATTCTGTTGGTCGAAGGCGAGCTGATGGGCAAGATGCACCAGGCCGAGGAAACGGCCAATCGGAGGCTGCCGAAGTTGATCGAGGAGATGATGTCGAAAGAGCAGCTCCCGGAGGATTTGGAACTGCGGGAGCAGCGGATGCAGGAAATCCGGACTCAGGCGGAGGAGCAGATCATCCGGGAGATGGTGCAGAGCTTGAGCTGATCGCGCTGGATGAAAGTTATTTGTTGAAATCAAATTTGGGTGAGGGGCCGTTGAAAGACGGCTCTATTTTTATGCCCGAAGCAGCATCGGCAAAGAAGCTCTCCACCGTTCTCCTTTGTCTCCCGGTGCAGCCACCGATTGAAAGGCAAATGGCCTTGAGCGCAGAAAGCCTGCGTGAAGCGGTCGGCGGCCCTTATATGGAAATCGAGTATAAAGCCGGTGTTTCCTGTATTTGCAAACCACCCAATTATGATGGTGGCGACGTATTTAATCGCGTGGTATCCGGAGAACTGACGGCAGGCCCCATCATCTTTGTTCATGCAAACGCGGATGGTTCATATTCGTCGCTGTCAAAAGAGGACTTAGATCATCTGAAACTGAAATTCGCGGCACCTTTGATCGATGTCGGCCGTGAAATGGATAGATCCCATGCGCTTCTGGATGCGGTTCAGGCCAACGAAGGCGAAAAAGTATCCCAGATGCTTGCCGGGCATAAGGATGACGCCAACAAACTGATTGACGGTGCCACACCGCTGCATTACGCCGTTGAGCATGGCGCCGATAAAAGCGCTGCGGTGCTTTTGAAGCGTGGTGCGTATGTAGACGCCATCAATGAGGAGCGCAAGACTCCGCTTTTTCGGGCGGTGGAACGCGGGGATGCAAAGATGACGAGGCAGCTGCTCAAAGCCGGCGCTGACCCGGAACTCAGCGACGGCAAGCGCTTTATACAGGATATTGTCGCATCCAAAGCGATCAAGTCCATGCTGGATGAGTACACGACGATAAAACAACTCAAGACGGGGCGTTTGCCTTCCGGCCCGAGGAGGAAGATGTAGTATGAAGGCAAAACAGAGGTTCATCTATATCTTAATCGTGTTGGGAGTTCTGGCTGGAATGACCAGCCTTGCTACGATGTTGATCAACGTTGCCTTGCATTATTTATTTATTTTATTGCATTCACTGCCGTCCATTGTCAGATCCATCCGAACAAATACGTTTCATCCAAACCTGAGTTTTCGATCCGGCTATCTTTTCACTACGGTTTCCCCTTTAAAATGGTACTACCCATGGCTGTTTGCCTTGATTCTGATGATGTTGCGTGGCAGGCAAACCGTACTCAAAATAAGCCACCGGGTTTTTCGGTCACTACCTGTTACAAAGCCAGACTTTGAGGGCAGCAGCCGGTGGCAAACGAAAAAGGAAATCCGACAGAACGAACAGTTGGTGGCCATCCCCCATAGCAATATCCGATCGGTCAAGGATGCGGGAATACCAATCGCGAGGGATTTACTTTACACGTATGCATGTAAAGCGGTCGTTCACTCCTTGATTGTCGGTATCACACGCAGCGGTAAAGGTCAGTTGATGGTGCAGAACACGATTCGTTTTATCAGCCAGTGCAAAAACCCAGAATCGTTTATTGTCTTTGATCTCCGCGGCGATAATGCCCAGTCGAATTATCGGACGCTGAAAAAAACACATAAAATTCATATCATCAATTTGGACAATCCCAAAAAGAGCGCCGGATGGGACCTGCTTTCCACGATTCGTAAAGCATTTTTGCAGGAAATAAAAGAAGGAGATTTTGATAAGACCATTCAGCTGACTACTACCCTTGCTCATGCGTTTACGGAAGACAGTACATCCGAGGCTGTTTGGCCTGAGTCCTGCAAACAGCTCTTGACCGCTATGATTTTGTATCTGTTGGACGATGGCTATAAACGCGGTTGTCTTGACAAGGTGAATATGTACAGCGTCACGGAATTTTTCATCAAGTACGCTGGGCAGGAAATAAAGATTGGGCGGACAACGACCAATGCACTGGATACGTTGTTCTCCGAGCTTCCGGATGGTCATCTAGCAAAAAACTTTTATGCAACCAGCAAATTTGCGCAAGGTGATATGCGTTCGTCCATTTTTGCAATACTATCCGCGAACCTGTCCATGTTTAACGATTCGGGTATTATTCGCCTTACCAGCAATGATGACGTAGACTTTGCAGACCTGGCAAATCCGGATAAGCCATGCGCCATTTTTATTATCGTACCAGAAGGGCGCGAGGAACGTAATAAACTGGTGTCCCTGCTGGTGGATCAATGCTACGCAGAACTACTTGATATAGCAAGAGCACGCCCGGATGGCCAGCTGCCGAGACGGGTGCGGATCATTGCCGATGAAATCTGCAACTATCCTAAAATCACCGCACTGTCCAACAAAATCACAACTTCGCTGGCGCGCGGCATCATTTTAGACATGTATATTCACTCTCTGCCGCAATTTGAGGATAAATACGGCAAAAACACCGCCCAAACTATTTTAAGCAACGGCGGCAATCTTGTTTATATCTATTCGCAAGACAAAGCAACTAATCAATATGTTTCGGATTTGCTCGATACCTCGACCGAGGAGTATCGTACATACAACTCGGAGAATGGCGCTATTTTGGATAACAACAGAATGAGCCATTATAAGGGCAGACCGCTAAAAACGCCCGGTGAGCTGCGTCGGTTAAAATTTTGGGAAATCGTTGTAATTCAACAACGCAACTACCCTATTCATTCGCATCTTGTGCCATTTTTTCAACTGCACATACCTGTGGCAGCGTACGAGGAGCTGCCAATCCCAATACACAATGAGAAAAAAGAAGAACACCTCTTCCCCGTCTCATCCATAATGAATACCAAGCGGGATACCAGCGAAGACGCTGCACCCTTGCCCGGAGACAATGATGCGCCGCCAGCCGCAGCCGATACCCATGGCGACCATAAGGTAATCACTATGGATACCAAGCTTCAGGGTGTTCTAAACAACATCGATATCCTGACGCACGGGAAATTTCGGCATGCCGCCGAGAAGCGCAACAAAAACGCACTATATACTATGATTACCAAATACCAAGAGGCCGGCCAGCTGAACATGGAACAGGCCGAGCTGTTGGAAAGCTATGTTGATGATCTGTCTGATACAAAGGAGTAAGAATGCTATGAAAAAGACAATCGCCCTATTGGCTGCTGTAACGCTGTCTGTTGGCCTGCTGGCCGGGTGCGACTCTGTACCAAACGCCATTGCGTCCGTTTCGTCCACGCCCGCTTCTGTGGCCTCTCCCGGGGGAAGTGATATTTCCGTTTACTTTCCACGCGCCGGGCAGGACGCCGAAGGGCAGTTGATTTCCCGTCTGTCCGCCGCGCAGAAGACTTTGGATGTGGCTATTTACGAGTTCACAGATACCAAGATTGCGGATGCCATCGCCGCCGCAAAAAAGCGCGGCGTGACCGTGCGCCTGATCTCCGACCGGGAATGCTCCGGCGAAGCGGCACAAAAAAAGGCGCTTAACATCGTGAAGGCTGCCGGCATCCCGATCAGGATCAACAGCCACCCAGGTATCATGCACCTGAAGGTATCCATCATCGACGACAGCGTGACGACGACCGGCAGCTTCAACTATACCAAAGGCGCCCAGAACGAGAATGACGAGAACCTGGTCGTCCTGAACAACTCGCAGATTTCGCAGCAGTACGAGACGCAGTTCAACCGAATGTGGAACGACACAAAGGATTTTACAAACTGGAACAGTTGAATATCGTTTGTACTATTACTTGGGGAGGCGGGAAACCGTCTCCCCTTTTTTATTTTCACCTGTGCCCATAGGGTAAAAGCCATTATTCAGATGGCAGAAAATGGGTGGTTGACAAATGAAAAGGATATCGCATCACATTAAGCAGAACATGATTATGTACTCATATATCAAAAACATGAAGGGAGGGAAATAAACAGTGAGGTACGGTTTTATCAAGTTATCCAGAAACATGCTTGGTTGGCGTTGGTATCGGGATAATAACACAAAAGCTGTCTTCGTTCACTTTCTAATGGACGCGGCATGGGAACCGACAAAAGTAGATGGCATCCAGCTTCAGCGTGGCCAGTGCTTCGTATCTATGCCCACACTGGCGAAAGCATTACATATGGGTATGAGCAGTATCCGCACGGCATTGGGCCACCTTCAGGAAACCGGTGAGATCTCTGTCAATGCGAATTATAGAGGCAATCTGATAACCGTAAACAATTATGAGATGTACCAGTCCATGGACGCGGCCTGGTATGTAAAACTGTTTCGGAAGATCCGGCAATGGCGTTGGTACGGTAACACCAACACAAAGGCACTGTTTTTCCATCTGCTGCTTACGGCGGAATATAAGCCCGAGACGGTTGACGGGAAAGCTCTCGGTCGCGGGCAGTTGATTACAAGAATACCAGATCTGTCAAAGGCATTGGGAATGAGCGCAAGGGAAATCCGCACGGCCCTTGCCCATCTCGTTGAGACCGGCGAAATCTCTGACGAATCGGATAACCGCGGACGTGTGATTACAATCTGCAAATATGATGATTACCAGGGTGTCCTGCCCGGAGGCACCGGCGAAGATCGGGATAATTCTCCCGTGCCCGCAGAAAAAGCGACAGGCACACAGGCAGCCGCGCCGCGGCCAATGCGACAGGCAGATCTGTCAAAAGCGACAGGCACATATGACGTACAGGCGACAGGCAAAGCAAGTGTAGAAGATGGCTTTCCTATGCCAAATGTTGCGCCATCCGCATGTGCCATCGACATGCCAGAAACGGCATGCACCAACATGCCTCTTGATGAAAATCCGCATGCTGCCTGTCGCTTCATTGACGTGCCGGTCAACGCGCCTTCCTTTAATAAGAATTTAAAGAATTTAAAAAGCGAAGAAGGGGAAGAAACGCGTGCGCGCGCGCTTTCCCCCTGCATCCCAACCAACGAGGATGATGCTTTAACAATCGACGGCGTAGCCAAGCTGTATCTCCAGCTATGCCCATCACTGCCCCCGGTATCTTTGCCGCTGACGTTGCCCCGGCGGCACCATATTGCTATCCTGCTGCGGCAATACCCTGACCGGCAAACTATCCATGCCCTGTTCCAAAAGGCCGAGAGCAGCGCATTTCTCAAGGGCGCTGACGGCAAATGGAAAGCCGACTTTGATTGGCTTATAGACCCCACAAATGCCAGCCGTGTTCTGGAGGGCAAATACGATGTGCTCTGGGAGAAGACGCCACGGCCAGGCGGATATATGCCTGTTTCAGAATTGGAACCCACTTACGATATGCAGGAATACGTAGATTTGTCGATAAAACGGATACTGGAATCATAGATAGACTGACATGTTATCGCTGTCCAGCAAATAGAAAAAATTGTGCCTCAAAGGCACTTGGAGGTAAAAATGAGTAACACTTATGGTTCGAGGACAGTGGTCGTTGGTTTGTGGAAGGACAGTGAGTTGTTTAGTTTTCGTTTGGTTTTTCAAATAATGTATGTATTTGGCTAAATATAGCATCAAAAGAAATCAGCGAGGCTAAAAAAGTGTAATTCACAACAGACAAGAGTAAATTCGTAGGATGCTTGTAAAAAGATGATTCTATTTGATTATATCCATACAACAACGTAATAATAATCCCAGTAGAGTAAGCGCATAATTTTTTGAAAGCGAATCTTTTTTTGTCTCTATCGAAAGTCGGGACAATATTATAATTGTTAGACCATTGAAAATAGCACCAAAATATGTAAACCAGTCCACAGACGACCAATGATACAAAGAGGCTCAGATCACTGGCGTGCTTTGCAAAATGTGAAACAGAAAATATAAATGCAAATATACAAGCGAAGGTGTATAACAAATAAAATGCAAACAAAAGAGAATATCCAGTAGCCGTGTCTACGGTACTGTTATTTTCCCCTTTAAGAATTAATTTGTCGATCAATATGTTTATCCCAATTACGATAATTCGAGAGCCTACAAATATAATGACCGAAGAAAAAATTAAAATAAAATCATCTACACCCATAATTGCTCCTTGTGTAGTTTAAATTACTACTTGAATCATAATGAAAAATTATATTATATATTATTGACATATGTATCCACATAATATATAATATATGTATCCACAAAAGAAAGAAGGGTGAAAATGCCACGAACTGGACGACCAACCGATGACCCTAAGACCCTTAACACAAGGATACGATTTTCGGAAGGTGATGTTCAAAAACTGGACTACTGCTGCAAGGTGTTGGGCCTTACCAAAGCGGAAGTGATCCGGCAAGGAATTGAAGAAATGTATCAAAAGGCCCAAAAGCAAAAATGAAGCAGCCCCTCACCCTGAACAAGTAGTGGACTGCTACATACCGACAGGGCAAACCCTATCCGAGACCATTATACCAGATGGGGCTACCTTGTCAAACACAGAGTTTGAAAGGAGCTTATAATGAACACCATACAATCTATTGCGAAACTGGAGGCGCTTATTGCCTCCTTGGCCGGATACTCCGCCGAGGACTATCAGGAGATCGAGGACGCCGCTGCGCGGGGACTGGAGCGCGCCCGGGTGGAACTCATTTTAAAAGACGCTGTATGATTGCATGCCATTTTGCACCCATTACTTACTTCTAATTTTGTCCACTTTTTGTCCACTCGTTCATGTATGAGATGTACCATGGTATACCATAATTTCGTATTTGAACGCAAAACGAAATGCCACCCTATGGCTTAGGTAAGCCGTGGAGTGGCATTTTTAGCTGGTGCGCGCTGAGGAACTCGAATCCCCGACCCTTCGCACGTCAAGCGAAAGCTCTACCAGCTGAGCTAAGCGCGCAAATAAGTGACGAGTGATATTATACAGCATTTTTCTGCGATATGCAAGCCCTAATTTTTCTTTTTGACCGATTTTCTACACACCGGAAACGGTGAATTTTTTCCCGTGTATTGTTGACAACAACAAAGTTTATGTTATAATAAAGAACGTGATTGCGGTACATTTTTAAGCATATATGTGCACTTGGTTTTGTTTGCCGCAGCACCTACAATTACATAAGATCTTGACCTTATCAAGAGAGGCTGAGGGAAAGGCCCTGTGAAGCCCGGCAACCTGCACATGGATGCAAGGTGCCAATTCCTGCGGAGTGGATAACCGTGCAGATGAGGAGTTTGTTAGCAATCGCCCTCCGGTTATTGGCCGGAGGGTTTTTGTGTCAAGATGGGCCAACAAGGAGGAAAACCAATGGCGACCAAAAGTTATTTCACATCCGAATCCGTTACGGAAGGGCATCCGGATAAACTCTGCGACCAGATTTCCGATGCGATCCTTGACGCAATCATCGCACAGGACCCTGTGGCGCGTGTGGCGTGTGAAACGTTCGCGACCACCGGCCTGGTGCTGGTGGCGGGCGAAATCAGCACCAACTGCTATGTAGACATCCCCAAAGTGGTACGCAACACCATTCGTGATATTGGCTACACCCGTGCCAAATTTGGCCTGGACTGCGAAAACTGCTCGGTGCTGACCGCCATTGATGAGCAGTCTCCCGACATTGCCGCAGGTGTGAACGTGTCTTTGGAAACACGCGGCGGAAAAAATGAGATTGCAGACATTGGCGCAGGCGACCAGGGCATGATGTTCGGGTATGCCTGCAACGAGACTCCGGAACTGATGCCGCTGCCCATCTCTCTGGCTCACCGGCTGGCACGCAGGCTCACCGAAGTACGCAAAAACGGCGAACTCTCCTATCTGCGGCCGGACGGCAAAACCCAGGTCACCGTGGAATATGACGGCGACAAACCGGTGCGGGTGGACACCGTCGTCGTGTCCGCGCAGCACAACCCGGACGTTACCACCGAGCAGATTCACCAGGACATCCTCTCCAAAGTCATCAACGCCGTTATCCCTGAAAACCTGCTGGATGACCAGACACGGTATTTCATCAACCCCACCGGCCGTTTCGTGGTCGGCGGACCTGCGGGCGACACCGGCCTGACCGGGCGCAAGATCATTGTGGACACCTATGGCGGCTACGCCCGTCACGGCGGCGGCGCTTTTTCCGGCAAAGATCCGACGAAGGTGGATCGTTCCGGCGCATATGCCGCACGCTATGTTGCAAAAAATATCGTAGCCGCCGGCCTGGCCGACAAATGTGAAGTGGAGATCGCCTATGCCATCGGCGTGGCCAACCCGGTCTCCATCCTGGTGGATACTTTCCACACACATAAGATTCCCGAAGCCCGTATCCAGGAACTGGTCAAAGAACATTTCGACCTGCGCCCGGCTGCCATCATCCAAAAACTGGACCTGCGCAAGCCTATCTTCCGGAATCTGGCCGCTTATGGCCATATGGGCCGCGAAGATCTGGGTGTTTCGTTTGAAAAGACCGATCTAGCTGAAACCCTGCGAAAGGCCGCTTTCTAATCAAGCGTGACGATAAAGCAAAGGCCGCTGCCTATACGGGCAGCGGCCTTTGCTTTATGCGGATTTTGCCAGTTCTATGTTCGTCCAACTCAATTGATTTACAAAAGATGCACAAAGTTATCCTGCATTTTTGCGGGGTCTTTCAGTCGATTTCACCACCGGCACATTCCTATCATAGACTGGAAAAAAGGGGTGGTGGATATGTTCCAACTGATTGCCGGCATTACGATTGCGTTTTTCACCGTGATTGGCATCACCGAGGTGTTCCGCTGCGGCCTGCGGTATTTGCTGACGCCTCCCGAAGACCGCGTAACTTATGTGGTGCGGGTGCATGGCAGGGATGAGGGCGTGGAATACATCGTGCGTGCGCTGGCTTTTGCCGCACGCGAGCAATGTGCCAGAAACGTGCCTGTCATCATTCTGATCGACGACGATATGGATACGCAAACACGGCAGATCTGCGATGTGCTTGCCGGAGAACTGGGCTGTGTGCGCGTTTGCAAATCACAGGAAATTCCACGCGTGATCAATGCGGAAGCCTGAGTTCTCGGTGTCGCTCGCCAAACAAAAAGCCGCACAGGCTTTGCCGTGCGGCTTTTTGTTTGTTATCCTAACGGGGTTCATCCAGTCGTTTCGGCATTGGGGCACCGCTTTGCAGTGACATGGGCACATCCAGCAGGCGCTGGTTGGCGGACCCTTTATACAGCAGATCGTAACTCATTTTATCCTGTTCAAACCGACCGTCCACCAGGACGTCCAGCACGCGGAGCAGGTGCAGCACATCCGGCTCGGCCACGCTGCGCGCCGCCAGCTCTTCCCAAGTGTACCCCGTATACGCCCAGACGGAGTAGCCCGCATCTTTGGCTTGTTCCGCCAGTTCCTCCATTGCATCGCACTGGCAGAACGGTTCGCCGCCACTCAGGGTCAGGCCCGCGAGCAGCGGGTTTTCCCGCATGGCGGCCAGCACCTTTTCAGGCGGCGTCTCATGCCCGCCCGCAAACGGCCAGGTCTGAGCGTTCTGGCAGCCGGCGCAGTGGTGCGGGCAGCCTTGCGCAAATACCACGAACCGGATGCCCGGCCCGTCTACGATGGACTCCCGGACTACCCCCGCCAGACGCAGCGGCGCGCTCAAAGATTCTCCATCTGCCGCACTTTTTCATTGCAGTCGAGATGCTTCACACGGTCGTGTTCCTCGGCGCGCTTGGCGTTGTTGAAACGGTCGAGCGTGCCCACCAGATACCCGGTGATGCGGCGGATACGCTCAAACGGATGCTCGTCATCCTCCGCGCGTCCGCATTTGGGGCAGCGATCACCGATGATGCCCGTAAAGCCGCAGACCGGGTCACGGTCCACCGGGTGATTGATGGCGCCGTATCCGATGTTGTTTTCTTTCATGCAGCGCACCACAGCCTCAAACGCGTCCAGATTCTTGGTGGGGTCGCCGTCCAGTTCAATATATGTAATGTGGCCGCCGTTGGTCAGTTCATGGTACGGTCCTTCCAACTGGATCTTCTGGAACGCGCTGATGGGATAATAGACCGGCACATGGAACGAGTTGGTGTAATAGTCGCGGTCGGTAACGCCCTCGATGATGCCGAAGCGCTCTTTATCCATCCGCACGAAACGACCGGACAGGCCCTCCGCCGGGGTGGCGATGAGCGAAAAATTCAGATTGTGACGCACGGTGGCCTCATCCATCCGTTTGCGCATGTGCCCCACGATCTCCAGCCCCAGATTCTGCGCGCGCTCCGATTCACCGTGGTGCTCGCCGATCAGCGCCTTGAGGCACTCCGCCAACCCAATGAAACCGAGCGTGAGCGTACCGTGCTTGAGCACTTCACGCACTTCGTCGTCCGGCCCAAGTTTCTCCGAGCCCAGCCAGATGCCCTGGCCCATCAGGAACGGGAAATTCCGCACCTTTTTCCGCCCCTGAATCTCAAAACGGTCGAGCAGTTGGTCGATCACCAGCTCGATCTTACGGTCGAGCTCTTCGAAAAAGGCATCCACATCACCGTGACTGCGCAGGGCAATGCGCGGCAGATTGACCGAGGTGAAACTCAGATTGCCGCGACTGTTGATGATCTCATGCGTGGGGTCCACATAATTGCCACCCACGCGCGTGCGGCAGCCCATATAGGCCATCTCGGTTTCGGGATGTCCTTCCTTATAATACTGCAAGTTAAACGGCGCGTCGATAAACGAAAAGTTCGGGAACATGCGTTTGGCGCTCACGCGGCAGGCCAGCCGGAACAGGTCGTAGTTCGGGTCGCCCTGCTCGTAGCTCACGCCTTCCTTCACGCGGAAGATCTGGATGGGAAAAATGGGGGTTTCGCCGTTGCCCAGACCCGCCTCGGTGGCCAGCAGCACATTGCGCACGGCCATGCGGCCCTCGGGCGTGGTATCCATACCGTAATTGATGGAGGAAAACGGGATCTGCGCGCCCGCGCGGCTGTGCATGGTGTTGAGGTTGTGAATGAACGCCTCCATGGCCTGGTAGGTTGCACGGTCGGTTTCCTCATAGGCGCGCCTGAGGGTAAATGCCTGCGCGCGCCGCACGATGTCTTCCGCATAGGTTTTTTGCAGCAGCGCCGACTCGCGGGTCTGGTAGGCGTTGTTGTTAGCCAGCACCGGCAGAATCCCCTGCTCGTCCAAAAGCGCCGCCACGGCTGCGACGGTCTTCTCCGCGTTTGCGTCCTCCGCAATCAGTTCCAGCGCACGGGCCATGTTCTGCCGGTAGCGTCTCGCATAGGTCTTGCGCACGCCGATGGCCATGGCATAATCGAAATTCGGGACACTCTGGCCGCCGTGTTGGTCGTTCTGGTTGGACTGGATGGCAATACAAGCCAGCGCCGTGTAGCTGTTGATGTCGTTGGGCTCGCGCAGGAAGCCATGCCCGGTGCAGAAACCGTTTTCAAACAGCTTGACCAGGTCGATCTGGCAGCAGGTGGTGGTCAGCGTCAGAAAATCAAGGTCATGAATGTGAATGTCGCCTTCACGGTGGGCTTTGGCGTGTTCAGGCTTGAGCACGAACATATCATAAAACTGCTTGGCGCCCTCGGAACCGTATTTGAGCATAGTGCCCATGGCGGTATCGCCGTCAATGTTGGCGTTTTCGCGCTTAAGGTCGTTGTCCAGCGAGGATTTGAAGGTGAGCTCCTCATAGATCTTCATCAGACGGGTGTTCATGTCCCGCACGCGGGTGCGGTTGGCCCTGTAAAGGATATACGCTTTCGCGGTACGGGCATGCCCGGTCTCAATGAGCACGTGCTCCACAATATCCTGTATGCCCTCCACGGTGGGAATGCTGTCCCCGGAACGGCGCTGGATCTCCTCCGTCACCTTTTCGGCAAGAGCCACTGCCATGTCATAATCGTGGCCGCCGTTGGCTCTGGCGGCTTTATAGATGGCATTCGCAATCTTTTCCATATTGAACGGGGCCTCGCGTCCGTCACGTTTTCTGATCCGGGTAATCATCCGCGTCTCTCCTTTAACACTATATATAGTATGCCTGCTGCTTTTACATCCAGCATGATGTGTTTATTATACCCAACCGAATACCATTTTGCAAGGGAGTGGGAAAGATTTCGCGCTTCCTACAAAAAACGACCACAGCCTGTCCCATCTCCTGTACGGACGGGTGGAAAGTGTGGTATACTGAAGATATATGTGCAAGCAAAGCGCCGATTTTCGTGTGCATCGCGCAGCAATATTATACTTTTGGTATTTTTCGTATTATTATTTCATTTTCCGACGGCATTTGTACAGGCGCTTTCACGAAACCGGAGGAAAACCGGAACGACCCGCCAACGCGGCGAAATGGCGCGGGCCGGGAGTCCGGATGGGAAAGGAACAGGACCTATGAGCGAGATCGAGCAGAGCAAACGGGATTTCATCACCTTTATGGTGCGGGCAGGCGTCCTCACATTTGGGGATTTTGTAACCAAAAGCGGACGCAAGACCCCCTATTTCGTCAACACCGGCAACTATGGTACCGGCGCGCAGGCGGCCAAGCTGGGCGAAACCTACGCGCGTTGCATCCACGAGCGCATCGGCAAGGTGGACGCGCTGTTTGGCCCGGCCTATAAAGGCATCCCGCTCGCCACCGCCACCGCAGTGGCCCTGCATACGCTCTACGGCGAGGACGTGGGCTACTGCTTCAACCGCAAGGAAGCCAAAGACCACGGCGAAGGCGGCAACATGGTAGGGTGCCGGCTGAAGGACGGCGACTGCGTGGCCATCACCGAAGATGTGGTCACGGCGGGCACCTCGGTGCGCGAAACACTGCCGCTGCTGCAAAAGGCTGCGGATATCACCATTGCAGGGCTGATCGTCTCGGTGGACCGAATGGAAAAAGGCGTGCACGGCAAGACCGCCATCGAGGAATTGTATGAAGACTTCGGCATCCGTACCTATCCGCTCGTCACGGTGCGGGAAGTGCTCGCGGCCCTCCACAACACCGAAATCGACGGTCGCATCGTCATCGACAACGCAATGAAAGCGCGGATGGAAGCCTATATGAAAGAATACTGTTCGGAAAATTGAACAAATTTTCTACAAATCGTTTGCCTGTTCGACGGCATTTTACGGTGCACTTTTTGCCGTGACGGACAAAAAACATGCACAACCGCACGCGCCGGGCTCTTACATCTGTAAAAGCCTGGCGCTTTACATCTCCTGATCGGCAGGTTCGGCCGCCCGGATGGCGTGCCGGTCCTTCCGGGCCTTTTTTAGCCGCGCTGATTCCGTTCTTATCCAAAAGTCGTCTGGCTGTTCCAGAGCCTTGCATACAGGCCGTCTTGGGCGAGCAGTCCCTTGTGTGTGCCCTGCTCGGCGATCCGCCCGCCGGACACTACAAGAATTTGATTGGCGTCCCGAATGGTGGATAGACGGTGCGCAATGAGAAAACAGGTGCGCCCGCGCATAAGCCGCACCATTGCCTCCTGAATGCGTTTTTCGGTGCGGGTATCCACATTGGAGGTTGCTTCGTCGAGGATGAGCACAGGCGGGTCGGCCAACACGGCGCGCGCAATGGTGAGCAACTGCCGCTGCCCCTGGCTGAGCGACTGCTCACCAATAACGGTGTCATAGCCGTCCCACATGCGGGAGATAAAATGGTCCGCCCCCGCGGTTTCCGCCGCGGCGCGCACCTCTGCGTCGGTGGCGTCCGGCCGGCCGTAGCGGATGTTCTCGGCGACGGTGCCGGGCATCAGACTGGTATCTTGCAGCACAATGCCAAATGCGCGGCGCAGGCTGGCACGAGTGTATTGCCGCACATCCACCCCGTCAAACAAGATACGTCCGCCCGTCACGTCATAAAATCGATTGAGCAGGCTGATGACGGTCGTCTTGCCCGCGCCGGTGGGACCCACCAGCGCCACCACGCTGCCCGCTTCCGCCCGGAAGCTGACATGGGAAAGCACCTGCACGTCCGGCCGGTAGCCGAACGATACGTCTTCGAACGCGATCTCACCGCGCGGATGCGAAAGTTCCACGGCGTCCGGCGGATCGCCCGGTTCGGCAGGCGTGTCCAACACCTCAAAGATGCGCTCCGCGCCCGCCACCGCCGTCTGAAGGGAATTATAGGTATTGGCCACATCATTGAGCGGGCGGGTGAACTGGCGCGAATAGCTCAGGAAACTGGCAATGACCCCCACCGTGACCATTCCGCGCACCGCCAGAATGCCGCCTACACCCGCCACGGCGGCGAACCCCAGGTTGCCGATGACATTCATGATGGGCATCATGTAGCCCGACCAGATCTGTGCCTGGATGGAAACATCCAACAGGGCATTGTTGGCGGCGTTGAATTCCTCCACCACCTGCTTTTCGCGTCCGAACGCCTTGACCACCGACAGCCCGGAAATACTCTCCTCCACATGGCCGCCCAGCCGCCCCAGCGCCGCCTGCTGCGCCGAAAACAATTTGGCAGTGTGGGTCGTGACGGTCTTGGAAAGCAGGAATACCAGCGGCACCGTAACGAGCGCGGCCGCCGTGAGCGGCACGTTCAGCGCCAGCATGAGCCCAAACGCCCCGACGATGCCGGTAACATCCGCCAGCAATGACACGGTGGACTGCGAGATGGTGGTGCTGATATTATCCACATCATTGGTAAAGCGGGACATCAGATCGCCATGGGTGTGCACGTCGAAAAAGGCGATAGGCAGCGCCTGAATACGGTCGAACAGCACACTGCGCAGCCGCCCCACGATGCGCTGGGACGCACCTGCGATCAGGCGGTTTTCCAGCACCGTCAGCAGCCAGTCCCCCGCAAACACCGCAAGCAGCAGGCCAATGACGGCAAAGAGCGGCGAAAACGCCACCTTACCGCGCCCGCCCGCCATATAGTCCACGGCGCGCCCTTCCAGATAGGGCACGGCCAGCATAAGCGCGGCGTCCACCAGCACGAACACCACGATGACGGCCAGGATGCGCTTTTCTTTTGAAAAATAGCCAAGCAGACGAAGCACTGTTTTGCCGAACTGCCTGGGCTTCTCCACCGGGCCGCCGCGGCGCGGGCGCCGCCCGCCCGGGCGGATGGACGCCATATACGTCGCTGCGGCTGCTGTTTGCCGTTCTTCCGCCATCTTACACCCCCGCCTTCCCAAACTGCGACGCGAAAATGTCCCGATAAACCGCACAGCTTTGCAGCAGCGCTTCATGCCTGCCGCTCCCCACAACCCGGCCCTCATCCAGCACCAAAATCACGTCGGCGTCCATCACCGAGACGATGCGCTGCGCGATGACGATGCAAAGCAGCCCGCGCGCCACCGCGTGCAGTCCCTCGCGGATCTTACGCTCAGTCACCGCGTCCACCGCGCTGGTGCAGTCGTCCAGGATAAGGATGTCCGGTCGTCGCACCAGCGCACGCGCGATGGCAAGGCGCTGCTTCTGCCCACCCGAGAGATTCACGCCACCCTGACCAAGACGGGTCTCATAGCCCTCCGGCAGGGCGGTGATAAAATCATGCGCCTGCGCCAGCTTTGCCCCCGCGCCGATCTCCTCCCTCGTGGCATGCTCATCGCCCCAGCGCAGGTTTTCGAGGATGGTGCCGGTGAACAGTGTACTTTTCTGCGGCACCACGGCAATGCGCCGGCGCAACGCCGCCGCATCCGCCTGCCGCACATCCACACCGCAGACTTCCACCGTACCTTCCGCCGGGTCGTAGAACCGGGGGATGAGGTCCACCAGGCTGGTTTTTCCCGCGCCGGTGGACCCGATCAGGCCCACCGTCTGCCCGGCTGTGCAGGCAAACGAGATATCCTGCAGCACTGGTCCGCCGCCGGGATAGGCAAACGTCACATGCGAAAAGCGCACTCGTGCTTCTTCCCCCAGCTCACGCGGGCGGGCAGGCTCCCGCAGTACATCCTGCGCGTTCATCACTTCCCCGATGCGCTCCGCCGAGGCACGCGCACGTACAAACATGGTAAATACCATGAAAATCGTCATGAGCGAGGTGGAAATCTGTGTCATATAATTAATGAACGCCATCACCTTGCCCACCTCGAGCGAACCGGCGTCAATCCGCCAGCCGCCCAGCCAAAGCACGGCCACGATGCCCATGTTGACCACCATCATCACCGACGGACCGAACATCGCCATGGTGCGCATGGCGCGCGCCTGCGCGCCGCAAAGGGCCTCGTTTTCCCGCGCAAAACGCGCCTGCTCATAATCGAACCGGTGAAATGATTTCACAACCCGCACACCGCCCAGATAAGCGCGCATGGCGCCGTTGACACCGTCCACCGCACGCTGCACCCGCGCAAACAGCGGGTACCCCCGCCGCATGCCAAACACGACGATGACCGCCACACAGGGCACCACGAGCGCCAGCACCAGCGCACCTTGCGGGTCGAGCAGGCTAGCCATAACGACGCCGCCCACGCACAGGATGGGCGCCTTGATGAAAATGCGCATCAGCCCGTTGGAAAAGTTTTGCAGCTGGGTCACGTCGTTGGTCAGGCGAGTAACCAGCGAAGCGGTATCAAACCGTGCCGCCGTTTCATAAGAAAGCGACTGGATCCTGGCGTAAAGGTCGGCACGCAGGTCGCCGCCAAACCGCTGCGACACACGGCTGGAGAGGTTGTTGCGCACCACGGCGCCCACGGCACCCAGCGCCGTCACCCCCAGCATGACGCCGCCCATGCGCAGCACAAACGCCATGTTCCGGTTGCGGATGCCCACGTCCACCACGCGCGACATCAGGGCGGGCTGGAACAGGTCGCACAGCGCCTCCAGCGTCAGAAAGCAGATCGAAATGACGAACAGCTTCCCGTAACGCCGGATGTATTTTTTTAAATAAGACACACCGCTCATCCCTTTTATCAAACTCGGCACCCTCATCATACTAAAAAAAAGGTGAACGGTCAACTTTTTTAACCGATTCGGAAAAAGGCCGCCCTGAACACCCCACCGCAAAAAGGGTTTTATCAAAAACAGTTCACATCCGGCGCATTCTGTATTAAAATAGTAAAAAGAAACGAAACGGAAAGGAGGCGGACGAATGGCGCGTTGTACCGCCTGTGGAACAGAGCTGCCCGCAGACGCCATAGCCTGCCCCGCTTGCGGGAAGGAGGTGCGGGTGTGCATTGGTTCCACTGCAAACCCGGTGGAAACCGAGTTGTTTGAAGCACGCCTGCGCAGCGCCGATCTGCCCTATCTGAAGCAGCCGCATCCGGGCGGGGGGCTGCTCGCCCTGCTGAACGGATTCTCCGCGCCGGGTGCGGATTTTTTCGTACCCGCCGCAACATGCACAGAAGCCCGGCGCGCGCTGGGTTATGTGGATGACGCCGGCGCATCGCCCGCCGGCCCGGAAACGACTGTGGTCAGGCACGGCAGTTGGAAGACGCGAATCCTCGGGATTGTGATTGCCGCCGTGCTGCTGGCACTGTATTTTGGACTGGACGCGCTGCTATCTTTCATCCGGCACCTGTTCGGCGCCCCGTAAACGCGCCCGAAAAACCACGGAGGAACCGGCTTTTGAAACATCGTGTGCGTACCATATTCGCCCTGCTGCTTACGCCCGCCGCGCTGGCCCTGCAATTTTGGGCCGCCCGGCACAGCGAGCTTGTGGAAACGGCCTACAGCAGGGGCATCTATCCCATCATTGCCTCCATTTTTTCCACTCTATTCGGCCTCATCCCCATATCGGTCGCCGAAGTGCTGCTGGCACTGGCGGCCATCGTCATCCTGTGCCGCTTTTTCTTCCGGCTCGTCCGCCTGCCCAAAACAGGCCCCATCGGCCTGTGGCATGGCCTGCTCAAATTCGGCGCGTTCCTTTCGGTGCTGTTTTTCCTGTTCACCATCTGGCAGCTCAACTACCACCGGGAACCGCTCGCACAAAACCTGAACTATAAGACCGGGACACCCAACAAAGCCGAACTGGTTGCCCTCACCACGCAGGAGGTGTCCGCCATCAACGCGCTTTGCCCGCTGCTGAGCTGGAACAAGCAGGGACATTCCTATGAAGCAGGCGGGTTCAACGCCGTGCGCGCGCGCGTGAACGACGCCTACGGCCGTCTGTCGGCCGCTGAAGACCCGTCCAACATGCTTCTGCCACGTATCTCCGCTTACCCCAAAGCCGTCTGGCCATCTGGGTTGCTGGCACATTTCGGCATCGAGGGCATCTACGTGCCGTTCACGTTTGAGCCCACGGTGGACACCGGATACCCTATGTTTCTGTGGCCGTTCGACGCCGCGCATGAATCGGCGCATCTCAAGGGCTTTGCACGCGAGGATGAGGCCAACTACTGGGCCTATCTGGCCGACTGCGCGAGCCCCGACGTGTTCTTCCAGTATTCCGGGCACATGAACGCCCTGCTTTATCTGGCAAACGCGCTGGGCTCCACCGATGTGAGCGCGCTGAGCGCGCAGCTCGAAAAGCTGGACACCCGCGCCAAGTCGGATATCAACAGCTACAACGCCTATGTTGCGAAAAATCAGGGGACGCTGAGCACGGCCGCAAGCAAAGTCAACGACAGCTACCTCAAAGTGCAGGGACAGCCGGGCGTGATGAGCTACGACGCGTTTGTCGACCTGCTGTGCGACCGCTACCGCACGCAGACGGGCGTCTGACATATGGATTCGTCTTCGCCGGTATCTGACATCTTTCTCCCATCCGACCGTTTACAATGTGTCTTGAGCAGGACGGCGAACGGCTGCGTCCGTTCTCCAACGGACGGTTTCGTTCCTTGCGTCCGGGCCTGCAATGCATTGCAAGGGGGAGAACGGACCATGGATCGAAAATCGGACCTAAAGAAGGCACACGATGCGGAAATGCGCGAAGCCGCAAGCGGCGCGCCCCTGTGCATTCTCACCGCCGCACAGATACGCGCCGCACAGTCAAAATATGCTTCGCTCTGCGCGGAATACCTGGCATGCAACGGCATTTATTCCGGCTTCCATGAGGCGGGCTTTGACGAAAAAGCCAGCCCGTTCGCAATGGCCGCCACCATCGCGGCCGAAAACGTGCGCGCGGTGGGCGAACTGCTGGATATTCTGCACATCAGCCATCCGGATGCGCTCTGAACGACCGCCGACAACCCACGTCTTCAAAAGCCCGCCGTATCTGCGGCGGGCTTTGACGCGCCATAAAAAGTGACAGAACCGTGTCAAATTTATATAATGCTTTTAATCCCACTGGAATATGCTATAATGAAAAAGGCCGTGAATGACAAGACATACAGAGAGAATACCTTTGCGAATTAAAGAGGGGAATCAGACAATATGAAGCCGTTGCAATCCATGAAAAAAATCAATTTTTTTCACCTGCTTTTCCTGCTTAGCATCGCGTTGGCGGCAGTCTTCTGCATCGTTTCGGTGGTGCAGAGCGCGCACCTGCAGCAGGTCGAACACCAGCTTTCCTCCATGCGCGGGGAGACCTCGCGGGCAGACCATCTTCAGGACCAGTTGCAGGACCTCACCGCCAAATACGACGACCTTTCCAGCCGTATGGCCATCCGGCAATCCTTTTCAGAGACTCACGCGTCCGACGGCACCAAGATCGCCTACCTCACATTCGACGACGGGCCATCCAAAAACACGTCTCAGCTCCTGCAAGCGCTCAAGCAGTCCAACGTGAAAGCCACCTTTTTCGTCATCGGGCTCAACTGCCAACAGTACCCGGATGCGGTAAAAAACGAGGCGGCCGGCGGACATGTGGTGGGCATCCACTCCTGGACGCATAAATATGAATACATATACGCCAACATGGACAATTTCAAGCAGGACTTCATGCAGCTGCACGACTACCTGACACAGCAGTTGGGCTCGGAGCCCACCATCTGCCGGTTCCCAGGCGGCACCAACAACACCGTTTCCAAAAAATACACCAAAGAACCGATCATGCAGGAAGCTGTCAACTGGGTGGAAGGCATGGACATCCGCCCCATCGACTGGGATGCCGACGCGGGTGATGCGGAAACTCCCATCCCCACCAAGGATCAGATCGTGCAGCGCGTCCTCCGGGAGATCGGGCATAAAACCAATCCCGTTATCCTCATGCACGATTTCGGCAATCGCACCAGCACCATTGAAGCCGTGCCGCTGATCGTTCAGCAGTTGCAGGCACAAGGCTATACGTTCGGCACCCTTTCGGCCGCCACGCCGGCCACCCTCTTTAAGCCCGTCGTCACCGCAGCGTCATGAAAACCGGAAACCGCCGCTTTCTTGTTCTACTTTCGGTTCTGACCGCACTGTGCTGCATTGCTGTTGTGTTTATCAATTTCATGGGCATGCCCCCGTTTGAAAGCGCCGTGGCGGCCGCATCCGCTCCCGCGTCCTCCGGCACGTTTTCCTCCGGCGTGGCGGACACTTCCGCCTTTTCAGCCGTATCCACGGTACCCTCCTCCCGGGCAGCGGTTTCTGTCTCCGACGCGGCCGGCGCGCCAGTGGATATCAACACGGCAGACGCGAACACGCTCGCTTCCCTGCCGGGCATCGGGGACACGCTGGCTCAGCGCATCATCGACTACCGCAACGCACACGGCCCGTTTACCAGCACCGCCCAGCTCGACCAGGTCAAGGGCATTGGCGAAAAGAAAATGGCCGAACTACAGGGACTGATTACGACATAGATCGAAACGAAAACCGCGAAGGGCATGCCGTTAGAACGGCGTGCCTTTTTGTTTTGAATCCAACAGCGCGGCCCGCTGGATGGTCTGCCGGCCGTATTTGGCGCGGATGCAGTCTACAGCCGCTTCCAGTCTTCCATCCTGCCGGACCGGGGCGGTCGGTCTTCCCAGCAGATCGGCAAAGGAAAGCTGCCGGTTTTCCTCCCCGCCAAACCCGGACAGCGTGACCCCCAGCAGGCGGACAGGCCGCCCGTTCCAATGCTTTTGGAACAGAACGCGGGCGGTTTCGTAGATCGGCACGGGCAGATCGGTGGCGGGGACGGACGCCTGCCGCGTCACCACGGAAAAATCGGCGTATTTGATGGCGATGTGCACGGTCGTGCCTTTTTTCCGATGCCGCCTGGCCCGCTCCCCCACGCTTTCGGAGAGAGCCAGCAACACCTTTGCCGCCTGCCCGCAGTCGGTCACATCCTCCGCCAGCGTGGTGGAACGTCCGATGGATTTCATCGCATCCTGCTGATGGGGCGTGACGGGGGACGAATCTTTCCCCAGCGCGTGAGCATAGAGTTCCACACCCCATTTGCCGTACCGGGCCTTCAGCGTCTGCTCGCCGCAGTACACCAGATCGCCAACGGTCACGATTCCCCGGCTGGTGAGCTTTTCTTGCATCTTCCGCCCCACACCGTACAGCTCGCCCACCGGCAACGGCCAGAGCTTTTGCCGGACTTCCGACGGCCAGAGCGCGGTGATGCCGCGCGGTTTTTTCATATCGGCGGCCATTTTGGCAAGAAACTTGTTTTCGGAGATGCCGATGGAACAATCCAAACCGGTCTCCTCCCGGATCACCGCCATGATGCCGCCGGCCAGTTTGACCGGCTCCATTCCCGCAGGCAGGCATCCCGTCAGATCGAGCCACGCTTCGTCGATGCTGTTCCGCTCGAGCACAGGTGTGTAACGCTCCAGGATTGCCATCACGCTCCGGGAACACGCTGCATAATATGCGTGGTCGGGCGAAACAAGCCGGAGCGCGGGACAAAGCCGCTTGGCCTGGTAGGTGGTCATCGTGGTCCTCACGCCATAGGCACGGGCGGCGTAATTGGCCGTGAGGATAATGCCGCTGCGCCGCTCCGGGTCGCCCGCCACGGCGGCCGGAACGTCCGCAAGCGATGAATCACGCACAGTCTCGCACGAGATGAAGAAGGCGTTCATATCCACAAGAAAAACCAGTTTCATCGCAGCCACGGCTCCTTTCCGACGCAGGTCTGCCCGCTTCCCTACCTGCATGATAACAAACCGCCCGGCATTCGTCTAGAAAATGTCTGCAAAAAATGTCCTCCGCATAAGCGGAAGACATTTGCCTGATACCCACATGCATACATCGCCCCGCCCGGTGTGAACGGAAAGCAGCGAGAGAAAACACAAAAGCAAATGCGCCCGCAAAGCTGCGGGCGCGTCCTATTTACTGGGGCGGGTGGTCTTATAGGATTTACGGCACAACCCCAGTGAAATCAAGGCTTCACAGGCAGTCGGCGAGCAGTATTTACGTTCAAAGTTAAAGAAATCAGCAGTGTTTTGAGGACATTTTGTGAGCACGGAACGTTCTTTTGGTATTATTGAACAGCTTTTGCTTTTATTCAATTTTACCCTAACTTGGTTGATGATGCAAGCAACACGTAATACACTATCAAGGTGATATATAATATTTGCAATTTTAACAAATTTGTTTACCGATTTACTTTTAGCTTAAAGCGCCAGCTTGAGTGGAGAGGAACATGCAAATGAGAAATCTATTGGAAAAGAAGCCCGTCTTGCACGCAATCCTGTGGATCATTCTTTACATTGCGGCAGTCAACGTGGGAGACATAGTATCGGGAACGACAGGAATAACATGTTTGACAGGTGTGATTCTGATCGTCCTGTCGATCGTTCTGTTTCTTTATCTGAAGAAAACTCAGCGGCTTACGTACTACGGAATTTGCAAGGTCACCGCACAGGATGCTCGCAGAGCCTTGCTTTATATCCCACTGGCTGTGCTGGCGTTCATCCAGCTTCTTTCTGGAGTGCCCCGTACTACTACGCTGGCTGATGTTGCCGTTTCGTGCCTGTTAATGATCGGCACCGGCTTTATTGAAGAAGTGATTTTTAGAGGGCTCCTTTATCAAAGTATCGCGCAAAGACGGGGCATCGTCGCTGCAATCCCGATTTCCGGAATCACCTTTGGCCTTGGCCACATTGTCAACTTGCTGCGTGGGTATACATCCACGGTGCAAGCGGAGCAGATTGTGACAGCCATCGTGATCGGGATTGCCCTTGCCATGCTGGTAGCAATCACTCGATCGATAATCCCGGGCATCCTATTCCATATCATGTTCAATATCACCGGCACCATCACGGATACCAACGGTAATGCGCAAACCCGCCTGCTCATTGCCATTTTGGCAATCGGCGTGCTCTATACTGTCTGGCTGATCAAATTCCTTCCGAAGAAGAAAAAACAGCGCAAATGACATGACGCTTATTCATAGGATAAAAGTGCTATCACTCGCACCTCATTTGCAAGTGTTCTTAATAGGATTTGTATCCCACGAACCTGCACAAACACAGGCACAACAAAGCCCGACGATTTAAAATCGTCGGGCTTTCGATGGAGCGGATGACGGGGCTCGAACCCGCTACCTCCACCTTGGCAAGGTGGCGCTCTACCAGATGAGCTACATCCGCATATCAACACGTTTTTGTGTATCCGCCGATCAAGCGGCGATATTTATTATATACAAGCCCGGCAGCTTTGTCAAGGCTTTGTAAAAAATTGTGTCAATCATCCCGGCACGACCGCGTCAATTACATGCGGCGCGCTTGCGCAATAAGGCGCCAGGCAGCAATGCGCGCACTCCGGCTGCCGGGCCTTGCACACGGCGCGCCCGTGCCAAACCAGCCGGTGACAGAACATGGAGGATTTTTCCGGCGCAATGAGCTCACGCAGGCGCATCTCCACCCGCTTGGGATCTTTGGTATCCACCAGCCCCAACCGGTTGGAGATGCGGATGCAGTGTGTATCGGCCACGATGGCGGGCTGGCCGTAGATATCCCCCATGATGAGATTGGCTGTTTTACGCCCCACGCCGGGCAGCCTGACGAGCGCTTCCAGAGTATCTGGCACGCCGCCGCCGTATTCCGTCACCAGTATCTGGCACATGCGCACGATGTCGCGCGCCTTGGTGTGATACAACCCGCAGGAATGGATAATGGATTCGATGTCCGCAATGTTCGCCCCGGCAAAATCCTCGGCCGTATGATAGCGCGCAAACAGGTCTTTGGTGACGATATTCACCCGCGCATCGGTGCATTGCGCGGAGAGACGGGTGGCGATCAGCAGTTGCAGCGCATCCCGGCTTTCCAGCGAACAGGCGGCATCCGGATATGCGGTTTCCAACGCCTGCACGATATAAGCGGCACGCTCTTTGATATCCATAGGAAGCTGCTCCTTTCCGGGGCGGGATTCGACTAAAACCGTATCCTGTATTATAACACGGATCGTCCGAAATGCCAACGCCGGGCCCCGCCGGCTTTTGCCGCTCTGCGAAACCGATGCGAAAAGCTGGTCTTGCAAAAAAAGAGCAATCGCCCGGGCCAGCCGAAATCGACTTACCTGGGCGATTTGCTTTGGAGCTGGTGATCGGACTCGAACCGATGACCTGCGCATTACGAATGCGCTGCTCTACCAACTGAGCCACACCAGCAAATGCAGGACGATGCCCGCCCCCGGCCACACCCGCCGGGCATGCAGCCCGAACGGCTGCGCGCTGTGAATAAAATGGAGGCGCCACCCGGAATCGGACCGGGGAATGAAGGTTTTGCAGACCTTTGCCTTACCGCTTGGCTATGGCGCCATAAAAGAAAAAATCCCCCGAGTCGCTGCAAAAAGCGGCCGGGAGAAACACACGGGGTCTGTATCCCGCCGGCCTGCTGGCGGATAATCCGCTGGAGCGGATGACGGGGCTCGAACCCGCTACCTCCACCTTGGCAAGGTGGCGCTCTACCAGATGAGCTACATCCGCATAATTGGTGCCTCCGGGCGGAATCGAACCACCGACACGGGGATTTTCAGTCCCCTGCTCTACCGACTGAGCTACAGAGGCACACGATGGCGACCCGAAGGGGGCTCGAACCCCTGACCTCTAGCGTGACAGGCTAGCGTTCTAACCAACTGAACTACCGGGCCATCTGTGACTTTTCCACCTCTGCGAGCTGAAAAACGAACCCGCAAAGAATGGGACAGCGCTATTTATTATAATAGAATCCACTTCTCTTGTCAATATATTTTGCAATCATTTTTCACAAAATCAAAAAAGAACCTCCACGGTCATCGCCGCGGGCAGACAAACCGCCCCCCGCAGAACATCTGCGGGGGGCGGTTTGTTGGTTATGTTCAGCCGTTCATGGTCTCCACATGCGGCTCGGCATCGGCCTGGGCCACGGCCTCTTCATATTTCTCCAAGATGGCCGACTCGATCTGTGTGCGCGAATCGCTGGAGATCGGGTGCACAATATCCTGGAACCGGCCGTCTTCCGAGCGGCGGTTTGGCATGGCGACAAAAAGCCGCTCCACACCCTCGATGACCTTCAAATCATGCACGGCGAATTCCCCATCAAATATAATGGAAACGATCGCGCGCACCTTGCCTTCGGAAAAAAGTTTTCTGATTTTGATATCCGTGATGTTCAACTGCAAGTCCTCCTAAAAATGTCGTCCGAAAAACGGCTCGATCCATGTAAAAGCATATAAGACGCAAACCGGGCGGTTCCCTGCCCATAGTGTGCGGCGAAAAACAACCGTTTATACATTTTTACCCAACAGAAGCGATTTGGCGGAAAAGTGGTTTATTTTTACCGGCAATGGTCGTATAATATGCAGGAACTGTACGTGCTTTCCATGCACACAGCCCGCACGGTACAAGTTTGAGAGGAGTTAATCGAAACGTGAACGAGAATATATTGGCGCATGTAAAACGTGTCCATTTTATTGGCATCGGTGGCTCGGGCATGAGCGCGCTGGCCGGCATCCTGCACCGGGAAGGGTTTTCCCTCACCGGCTCGGACAACAATGAATCCGACACGCTTGCGCAGATACGCAAGCTGGGCATCCCGGTGCAGATGGGCCACCGCCCCGAAAACATCGGCAACGCCGAAATGGTGGTCTACACCGCCGCCGTACATGAAGACAATCCGGAAATCCAGGCGGCGCGTGCGAAAAATCTGCCGCTGTTCAGCCGGGCGGAACTGCTTGGCCTGCTCAGCCGGCATTATGCCGACACCTTCGCCGTTTCGGGCACACACGGCAAAACCACCACCACCAGCATGCTCACCCAGATCCTCATGATGGCCGGGAAAGACCCCACCGCCGTCATCGGTGGAAAGCTGCCGTTCATCGGCGGCAGCAGCCGGATCGGGGCAACCGACCTGATGGTCTGTGAGGCCTGCGAATTCCAGGATTCGTTCCTGACCCTGCACCCGGCGGTCTCCGTTATCCTGAACATCGACAACGACCATCTTGAATACTTCAAGTCCATGGAAAACCTCATCGAACATTTCGCCCGCTTCGCCGCTCAGACCGGTAACGCGCTGATCTACAACGGAGACGATGCCAACACCCTGCGCGCCGTCCGCAATGCGTCAATTCACAAAATCACATTCGGTCTTGACCATGCAAACGACTATTCTGCGGACAATATCGGAGTGGTTGACCGGCACCTCACATTCGATCTTCTGCGCGGCGAGCAGACGATGGCACATATCACATTGAAGGTGCCCGGCAGGCATAACATCCTCAACGCACTGGCAGCCTGCGCCGCCGCCGCCTACGCGGGCGTGCCCGACGCCGTCATTGAAGAAGGACTCAACGCGTTTTCCGGCGCCGGACGGCGGTTTGAAGTGCTGGGCAGAACGGCAAACGGCACCACCGTTGCGGATGACTATGCCCACCATCCCACCGAGCTCTCCGCCACCCTGCGCGCCGCCAAGGATCTGGGCTATGCGGCCGTGTGGGCGGTGTTCCAGCCGTTTACCTTTTCACGCACCGCCATGCTGCTGGACGATTTTGCCGACGCCTTGCGCATCGCGGACAAGGTCGTGCTCTCGCCCATCATGGGCTCGCGCGAGGTCAACACCTACGGCATCCGCTCCGAGGACCTTGCGGCCAAAGTGCCGGGCAGCGTCTGTCTGCCGGATTTCGATGCCATCGCCGCCTATGTGTCCGAGCACGCCGGGCCTCACGACCTGGTGCTGACACTCGGCTGCGGCGACATCTACAAGGCAGCCAAGCGGATGCTGCGCGCATCGGCGTGACCCCTCCACCCTGCCTGCCCCCGGCTGTGAAGCCGGGGGCTTTTTGGCGCGGCGGGAAAACTCAGTTGCCCGTCGCGGGCCTCGGGATACCACAGAGGTCCCGGACCACTTCGCCAGCCAGAATGAGCCCCGCCGCCGCCGGCACAAACGCCGTGCTGCCTGGAATCTGCCGCCGGACCGTGCAGGTCCGCTTGGTGCCCTCGGGGCAAACGCAGTTGTATTTGCAACTGGTTTCCTCGTTTTCGCGCGGACGGATGGGAATCTCGCGGGAATAAACCACCTTGAGACGCGGCACGCCGCGGCGGCGCAGTTCGTGCCGCATCACCTTGCAGAGCGGGCAGACAGACGTTTCGTAAATGTCCGCCACCTCCAGTTTGGTGGGGTCGAGCTTGTTGGCGGCTCCCATGCAGCTGATGACCGGAATGCCCGCTTCCATGGCGCGCGTAACCAGATCGAGCTTGGCGGAAACCGTATCCACCGCGTCGATGATGTAATCCCACCGTGTGTCGAACACGTCCGCGGCGGTCTGTTCGGTATAAAAAACCTTGCGCACGTCCACCCGCGCGCGGGGATTGATGTCCCGCGCGCGCGCGGCCATCACATCCGCCTTATACCGGCCCACCGTCTGGTGCGTCGCATGCAGCTGGCGGTTGATATTGGTCAGACAGATGCGGTCGTCGTCCACCAGCGTAAGCGATCCGACGGCGGAACGCGCCAGCGCTTCGACGACATAAGACCCCACGCCCCCGATGCCGAAAACCGCCACGTGCGCCGCGGCCAGCCGCTCCAGCGCCGGCTTTCCGATCAGCATCTCCGTCCTGGAAAATTCATTCAACATATGGTATCCTGTTTGCTTTTGCGCGAAAACCGGTGCAATAACGTTTGGTTCACCTCACATCATTATAGCATAAATATCCACCGAAAAAACAAGAGGGGACGCCGGTTGCAAAAAAAATATTTTGGCAATACGGTAAAAAGCCGGGACCCAAATAAGCAGGGCATTCGCACAAACGGCCGCCGCAAAGCCGCAAAAAAATATAGGCAGAATGCATATTCATTATACCGAGCCTGTTTTATTTTACAAGGAAAATTTCCTTTTTTTGTAGCTTTGTCACGTAATTGGTCGCAAAATATCGAATTTTGTGCATAAAATTTATTTGATTTGAACACATTTCACCTTTTCTGCGAAATCCGGTGGAAAAATCAGAGCGGGCGTTTGACCCAGGTCTTCCCGCCGTCCGTAGTAACGAAAACCGCGTCTTTTTGCAAAACAAACCCATCGGAAAGGCTCACAAACTGGAGCTGCAGCGCATCGGCCGGCAGCGTGGCGCTCTCCACCCGCTTCCAGCCGCCCTGCGCCTGGAAACGATAGAGCACCGGTTTCCCGCCCGCGCGCGAAAGCGCATAGATCGTCTGCGCATCCGGCATGCTCACGCTTTTGGCATCCAGCGGCAGGTCGGTGAGCAGTTCGGTCAGCTTGCCGGCCACCGAGCCGTCGGGCGAAAGGGTGTAAAAAACGTCACGCATGCGGGCATCCGCCGTCTCGGTCTTTCCTTTTGCCCCGGCGGCCGGCGTGCCGTTCTGCACACTGAGCATGGCAACGCGCGCGTCGGCTGCCATGCGCACCGGCACATACGTGGGAACCACGTCGGTGAAGCGCGGGGAAAGGCCGCTGTCCTGTTCTTTCCACGTTTTGCCGCCGTCGGTCGTGGCCAGCATGAAAACCGGCGCCGCCGAACCATTGATAAACAGATAGGCATGCGAAGCATCGGCAAGCGCCAGAGTGTTCTGCCCGTTCGGCATGCGCAGGCTGTCCGCCTGCTTCGTAAAGCTGCGCGCGCCGTCTTTGGTGGCAAAAACAACGGATTCATGGCTTCCCGCCGCAGGGTCGCCCGCCAGGATAAGCAGGCCGTTTGAGCTGCTGGCCATGGAGAAACCGTCCACGCCGCGCGTAATGCCCTCCGCACTGAAATACGGCGCACCCGAAAGCGCGAGGTGCCGCCAGTTTTTCCCGCTGTCCGCCGTGGCATAGACGGAGATGCCCGTCAGCGCTTCCTCGTCGTGGACAGCCTTGGCCAGCGCAAAGGCATGGGTAGCATCCAGAAAATCCGCTGCGCCGCCGTCATAAAACGGCGCGGCGGCATCCCAGCTTTTCCCGCCGTCCGTCGTGTGGAAGAGGTTCTGCCCGTCGCTGCGCCAGCCGTTCTGCGTATCCGCCATATACAGCGACAGGTCGGCTGTTTTCTGCCGCTCGGTGATCCAGTCGTTTGCCGTCTGCACAAAAGATTGCATATCCTCGTGCGTGGGCAGAACGGTTTTTGCGGTCGGCCGGCCCGCCTGCCGGACATACGCCGTGCCCACCCCCGCTGCGGCCGCCGCCAGCACGGCGGCGACCAGCAGCGCAATGTATTTTCCACGCATGGTTTCGACATCCTTCCGTCACTTCACCCGCCGCAAACACCTAAGCAAAGCGGGTGTTTCACTTTTTTCTGACATCAGTATTTTTGCCATTTTTGCGCATACTAATCACACAAATCAGGAAACCGCCGGGAAAAACAGACGCGGGAGGGCGCAAAATGGACAACCACACGCAATCGTATTGGGAAAAAACGGTCGGACGCACAGCGTATCCTGCTCTGGAGGCCGACGCCAAGGCCGACGTGCTGATCGTCGGCGGCGGCATCACCGGTGTGAGCTGCGCATACCATCTGGCCCGGGCGGGCGCTTCCGTGCTGCTGACGGAGGCGGACACACTGGGCTGCGGCACCACCGGGAAAAGCACCGGAAAGGTCAGCGCGCTGCATGACGTCTTTTACGGGCGGCTGAGCAAGCTACCTGGAAAAACGACGGCTTCGCAGGTGGCGCGCACACAGCGCGAAGCGGTGGACTTTGTGAAGCAATTTGCGCTGAGCTGCGAACTGGACTGCGGCTTTGCCGAAAGCGACGCCTTCCTCTTCGCCCGCAGCGAAGAAGAACGGCAGGCTGTGGAGGACGAGTTTGAGGCCGTGCGCAAGGCGGGGCTGGACGCGCGCTTCCTCTTCCGGCCCGACTTTCCCCCGCAGGGCATCTGCGCCACCGTGATGTTCGGGCAGGCCGTCATCCACCCGCTGCGCTACCTGCAGGCATTGGCGGATGCCGCCGTCAAGCAGGGCGCACAGCTTTGCGAGCAGACGCGCATCACGGATGTGGCTTCGGGAAAAATGGTGCGCGCGGTGTGCGAAAACGGCATGCGCATTGCGGCGCGCCACTTAATCCTGGCGACGCAATACCCGCTGTGGGAACAATTCGATACCTATTTCACACGGCTTTATCCGCGCCGCAGCTACGGCGTGGCGGTGGAACCGGAAAACATCTGGCCGGCCGGCAGCTACATCAGCGCGGGCGGCCCGATTCGCTCCATCCGCACCGTGATCGAGGGCGGAAAAAAGATCCTGCTGGTGATGGGCGACGGACATACCACCGGGCGGGACGAACACGACTGGGACGGCGGGCGGCATTTCGAGGCCCTCACGGATTATGCACAAAAACTGGCGGGCCCCTACTCGCTGCTGGCGCGCTGGTCGGCGCAGGATTACCAGACACCGGACGGCATCCCCTACATTGGGCCGGTCGCGCCGCAGTCGAATATCTATGTGGCGACCGGCTTCAACAAATGGGGGCTTTCGAGCGGCACGCTTGCCGGCATCCTGCTCACCGACTGGATCACCGCCGGGAAAAGCGTGCGCGGCGCACCGTATGACCCCGCGCGCCTGCATCTGGCCGGTGCGGCCACGCTGACGGGCGAGCTTTCCGGACAGGTGGGCGCGCTGGTGCGATCCAAGCTGAAAAAACCGGGCCGAGCGGAAGATCTGAAGCCCGGAGAGGGCGGCGAGGTGCTGTTCAATGGGAAAAAGGCCGGGGCCTACCGCCATCCAGACGGCCGGCTGACCGTACTGGACATTACCTGCACCCATCTGGGCTGCACCCTCACCTGGAACGAAACCGAAAAAAGCTGGGACTGCCCCTGTCATGGCGGCCGCTTCACCGCCGAGGGCGAGCGGCTGGAGGGACCGCCGCCCAAAGGGCTGCACGTTTTTCTCCGCAGGCAGGACGGGCTGCCGGAAAGGGCCGACGTCCCTGATACGCGTCCGCATGGCTAAGCGGGGCACCCCGGTGCCAACCGGCGCAGGCGTTTGCCCGGAGAACGTGGAAGCCCTGCTGCGTGACGCGCTGCAGAACGACCGCTTCACGCTTGCCTATCAGCCGCAGGTTGACCTGCAAACGGGTCAGCTGGACGGAGCGGAAGTCCTGCTTCGCTGGCTGCCGCCCACAGGCGCGCCGGTACTGCCGCCCGCGTTTATCCCCACCGCAGAAGCAACCGGGCTGATCCACCCCATCGGAGAATGGGTGCTGCGCACCGCCTGTGGGCAGACACACCGGTGGAATGCCAACAACCGCCCGTTTCGACTGGCGGTCAATCTTTCGCCCAGGCAGTTCTCCCGCGCCGAGGAGATCGTCCTTGCCGCACTGCGCGAAACGGGACTGGACCCCGGGCGGCTGGAACTGGAGATCACCGAACAGAGCGTGGCGGAGGATCTCCCGGCGGCAGCCGGCGTCCTGCGTCGGCTGAACGCGCTGGGCGTGCGGCTCGCGCTGGACGATTTCGGGACCGGCTATTCCTCGTTGCAATATCTGGCGCGCCTGCCGGTGCACACACTGAAGATCGACCGCAGTTTCGTGGCCGGGATGATCCGCACGGCCAAAGCGCGTATCATCGTCGAAAACATCATCCGGCTGGCGCACGGCCTTTCGATGCGTGTGGTGGCCGAGGGTGTGGAAACGCCCGGGCAGCGCGATCTGCTGCGGCGGCAGGGATGCGATCTGGCGCAGGGTTTCCTCTATTCCCGCCCGCTGGCGGGGAAAAAACTGCGCATGCTGCTTACCCGGCCGGAGCCATGCGTGCAAACCGCAGGTTGACCAAGGGCGCGGAAAGAGTGCTTCTTTCCGCGCTCTTTTTATTGTGGAATCCTGTTTATCCGACGGAACCGTCCCCTTGACAGCTTTCCGTTTCCATGATAAACTATTTATTTGTCGGGTCGTCCGTCCTGTTTTTCTGCGGGACGGCGCCGCATCCTTGCCGCTCTATGCGGCCTTATGTCCAAAAGGAGGTGCTTTTCATGGCAACCATCAGCAAGTACGAAAGCGTGATCATCTTCAAACCCAATCTGGGTGAAGAAGCGACCTCGGCGCTGCTTGAAAAATTCAAGACGCTGGTGTCCGAAAACGGCACGCTTGAAACGGTCGATGAATGGGGCAGACGCCGTCTGGCCTATCCCATCGAAGATGAAAACGAAGGCATTTACGTGCAGTTTCTTTTTTCATCCGACAACACTTTCCCGGCTGAATTGGATCGTCAGCTCAAGCTTAGCGACGGCGTGCTGCGCTCACTCATCGTGCGCAAATAAGGAGCGTGATTCTTTATGTTGAATGTGGTGGCCCTCAATGGTCGGCTGACAGCCGACCCTGAACTTCGGCACACAAGCAACGATATCGCCGTCACGTCCTTCACCCTCGCGGTGGACCGCAGCTATTCCCGCTCCGGCACCGAACGGCAGACCGATTTCATCGATATTGTCTGCTGGCGGAACACGGCGGAGTTTGCGTCCAAATATTTTCACAAAGGTCAGCTCGTGGCGGTGGAGGGGTCTATCCAGACCCGCAGCTACACCGACCGGGAGGGCAACAAGCGTCGCGCGTTTGAAGTGGTGGCGAGCAACGTGCATTTTGCCGAGCCGCGCCGTGATTCCTACGGCAATCCGGGCAGCGGCCAGAGCGTGGGCACGCAGGGTGGCGCGCCCGCCATTGCAAGCGGCGACAACGGTGATTTTGTGGAAATTGCGGGAGACGACGATCTCCCGTTCTAATGCCGGATTGTATGAATCGGATCAACCAACAAAGGAGGCTGTACAATGAGCAGAGAAGACAGAGAAGGCAGAGGAGACCGCCGCGGACGCAAAGGCCGCCGCAAGGTCTGCTCTTTCTGTGTGGATAAAGTCGAGTCCATCGATTACAAAGATATTGCCAAACTGCGTAAATATCTTTCCGAGCGGGCGAAAATCCTGCCCCGCCGTGTGACGGGCACCTGCGCGCACCATCAGCGCGAGCTGACCATCGCCATCAAGCGGGCCCGGCATCTGGCGCTGCTGCCGTATGTGAGCGACTAAATCGGTTTTTGATGATACGCCCCCGAAACGAATCGTTTCGGGGGCGTATCTGCATATGCAAGGAAAATGAAGCAACTGTTCAAAGACGTCCAGCAGGAACACGAGGAAATGAAGCCTCTGCTGAACGAAACACGGGAGATCCTGCACGCTTTGCATAAAAACCAGCGGGAACGGGGCTCATCGTTTCACCCGGTCCAGACGTTTTGAAAAGGCGGGCAGTCTCAAGACTTCAACAACAGCCCGAAAAGCAGACAGCAGAGAACAACCGACACCGCGATGACGCACAGCACCAGCGTGACATACGAAGCCGGGAAACGCCCGTTGTAGATGGCACCCAGACGGGAAGACCGGTAGACCGTCCGGAATGCCAGCACCCCTTTTTGCTGCGTCCCGTCGAGATACAGGCGATACCCGGTTTCGTCTCGTTCCTGGCGGTAAAACACCGCACCGTCCATCCACTGCCCCTGTGCCGGGCGGAGTTCCAGCGTAAAGCGCCTGCCCTTTGCATGCTCGACCGGCGTGAATGAGACCCGGACAAACCGGGATTTGTCCACATACGCCAGAGCGACGGTCTGCCGCGTTACGACACGGCCGGCATCATCCTGCAACTGCACCAGCACCGCCGCACCGGGCTGCGGACTGTCCGGTGTGATCTTGACGGCGATGCCGCAGAACGCGTCTTCGCGCACAATGAACGTCTGCCGGATGGCACCGATCCGGTTCGGCACCGTGATTTTGCTGAGGGCATATGGCGTTTCGATCCGTGTTTTTTGACGGGGCAGCTCATGGTAGAGCGCAAACAGCACCGCTGCCGCCAGCAACAGCGGCAACAGCAGGGGCAAGAGCCGGGAAAGGCGCTCCGGCAGATACAAACGGGCTGTATGCATTCTTCCTCTCCTCTCTCTCGCGCGAAAAACGGCTGCGGTCACTGCACGAAATAATAGCCAAACAGGCGCTGATAGACGCAGAACAGCTGCACCAAAACAAACCCCAAAGACACCAGCAGATAAAACCAGCGCTTCACCCGCCCGGCAAGCACTTTTTCAAACCCGAGAACCAGCAGGAGCACGATGGCCACCAGCCCCGGGTACATATACCGCCCCTGCGGCTGAAAATCACTGGTGAGCGAATAATGGGCATGCAAAGCAAACGCCCCGAGCGCCACCAGCGGCAACATCAGAGCAAACGGGCGGTGAAACAGCGTGCGCCACCCCTGCCGGAGCTTCTCCATGAACGCCGCGGAAAGACCGACAAACGCAAGTACATGCAGGCCGAAAATGCAAAGATAATAATCGGGGTTGATCGACAGGCTCATCGAACCGAACGTGGCCCAGAACGAGCGGAACGTTTCCAGCGGCCAGACGGTATCAAACAGCATATCCGCAAATCCGCGCAGATGGATGGTGGACGCCAGCCGCACCGACGGTTTATCTTTACCCGTCGCCAGCCGCTCCGCGATGCGGTCGGTGGTGGAAAGGCCCAGCAGGTCACCGTGGTACAGCAGGCCGCTGCGGATGAAAAACCAGCCGCTCACCGCCGCCATAATGCCCACACAGAGCAACAGTTTGCCGTAGAACGCACGCGTCCCCCTCCCCCGGTAGGACAGCAGTACGATGACGAACGACGCCGCGATCAGCAGATAGCCGTTGATATAGGTCAGCAGCATCACGCCCAGCACCACGCCCAGCCATGCCGTCGTTCGGATGCTCCAGTTGTCTTCCAAGCCTTTCAGCCAGAGAAACATCGTGGCCGCGCTGAGCATGACCATAAACGCATCCTGATTGGTGTAGGCGCAGATGAACGCGAACTGCGGGATAAACGCGAAAAACAGCGGAACAAACCGCCGGGTGATCATCTCGCGGAACAGCATGCCCGCAATACGGTGAACGAAGTAAACCGCCGCGACGCCCGCGCCGACCGAAACCATGCGCGAGACCAGATACGGCGCCGCGGAAATGCCCACGCCTTTGGCAAACATGCACAGCAGCGCGGAGAGAATATAGGAAAAAAACGGCATGGCGGCATAGGTCTGCCCGGCAGCATAGGAAAGGCGCGGATCGCCGGCCACCGGCAACGCATGGTAACGCAGGATGAAGTGTACGATATCAAAGCGCAGCGGCTCGTCCGGCCCCGCACCGAACGGCAGGATGAGCGCCCATGAGAAATACAGCACAAAAACGGCGGACAGCAAAACTGCAAGATAGACGCGGTCGTTTTTCTGCATCGCGTTCAAGCCAGAACCTCCCGGTCCGCGCTGCGCGTTTTGCAAACCGCGGTGTGTTGATAAAAGGCATGGACCGCGTCCACCACCGCCATCTGATCCGCGGCGCTGATCCCGAAATAGAGCGGCAGGCGGCAGATGCGTTCGCTTTCCCGGGTGGTGTAACGGTCTTCTCCGTGGAAGCGGCCGTATTTCCGGCCGGCCGTGGAGGAATGCAGCGGAATATAATGGAACACCGCGTCCACGTCATGCTCCTTGAGCCACGCGAGCAGATGGCTACGCTCCTCCAGATCACGGCATTTCAAGTAAAACATATGGGCGTTGTGCGCGCATTCCGGCGGCACCACCGGCAGCTCGACGCACCCGGCCTCCGCCAGATCGGCAAGCGCCGCACGGTAAAACGCCCAAGCGCGCAGCCGGTCCTGAAAGATCATGTGCGCCTGCTCCAACTGGGCGAACAGATAGGCCGCATTGAGATCGCTGGGCAGATAGCTCGAACCGATGTCCACCCAGGTGTATTTGTCGATCTCCCCACGAAAAAAGCGGCTGCGGTCGGTGCCTTTTTCCCGGATGATCTCGGCGCGGGCGGACTGCTCCGCATCATCCAGCAGCAGCGCGCCGCCCTCCCCCATCGAGTAATTCTTCGTTTCGTGGAAACTGAACGCGCCAAACCGCCCAATGGTGCCCAGGAACCGCCCTTTGTACCGCGCAAGGAACCCGTGCGCCGCATCCTCCACCACCGTCAGCCCATGGCGGGCGGCAATGGCGCAGATGGTGTCCATCTCGCAGGCCACGCCCGCGTAATGCACCGCAACGATAGCGCGTGTTTTTTCGGTGACGGCATCCTCAATCAGCCGCTCGTCGATATTCAGCGTATCCGGCCGGATATCGACGAACACCGGCACCGCCCCCCGCAGCAAAAACGCATTGGCGGTGGAGACGAACGTATAGGACGGCATGATGACTTCGTCCCCGGGCCGGATGTCACAAAGCATGGCGGCCATCTCCAGCGCGTGCGTGCCGGAAGTGACCAACAGCGCACGCCGCACACCGAAGCGTTCCTGCATCCAGGCACTGCATTTGCGGGTGAATGAACCGTCGCCGCTGATCTTGTGGTTGACTTTGACCGCTTCGGCAATATAGTCCAATTCTTTGCCGACAAACGGGGGTACATTGAAAGAGATCATGATTTCCTCCGAAACACTGTCCTCCGACCACTGCGGGATCAGAGATAAAAAATCAGCACGCCCGCCACGATGAGCAGATTGCCCGCCAGCTTGCGGCGGGTGATTTTTTCCCGAAAAAACAGGCGGCTGAGGACCAGCACAAACAGGTAACCCAAAGATTCGATCACCGGCGCGTTTTTGAACGCCAGCCCTTTAAACGCCGCGACCGTAAGCAGCGTGGAACACAGCAGCAGGGCGTAGGCGCCCAGCGTCCAGGGATTACAATATTCGGCCAGAAAGCCCCTGTGCGACCGGCCGGCCCCGGCCTTCAACAGCAACTGAGAAACCGACGCCACCGCCACCGACAGCACCAGCAGTGCAATATACCCGTTCATGCCTGTCCCTCTTGGTCGGTGTTCACCAGCAGCACGCCCGCAAAGATCACGCCCACACCCAGCAGGTTGCGCAGAGTAATTTGTTCGCCGAACACCGCCGCCGAAATCAAAAGCCCCCAGAAAACCGCCACGCTCCGGTTGGCATAGGCGGTGGTTAGGCTCATGCGCTTAACAGCCTGCTGCCACAGCAGCGCGTAAGCGCCCAACAGCACCAGCTCGGCACCGTAATACAGGAAAAAGCCCGACGAACCGAATGCGTGGCCGGACGCAAACTTCGCCGCTGCCGAAGCCGCCGCGTAGACCGCCACCACGCCCTGCAAAAACAGCAGAAGCACCCACCGCCTGCGGGGCAGCCGCTTTCCTTTCCGGCTGCTCATTGCGGCACGGCCTGCGCAAAACCCAGCAGGGAGCGCAGGCGCACAAACCGCTCATCCGCGCACGCACCAAGATAATAACCAAGGCGGTTGGAACTGTCAGTCACCGGCCGGCCGGCCGGCGGCTCGATGGCGCTCACCCGCCGCAGCACGTCCGGAGCCTCTTCCTGCATGACGTGCAGGGTATCCAGATCAGCCTGCCCGAACAGGAAGCGCACGAATGCCGTCTGTGGAACCGAAACGGGCGTAAAGTCCGGCGCCTTTCCACAGGCGGCGTCCAGCGTCATCCGCAGGAAATCATGCCCGGTGGAGAGCCGCACCAAGTCGGAGCCGATGCAGTCGCCGCCCATCCGCGCACCCACCTCAATGAGCCGCACCTCACCGGCCGACGTGACCTTGAACTCCGCGTGCGAAGCGCCGCAGGTGATTTCCAGCGCGTCCAGCGCGGCAAACACCGCATCCCGCACCGCGCCGGGTGGCACCGGCGCGGGCTGGACATGCCCGGTCTCTATGAAGTGGGGCGCGCCGGTGGTAAATTTCTGCGTCACTGCCAGCAGCCGGTGCCGTCCCCGGAAGGAGATGCTCTCGGCACTGTATTCGTCGCCCTCAATGTACTCTTCCACGATGGCCTTTTTCTCAAAGGAACAGCCAACGCACCGCGCGACCGCTTCCCGCAGGGTTGCCCGGTCTTCCACACGCGTCACACCGCGGCTGCCCGAACGGTCGGTCGGCTTGACGATGAGCGGGAACGGCGCATCCACTGCATCGCTCTCCGCCGGGGATGCCACCTCCCAAAAGCGAGGCGTGGGAATGCCCCGCTCCCGAAACCGCCGCCGCATACGGAACTTGTTGGTGGAAACCGCCGCGCAGGCCTCGCTGTTACCCGGCAGGCCAAGCCGGGCGGCCAGATAGCTCACGGTGGGCACAGCCAGGTCGGAGCCGATGGAAAACACGCCGTCCAGCCGAAGCGGGCGGCAGATCTCCAGGATGCGCTCCTTTTCGGTGATGCTTACCGGGTAGAAATGATTAGCCGTATCTTTTCCCACCGCGCCATCGGCCCACGCAAACACATGCGTGGTGTATCCAAGCGATTTGGCCAGCAGGATGGCTTGATTCTGGAAATCGTTTGCGCCGATGATGGCAACCGTATGCCCCATCCCGTCAGACCCCCGCTGTGTTCTTCTGCGCGCAGACCCGCTCGGCGGCACCGGAACCGGTGGGCGGCTGGGGCTTGATGACATACTGCGGCGTCTGGTTCACACTCAGATAGATCCGACCGATGTACTCGCCCAAAATGCCCACCGACAGCAGCTGCACGCCGCCGATGAACAGCATGATGACGATGGTGGAGGTCCAGCCCACCTGGATATCCTGCCCGGAGAGCTTGAGAATGAACAGCACCGCCGTCATCACAAACGCGCACAGCGCGATGACCGCCCCCGCAAACGACGCGATACGCAACGGCCTGACCGAAAAATTGGTGAACCCGTTCATCCAGAGCTGCACCAGTTTCACCAGCCCGTAGCCGGAGCGACCGGCGTGCCGGGCGGCGTGCCGGATGGGGATGCTGGCCACGCTGCCGGTCACCAGCAGGAACAAGCCGGGCAGATAGGGGAACGGCTTGTCGTAGCGTTTGACCACATCCACCACATACCGCCTGGCAATAAAATAGCTGGAGGTATGGATATTGCACGGTTTGTTCAGAATAAACGTCTGCATCTGTTCGTTCAGCGCCGTGCCGAAATTGCGGAAAGCGCTGTGCTTTTTCTGCTCGTAATAACCGTAAACCACGTCGAAACCGCCGCTCTGCATGGTATGGTAAAGCTTCGGGAACTCCTCCGGCGGGGTCTGCAAATCGTCGTCCAGGCAGACCACATAGTCGCCGGTAATCTGGTTGAGCCCGGCCATCAGCGCGTTGGCCTGCCCGAAATTGCGCGCCAGCCGGAACGACCGCACATACGGCAGCTCCACCGCAAGCTGCCGGCAGACGGTATACACGCCGTCCCGGCTGCCGTCATCTACCAGCACGATCTCAAAATCCAGCGGCGTTTCCAATGCCTGTACGGCCGCCGCGATGCGCCGGACCACCGACGCAATGGTGTCTTTGGAATTGTAGACCGGCACCAAAAACGATAGCTTTTCCATGCTTGCCCCTTTTCCTGTTTCTGTATGCACCGGCGCGAGCGGGCGGAGAAACAAATATGAACAAAATGTTTCAAAAATATGAACAGCTCAACATTCAGTATATCGACCTCGCGAATACCTGTCAATTCAATATTTGACAGATTGATGTAAAATTTGTGTAAAAATGTAGCGTTTGTTACCTTTTCACCCGATTAAACCGTCTTTCCTATGTTCAAAACACGTCAAAACAGTACGAATCGCTTAATATTTTGACAAACGGCTTTTGTAAATCGCTTCCATTGTCATCTGTTTTGCTTTGCGTTATGCTTAATGAGAAGACAATGCCCCTTTCCGTTCCAAATTCTGATGCAAACCGCGGGGAATGTGTATGCAAACAAAAACCCACAAACAACTGTTCGCCTGTTTTCTGGCTGTTTTGCTGATTGTTTTCGCAGCCCTGCCGGCCGAAGCGAAAACGGCGGAAATCCGCTCGCCTGTCTACACCGCTCTGGGTGATTCCATTGCCAGCGGGTATAAGCTCAACCAAAGCAACAACGGCTATGTCGGCCTGTTCGGGTCCTATCTGTCCGCCCAGACGACCAACCTGGCGCGCGTCGGGCTGGACAGCGCCGGCCTGCTCAAGCTGCTCAACTCCGACCAGGCCACGGTTGACCAGGTGAAAAAATCCGATATCATCACCATTTCCATCGGTGGAAACGACCTGCTGCCCATCTTTTCCGCCCTCCAGCCAACGTCGCCCACCTCGCTGGTCGCCGCCGTGCAGGCCATCAACGGCAACGCGATGCAGCAGAAATTCCAGAACGCCGTGACGCACTTCGGGCAGAACTGGGACAAAATCATCGCGCAGATCAAAAAACTGGCCCCCCACGCGCAGATCATCGCCACCACACTGATCGACCCCTATGAGGGCATGGTCATCAGCGTGCCGGTCATCGCGCACTTCGACCTGGGCGGCTATGCCGACGGCTACATCAAACAGATCAACGCGGTCATCACCGGGCACGCGAAGTCCGGGCAATACGCCGTGGCAGATGCATACGGCCTGTTCATGCAGCACAAAACGGACAAGCTGACCAACGCCGACCTCGCCAAGCTCGATTTCGACCCGCATCCAAACGCGGCGGGGCACCGCCTGCTCTTTCAGGCGCATCAGGCCGTGGCTCTTGATTTTACGCAGGACGCGCTGGCTCTGAGCGGACCGTCGCGCATCGTCATCCCCGCCGACGGCAAAAGCAGCCACGCACAGTTCTCCGCGCAGCCGCTCCTCTCCTGCTTCACCACGGCGAACGCATCCGCTCAGACCGCCTACACAATGGAAGACCCCGGCGCCACCGGTGCCGCCATCGACGTCTCCACCGGCACCTTATATGTGTACAAACCCGGCACCGTGAAGATCAAAGCCACGCTCACCACGGCCAACGGGAAACTGTCCGCGGAAACGATCCGGACCATCCGCGTGACCCAGGCGCTGGTTACACAGGCCGAGTGGAAACAATGGGCTGTGCCCGCCGGCATCGGGCTGGCCGTGCTGGCGGCCGTGTTGCTCATCCTGCTGCTCCCGCGGCGTAAAAAGCGCCGGCCGCACGACCTCCCGGCAGACAGAGAAAAAACCCCCGTTTGAAAAACGGGGGTTTTGGGCGATATATCCGGACCGGTTAAACCCGCAGCAGCCGCACCAGCACATCCACCATCCGATCCATGGACTGGATGGAAATGTATTCAAACCGGCCGTGGAAATGGTGGCCGCCGGTGGGCAGGTTGGGGCACGGCAGCCCCATGAACGAGAGACGCGCGCCGTCGGTACCGCCGCGGATGGGCACGACCATCGGCTCCACGCCCGCTTCCCGCATCGCCTGTTTGGCGTTTTCAATGAGGAACAGGAACGGCTCGACCTTCTCTTTCATATTGTAATAGCTGTCCCGCAGCGCGACTTCGACCGTCCCGCCGCCGTACCGCTCGTTGAGGAAGGCCGCCGCTTGTTTGAAACCGGCCTTTTTGCGTTCAAATGTTTCCCGGTCATGGTCGCGAACGATATAGTGCAGTTCCGCACGCTCCTCTGTACCGGACATCCGCGTGAGGTGGTGGAACCCTTCATACCCCTCGGTGCATTCCGGCAGCTCGTGGGGAGGCAGCAGCGCGTCAAACGCCATGCCGATGCGCAGGGCGTTTTTCATTTTGTTCTTGGCGCTGCCCGGGTGGATATTGACGCCGTGTACCGTCACATCCGCCGAGGCCGCGTTGAAATTCTCATATTCGATTTCACCGATGGCGCCACCGTCCACGGTATAGGCATAATCGGCGCCGAAGCCTTTCACATCGAACCGGTCGGCTCCGCGCCCGATCTCCTCGTCCGGCGTGAACGCGATCTGGATGGTGCCGTGCCTTGCGCCGCTCTCCCGCAGCGTTTCCACCGTGGTGAGGATTTCGGCAATACCCGCCTTGTCGTCCGCACCGAGCAAGGTGGTGCCGTCAGTCACGATGAGGTCTTCCCCCACATGGTCCCTCAAGCTCTCGAACGCAGCCGCGCGCAGCACCACGCCTTTTTCTTCGTTCAATACGATGTCGCCGCCGTCATACGCGCGCACGATGCGCGGCTTCACACCCTCGTCGCTGGCCGCGTCGCTGGTGTCCATATGGGCAATGAGCCCCAGCACGGGCCGCTCTTCCGCACAGTTGGCGGGCAAGGTGCCGTACACATAGCCATATACATCCACGCGTGCGTTTTCCAGCCCCAAGCCGCACAGTTCATCCGCCAGCGCGTTTGCCAGCACCCGCTGCCCCTCGGTGCTGGGGCAGACGGAGGCGGGCGCCGCCTCGTCCGACGTGGTGGGGTATGCGACATACCGCAGCAGACGTTCATATGCTCTCAAGGCAATTTTCTCCTTTTCAGCCACTTGATACGCCTATTATACCCCCCGCGCCGCCCATCCACAACGGCAGTTCTGCAAAAAAAGGACGGGCCGCGTTTGCCCGTCCTCCCCTTGCCGTTCATTTCTCTACGCGGAACGGATACGGCGGCGAATGGGCATCGGTTTCACCCTCCACCCCGTCGGACTTTCCCGCCACACCGCCCTGACCGATCTCCACCCGGCCGGCCTGCGCGCGCAGGTATTCTTCAATGTGAAAACGTGGGCGGTGTTTGGTTTCGGCATAGATTTTGCCGATGTATTCACCCACGATGCCCAGCGCCAGCAACTGCAACCCGCCCAGGAACCAAATGGAGCAGACCACGCTGCTCCACCCCGGCACGGCCCAGCCCGAAACATGCGCGGCCAGCACATAGAGAAACGCGACGATGCTGGCAAGCAGGATGCCGAGCCCCAGCCACGCGAGCAGGCGGATGGGCTTGACCGAAAAGGACGTGATGCCGTCGAACGCAAACGCCAGCATCTTGCCCAGCGGATACTTGGATTCGCCCGCCACACGCTCTTTGCGCTCGTAGGGCACGCAGGTGCTTTTGAAGCCGATAAGCGGCACGATGCCACGCAGAAACAGGTTGACCTCCCGATAGTCCGCCAGCGCGTCCAGCGCACGCTTGCTCATCAGGCGGTAATCCGCGTGGTTGAAGACCATCTCCACGCCCATGGCGCGCATGAATTTGTAAAAACCCTCCGCCGTGGTGCGTTTGAAAAACGTATCCTTTTCGCGGCTGGAACGCACGCCGTAGACGATGTCGCAGCCGCCCTCATACTCTTCCAGAAAGCGATCCACCACGTCGATGTCGTCCTGCAGGTCGGCGTCCATCGAAACGACCACATCCGCGCTTTCACGGGCAGTCATCAGCCCGGCCAAAAGCGCATTCTGATGCCCGCGGTTGTGCGAGAGCTTCACGCCCGCGAACAGTGCGTCCGTCTTCACCAGTTCCTCGATCTTTTCCCATGTCCGGTCTTTAGAGCCGTCGTCCACAAACAGCACGCGGCTCTGAGACGCGGCGCGTCCGGCGGACTGCAGCGCCCGCATTTTTCGGTAGAGGATCTGCGCCGTGATCGGCAAAGCCTCTTCTTCATTGTAGCACGGAATCACAAAATAGATGATATCGGCCATATCAGGCAACCCCTTTCCCGCTCAACGCGGAATCGCTCGCCGTGCGATCTTTGGTGTTTCTGTCTGCAGTATACCGTTGTTATGTGACAAAATCGTGAAGAGCGTCTGAACACTGCGCGAAAGGCGAAAAGACATGATTTTTTCAGTTTTTCACCACCCTGTCACACAGGTGCGGTATAATAAGCACAGGAAACAACAGAAACAGGAGGCGCGGAGATGTCCAAAATCCTGATCGTGGACGATGAAACAAACATACGCGCGGGTCTGCGCGAATATGCCGAATTCGAGGGGCACGAGGTGACCGAAGCCGGCGACGGCATGGAGGCGGTGACCATCTGCCGGGAACAGGATTTCGACGCCATCATCATGGATGTGATGATGCCGAAGCTCGACGGCTTTTCGGCGTGCAAGGAGATTCGCAAGACCAAAGACATCCCCGTGCTGATGCTCTCCGCACGCGGTGAAGAATACGACAAGCTGTTCGGGTTCGAGGTGGGGGTGGACGATTATGTCGTCAAACCCTTCTCGCCAAAAGAGGTGATGGCACGCCTCCGTGTCATCATCAGCCGCAACCGGCAGCACCTGCAAAACGGAGGCCCGATGCAGACCTTCCGCCACGACGGGCTGGTGGTGGACCTGGCCGGCCGCAGCGTGATGGTAGACGGCCAAAAGGCCGAGCTGACCCCCAAAGAGACCGACCTGCTTTTTTATCTGGTACAGAACCGCAACCTCGCGCTCTCCCGTGCGCAACTGTTGCAGGATGTGTGGGGCTACGACTTTTACGGCGATGACCGTACGGTAGACACTCATATCAAGATGCTGCGCAGCAGCCTGGGCAAATACAAGGACGCCATCGTCACGCTGCGCGGCGTGGGCTACAAATTTGAAGTGCATTGAGACACAAGAGCGGGTTGCACCACGAAGGGAAACCGGATGAAAAAGAGCAGACGGGCGCGCGCGCGCCGGCACATTGATCCAAAAGGGCTGCAGTTTAAGATTTGGCGGTATTTTGTGGCATTCGCCGCCATCATCATGGTGCTGCTCTGGCTGCTCCAGATCGTCTTCCTGCGCACCTATTACCAGAGCATGAAGACTCTGGAGGTGCAGAAGATCGGCAACGACATCGCGGCCGCCTACGGCACCAGTTCGTTTGCCGACACGGTGTTCAAATATTCGTTCAATAACGGGTTGATGGTGCAGGTGCTGGATGAAAGCGGCCAGCCGCAGACCGACTGGCAGCAAAACGGCACGGGGGACAATCTCCACATGGGGCCGCCAGACCCCCTCGCGTTCGCCACCCTCACCTATCGCCTTTCCCAGAGCACGAGCGGCTGGGTAACGTACATCTCCGACGACAGCAGCCACCACGTCGGCGGGCAGACACTGACCTACGGCGCCGTGCTCAAAAGCGGAAGCGGCAAGCGCTACCTGTACATCAACGCGCAGATTGCGCCGGTGGACTCCACCTCCGCTGTTTTGCAGACGCAGCTCATCATCATCACGGTGCTCTCGCTGCTGCTTTCGCTGGGTATCTCGCTGCTCATCGCGTCCAAGCTGGCCCGGCCCATCGTGCGCATGACCCAGGCGGCCGAAAAACTGGCCGGCGGCGATTTCGACGTGCAGTTCGAGTCGGGCAGCTACACCGAGATCAATCGGCTCGCGGCCGCGATGAACTATATGACCGGCGAGCTTTCCAAGACCGAGCAGCTGCGGCGCGACCTCATCGCCAACATTTCCCACGACCTGCGTACGCCGCTGACTATGGTAAAAATGTATGCCGAACTGATCCGCGACGTATCGGGCGGTCAGACGGAAAAACGCACCGCGCACGCGCAGCTCATCATTGATGAGGCGGATCGGCTCAGCCTGCTCATCAAAGATATGCTCGACCTCTCTAAGATACAGGCCGGCACGGAATCCCTCAAACCCGTGACATTCGACCTCGGGGAAAAAGCCCGCGTCATCCTCACACGCTTTGCAGTGCTGGCGGAACGCAACGGATACCGCTTTTCATTGGACTGCGCGGGCGACACCGCCGTCACTGCGGACGAACGCAAAATCGAGCAGGTCATCTACAACCTGGTGGGCAACGCGGTCAACTACACCGGCGCGGACAAAACCGTCTCTCTGCGGGTGGCGCGGCAAAACGACGGTGTCTGCTTCTCGGTGACGGACACCGGCAAAGGCATTCCGCCCGAAAAATGCGCGCACATCTGGGAGCGCTATTATATGGCCAAGGAGACCACCCGCCACCGGGTGGTGGGCACCGGGCTGGGGCTTTCCATCGTCAAGGCCATTCTGGCAGCACACCATGCCCGATTTGGGGTGGAAAGCATTGTGGGAAAAGGCAGTACCTTCTGGTTCGTGCTGTAAGCCGCCGTGGTTGCCTTCCCTTTCTGCGTGTGGTACAATACACATAGTAAAGGGCCGCTCTTTACCGGGCGGTACAGGAGGCGACCCGTGTGTTCGAGAACGATTACTGGATGCGGCAGATTGAAGACATTACAAAGGCGTTGGGAAATATGCTGTTCGAAAAACAATCCGGCACGGTCGAGCTGTTCGATGAGCAGGGCGTGCTTTCCGAAACGAGTTTTCTTTCCTACCGGCTCAACCGCATGATTGGGGACGGCCAGATCAACGAGGCGGAAAACCTGCTGTTTGATGCCATCGAGGAAGACCCGAAAACCGGCTACCTCAAGGTGGCGCTTGATTTTTACGCCACGCTGGAAAAGCGCAGCGATGCGGAACTGACCGCCGCGGGCTTTTCCCGGGCGGAGATTCTTGACGGCCTGCAAGCTGTGCAGAAAATCTACCAAAACTGATGGTCCTCCCGCTCAATCCGGCATCTTTCCGGTTCATTTTTCGCCTTGCCGCTTTCTCGTTGTCGGCGGGCGGCAGTTTTCCTTTCTTGCTCTGACAGACCCAAACATTTCCTCGCAAATTTCGTCTCCCCTTTCATGGGAAAACAACATGAGCCATCATCCTGTGTGCAAAACCACCCTGCCCGCCCGAAAAGACGGCGGCAGGGTGGTTGGCTTTACAGCCCAAAACCTTTGCAAACAGAAACAAACAGCGGCGACCGGTAACCGGCCGCCGCTGTTTTCGTTTATAATAGGAGCCTTACGAAGCGTCTTCCCGTTTCTTGGGAGCAGGTTTTTTCGCGGGCAATGTCAGACGGGTGCTCTTTTTGTTCGGATCGCGCTCAACAGCCGGCTGCCCCGCTCCGGTGACACAATCGCCGGTGATAGTGATCTTGGCGATTGTTCCGTCGGAGGGCACGTCGAACATCACGGCGGTGAGCAGATCCTCCATGATGGCCCGCAGACCGCGCGCGCCCGTTTCGCGGGCGATGGCCTTGTCGGCGATGGCGTTAAGCGCCGATTCGTCGAACACCAACTGCACACCATCCATCTCAAACAATTTGATATACTGTTTAACGATGGCATTTTTCGGTTCCGTCAGGATGCGGATAAGTGCCTTGCGGTCAAGCGCATTGAGCGTGGTGATGACCGGGATACGGCCAACCAGCTCGGGAATGAGACCGAAATGCACCAGATCCTGCGGGATGGCGTTTTTGAAAATGTTGATGCCAGCTTTTTCCTTTTTGCCGCGCACATCCGCACCGAACCCCAGCGCCTTGCTCACGGTCCGCTTTTCGATGATCTTGTCCAGGCCGTCGAACGCACCGCCACAGATAAACAGGATGTCTTTGGTGTTGATCTGAATGAACTCCTGGTGCGGATATTTGCGCCCGCCCATGGGCGGTACATTCGACACCGTGCCCTCCAGAATTTTCAGCAGCGCCTGCTGCACGCCCTCGCCGCTGACATCGCGCGTAATGGACGGGTTCTCCGATTTGCGGGCGATCTTGTCGATCTCGTCGATGTAGATGATGCCGTGTTCGGCGCGCTCCACATCGTAGTCCGCAGCCTGGATGAGCCGCAGCAGGATGTTTTCCACATCCTCGCCCACATAGCCGGCTTCCGTCAGCGTGGTAGCATCTGCGATGGCGAACGGTACCTTCAGGATATGCGCCAGCGTCTGCGCCAGCATGGTTTTGCCCACGCCGGTGGGACCAAGCAACAGGATGTTGCTCTTCTGCAGGTCCACGTCGGACGTTTCGCCGTAATAGATGCGTTTGTAATGGTTATAGACAGCCACCGAGAGGGCAACTTTCGCGTCTTCCTGCCCGACCACGTACTGATCGAGGATCTCATTGATCTCTTTGGGGCGGGGCAGGGTGATTGCGGTGTCGTCACCGGTGATCTGTGGATGGGCAATGACGTTTTCATCCTCAAGAATGCTCAGACAAAGCTCGACACATTCGTTGCAGATATAAACGCCGGGCCCTGCAATCAGCCGCTTGACCTGCTCCTGCGTTTTGCCGCAGAAGGAGCATTTCAGCACTCTTCTGTCATCAAACTTTGCCATAAAGCACCTGCCTTATCTCTTGGTAATGACCTTGTCCACCAGGCCGTAAGCCACGGCTTCTTCCGCAGTCAGGAAATTATCGCGTTCGGTATCGCGTTCGATTTCTTCGACCGGCTTGCCGGTGAACCCGGAATACAGTTCGTTCATACGTTTGCGGATGCGAATGATATGCTCGGCCGCGATTTTGATGTCGCTGGCCTGCCCCTGCGCGCCGCCCGACGGCTGATGGATCATGATCTCGCTGTTGGGCAGGACAAAACGCTTGCCTTTCGTGCCGGCCGCCAGCAGGAACGAACCCATGCTGGCCGCCATGCCGATGCAGATGGTGGATACGTCGCACTTCACATACTGCATGGTGTCGAAGATGGCCATGCCGGAGGTGATGGATCCGCCCGGGCTGTTGATGTAAAGCTGGATGTCCTTATCGGGATCCTGGCCTTCAAGGAACAGAAGCTGCGCGACCACGAGGCTGGCGGTCACATCGTTGACCTGATCGGAAAGCATGATAATGCGGTCGTTGAGCAGCCGGGAGAAAATATCGTAGGAGCGCTCGCCTCGGCTGGTCTGTTCGATTACATAAGGTACGAGATTTGACATTTCACAACAACTCCTTTACGGGTCGTCTGCTTGTTGGTTCCATATCGCCGAACCAGTCGGCACAAAAGGCGGCCTTGCGGCGCCCGGAAATATGCAAAGTCCTCAGGGTTACGCTTCTTCCGCGTGGTCATGGTCATGGTCGTGGTGCTGATGCTTGGGGTTGACGCCCTCCACCTCGGTGATCTCGGCGGAATTTTTGACCAGATCGATCGCACGGTTGATCTTGATGTCCCCCGTGATGGATTCCCGGTCGATGGCGGCTTTGATACGCTCGACTTCGGCCTTGTATTCTTCCGCCAACCGGCTGTATTCGGCTTCGATGTCCTCATCGGTGACGGTGAGGTTTTCCATCTGCCCGATTTTTTCAAGCGCGAGCCGCAGTTTCACCTGGTGCTCCGCCTGTTCGCGGAACGTCTGGCGGAATTTCTCCATTTCCATACCCGCATACTGAAGGTAGGTCTGGAGGTTGAGGCCCTGTGACTGGAGCCGGTAATCGAAATCCTGCACATAGCTGTCGATGGAGCGTTCGAACATCACGTCGGGGATCTCGGCTTTCAGACCTTCGACCACCTGATCGAGCAACTCTTCCTCGGCGTCGTTCTGCGCATGTTCGTCCTTGTGCTCCTGGATATGCTTGCGCACATCGTCTTTGTACGCCTCAAGGGTATCGAACTCGCTGACATCCTTGGCGAACTCATCGTCCAACTCCGGCAACTCGCGCTTTTTGATCTCGTTGAGCTTCACTTTGAAGACCGCCGGTTTGCCCGCCAGTTCCTCGGCCTGGTATTTCTCAGGGAACGTGACGTTCACATCGAACTCCTCGCCGGTTGTGTGGCCGACGATCTGGTCCTCGAAACCGGGGATAAACTGGCCGGAGCCCAGTTCCAGATCCTGCCCCACGGCTTTGCCGCCTTCAAACGGCACGCCATCCACGAAGCCCTCGAAATTGATGTTGGCGATATCGCCTTTTTCGGCCGCGCGATCCTCCAGCGTGATGACGCGGGCATTGCGCTCGCGCACGCGGTTCAGTTCATTCTCCACATCCGCGTCGGTTGCTTTTTCAATATATTTTGTAGCCTTCAGGCCCTTATATGCGCCGATCTCCGCTTCGGGCTTCACCGTGACGGTGGCCTTGAACGTGAAGCCTTCGCCGTCCACCTTGTCGATCTTGATGTCGGCACGATCCACCGGCTCAAGGCCGGCTTCTTTCACGGCTTCGTCATAGGCCAACGGGTACAGCGCGTTGATGGCGTCTTCATAAAACACACCTTCGCCGTACAGCTTTTCGATCACGGAGCGCGGCGCATGCCCTTTGCGGAAACCGGGCACGTTCATCTTCGCCACGTTTTTCCGGTAGGCTTTCTGCACGGCCTCTTGAAATGTATCCTTTTCAACGGCTATTTCAAGCTCATATTGATTGGTAGCAACTTTATTCGAATTGGTGAGACTCATCCGACATCCTCCTATATTTGACTGCTTATCTTGGCTATTATAGCACAACAGCAGCTGGGTTGCCACTATTTTTCGGTTTTTGCCCCTGAAAATTTTCCATGACCAGAGGGTACTTCATTATAATCCTTTTTGCGTATTTATTCAACTGTCTCAAGTCACAAATTCTACTAATTTTGTACGCTTTATCGTTCACCGTGCCGGCTGGCCCGTTTGACTTTCAACACGCTCGTGCTCATGCCATGGCGTCGGAGGGCGGGAAGACTGCTGAACCCACGCAAAAAATGCCCGGCGCGGCAGGCGACGGGCATCATCCGGTTCATGCTCTGCCCGACGGTCGCGGCACTCAGGCATGCAGCGTAAAGGTGGACGATACATTGAGGATGGGCTTGAGGTCCTGGCCGGACATCGGCCAGGTGTTCATCATGCCGCGCCACTGATCCGGCCGGAAACGGAAATAGTTGGTGCCGATGCGGAAAATGTCGGACTTTCCTCCGTAGAACGCCACGTCCAGCGCGCTTTGCACCTCGTGCCGGACCTGGCTGTTCTGCAAATCGACAATGGTTTTCTGGAATGCGGGGGAAGTTACATCCACACTGCCGTTCTGCACATCCACAAGCGCCGTTCGGAACGAGATATCAAATGTATACGTCTTGGGCTGCACGGTCAGGCTGGAAGAGTTGCCCTTGATTTCCACGCCGACTTTCAGACCGTTGGGCAGCGTCAGCGTGAGGACGCCCCCCACGGCGCCGCTGCGTGTCCATAAAAAGCCGCGCGTCTGGTTCGGCGTCATGAAGGTGGCAAACTGTGCGTCTTTGTTGAAAACGGCGGTGCGCTCAACCTCCAGCACTTCTTTGTTCTGCATGTCCTGCGACGATCCGCCCCCCGAACTGCTCGACCCACCTCCGCCGCCTCCGGAGCTGCCGTCCGACGAGGAGGTGGAACCGCCGCCCGACGAGGAGGATGTGCCGCCGGAAGAAGAACTCGAGCTGCTTTTACCGGGGTTGGCTCCCGGAGAACTGGTGGAACCGCCGAAAACATTGCCGCTTGGATTATAGGTGCGGTGGATAATGGTGGGCATAAAAATCGCGTCGCTTTTGGTCGCCACCCGTTCGACCAGCTCGCCGAGCTGCATATCCATGATCTTGGAGTTGTAGGTCTCGTTCATGGCCACGCGCTCCAGATACTTCGCCGTAATAACGCCGTTCGGGTTTTTGGCCGTCAGAATATCCGCCGCGCGGCCTTCCGCCATGAACACGCGCTGCCCCATGCGCAACTCATGGTTTCGCGAGAAAAAGTCCAAAATGGGCGAAAGGCCTTTGCGGCAAACGGCCGAACCCAGTATCAGGGCGCGCTCGTTGGAATAATACAGCCTTTTGCCGGACTGCACGGTGGCATTGCGGGAGCAGTCGAACAGGTTTGCACCGCTTGTCTGCAAGATATCCACGTCTTCGCCGCCCGTCTGCGTCTGGGACTGGAAGATCTGAAAGGTCACCTGATACTCCCCGTTCGGCAGCAGGTCCACCCCAAGGCCTTCAATGATATCCATGTCCTTCAGTTCCCTGGATTCCGTGCAACCGGTCATGACAACCAGAGCCGCACACAGAAGCAGAACCGCTGCGGCCTTAAGCCATTTCATGCGCCGTCCCCTTTCCCCGCACGATCCGGTCCCCGATCAGCAGGATCAGCGGCAGCACGATCATGCCCATCAGATTCGCGCCCGTAAAAAACCAGTTTAAGGCGTACTGGGTGGCTATGTTATCATAATTCTGCAAGAAAAAAGTTGCCGCTGAATCCAAGATACCGACAAGGATCACGATAACCTTGCGGTGTTTACGCAGCCCGATTTTTTCCAGGCATTGTATCTGAAAGTACAGAAACAACGATACGGTCAGCACCATGTTCAGCATCCACGGCATGCTGTACAGTGGGTCGAGCCTGTCAAATACGCTGACGGTGGACTGCGCCGCGAGATATTCGAGAGGGAAAAACTGCCTGGCGCCAAAAGGCCCCAGCACAGCAATGCACAGCACATAAAGCACAACCATCAGAACAAGCATGAGCAGGTTCCACTTGGCAAATACCTTACCCAGCTTAATACTGCTTTTGAAAAACGAGGCACAGAACGCCAGATAGATAATGCCTACATTCCCGTTGAACTGCGCAATCAGTTCGTTTACAAAGATGCCGGGGCCGTTAAAAAACAGCGGCAGCAAAAAGCGCGGCCCTATCGATGGCCGAATGGACGGGATCAACGTGCAGACAAGCAAAACCATGATGCCCGCATAGAACGCAAAAACGATGGTGCCAAACCGCACAATGCTTTCGAACCCTTTGGCGGCGATATAAACCGTGATCGCCAGAAGCGGCAGCAGGATCGCGTAAACTTTTGCCTCCTCAAGCACCGTGTCGTTGATATAGTAGCGGGTCGTCATCTGCGTAACAATGTTGCTCCATCCAAATAACAGAAAATAGAACGTCGCGGTCACGATCCCGGCCCCGCGCCCAAAGATATTGGTCGCGCATTCCACCAGATCCTTCCCCCTATGCCGCTTGAGCAGAGCAAGCAGCGGGAGAGCGGTGAGCAGATTGAGCAAAAAAGCGGCCAGCAGAGCCGGGAGAACATCCTGTATCGAACGCCCCGCATGCAGGGAAATAAGATGCACCGTGGAAAACAAGATGCGGGTAACGGCAAGCGTGACAATGACCTGGCCGGGCGAAACATAACTTTGCTTCTCCATCTCATATCCCCTACTATTCCATATTCGAGCCTTTGAAGTTCTGCGTCCGGTATGTTTTGTTGTTGAGCACTTTCCACGGCGCACGGAAAACAACATCGCGCTGGGCAAACAGGTCAAACGGGGCAATCGCCGACAGATATGGCGCATCGTACGACTTGATGCTACACATCATCACCATAAAAAAAGAAAAACCGATCACGATCCCGTAGAAACCGGCCATGCCAGCCAACAGAATATACGCAAACCGCATAATAACACCAGGCTCGTACAGCGTGGGAACCACCAACGAAGTCGTTGCCGTGAGCGCGACGATGATGACCATCGGCGCGCCGATCAGCCCCGCCGAAACCGCCGCCTGCCCGATCAGAAACGCGCCCACGATGTTGAGGGCGGAGCCAAGCTGCCGGGGCGCGCGCAGGCCCGCTTCCCGCAGCGACTCATAGATCACCTGCATCAAAAACGCCTCGAAGGTCAACGCAAACGGCGTGTTCTGCTCGGCCTGCGCCAGCGTGAACAAAAGCTGTGTGGGCAGCAGTTCCTGATGGAAACTGCCGATCGCCACATACATACCCGGCAGAAAAACCGAAATATAAAATGAGATGTATTTGAGCACCCTCGTGAAGGTCCCATAATAAAAGCTGGTCGCATAGTCATCCACACTGGTGAAATTGTCCACAAACAAATGCGGAACAAAAAGGGCCATCGGCGTGCCGTCCACCATGATGCCCACGCGCCCCTCATTGAGCTTGGCGCAGAGCGTATCCGGCCGCTCGGTGTACCCCACCGTGGAAAACAGAGTCAGCTTTTCTTCAAAAAAAGGCTGGATCATGCCGGATTCCAGCACGACGTCCATATCGAGTTCCCGCAGGCGCTTGCGTACCGTTTCCAGCGTCGTGTCGGCCACCGTGCCTTTGACATACGCCAGGCAAACCTCCGTTTTGCTGCTCTCGCCCAAAACATAGGTTTCAAATTTGAGATTCGACGTCTTCATCCGCCTGCGCATCATCATGATGTTGATGCGCAGCGCTTCCACAAACCCCTCGCGCGACCCGCGAAGCAGGCGGTCGCGGTTTGGCTCGTCGATCCCGCGTATTTTAAAACCCTGCAGGCCGAACACCATGGCCTTGGCGTAGCCGTCGATAAGCAGGGCGGCAAAGCCCGACATCATCAGCCACTCCACTTCTTCCAGACTGAACACCTCATGCTGGTCTGCGGAAGACAGCACGCAGTCGCGCACCCACGCGTAAAACGGCTCCCCTTCCGTAACCCCCTTGGGTCTTCTCGCCTGCGAAAGCGGAACGAGCACGGCTTCGGACAACACCATTTTATCCACCATGTTATCAATATACATCAACTGGCACTGATGCCCGCAAAATGTCAGCTCTTTATGCACATAGTCGGCCGTATCGGCCAGCCTGCCGTTGAAATACACCATGTTATCGGTCAGCGAGGCACTGATGGGCGTATAAGCCGCGGGCTGATCGCCGAGCCCTCTCGACGCCTTGACCTTGCGCCAGATGTTGATTTTGGTCCACCATTCCTTGATCATTCCGTCCGCCTTTCCGGCGATCGATCGCCAGCCGTTCTCACTGATGGTATAACCATCCAAAAAGGTTTTATACATTGCGGGCGGACGGGAACATCTCGCAAAAGCACAGGCCGGCTCCCCTTTTCGGGAAGCCGGCCTGCCTTGCTCCGGCCTGCGCGGCCGGAATATTTTATAAAACGCTCACGAACGACGCGTTCGCGTCAAAACTCCAGATGGTCCAGCACGTACTGCTTGACGGCGCCGATGGAAATGCGTTCCTGTTTCATGGAATCGCGGTCGCGCACGGTCACGCAGCCGTCGTTCTGGGAGTCAAAATCATAGGTGATGCAGAACGGCGTGCCGATCTCATCCTGCCTGCGGTAGCGCTTGCCGATGGAACCGGCATCGTCGTACTCTGTGGGAAACGATTTACTGAGCTCCGAATAGACCAGCAGCGCGGCATCGCCCAGCTTTTTGGAAAGCGGCAGCACGGCAGCCTTATACGGTGCCAGCGCCGGGTGCAGATGCAACACGGTGCGCACGTCTTTTTCGCCCACGGCCTCCTCGTCATAGGCGTTGATGAGAAAGGCCAGCGCCACGCGGTCGGCGCCCAGAGAAGGCTCGATGACATACGGCACATACCGTTCGTTGGTCTCCGGGTCAAAATAATCCAGATCCTTGCCGCTCTGGCGGATATGCGCGTTCAGGTCGTAATCCGTACGGTCGGCAATGCCCCAAAGTTCGCCCCAGCCAAATGGGAAGCGAAACTCGATGTCGGTCGTCGCTTTGGAATAAAAGCTCAGCTCCTCCGCCTCGTGATCGCGCAGGCGAATGCCGTCTTCCGTCAGCCCCAAGGCGAGCAGCCAGTTTTTGCAGGTATCTTTCCAATAATAGAACCACTCGAGGTCGGTACCCGGTTTGCAGAAAAATTCCAGTTCCATCTGCTCGAACTCACGGGTGCGGAACGTGAAGTTTCCCGGCGTGATCTCGTTGCGGAATGATTTGCCGATCTGCCCGATGCCGAACGGTACTTTCCGCCGGGTGGTACGCTGCACGTTCAAAAAGTTGACGAAGATGCCCTGCGCCGTTTCGGGGCGCAGATAGATCTGCGCTTTGGCGTCTTCGGTAACGCCCTGGTAGGTGCGGAACATGAGATTGAAGCTGCGGATATCGGTGAAATGGACCGACCCGCAAACCGGGCACTTGATGCCGTGCTGCTCAATGTATTCCTGCATCTGCTCAAAGCTCCAGCCGTTTGGGGAAACTCCGGCGGCGTCTTCAATCAGCTTATCCGCGCGGTGCCTTGTCTTGCAGTCTTTGCAGTCCATCAGCGGATCGGAAAAATTGCCGACATGGCCGGTCGCGACCCAGACCTGCGGGTTCATGAGGATGGCGCTGTCCAGCCCCACGTTGTAAGGGGATTCCTGAATGAATTTTTTCCACCACGCGCGCTTGACGTTGTTTTTGAACTCCACGCCCAACGGGCCGTAATCCCATGTGTTTGCCAGGCCGCCATAGATTTCCGAACCCGGATAGATGTAGCCCCTGCCCTTGCAGAGCGCCACGATTTTCTCCATGCTTTTCTCGCTGTTTGCCAGCATCCTGATGCCTCCAAAAAAAATGTGGGCCGCCAAAGCCGCCCCGTTTCCTGCCATATTCCGTAAATCAAACCGGCAGCGGCCAGATCGTCCCGCCGGTTTCCGCTCAATTTATAGTTTAGCAACCAGCCGCCGCAAAGTCAAGGAGTTCCTATTTGCCCACGGCGGATTCCAACTGTGTCACGTCGATGACCTGGTCTGCCGTCAGGTTGGAAAGACTCTTGTAGATGGTGATGACCACCCGGCGGTTTTTCGCCTTATTGGCGGGAGTATCGTTGGGTGCCACCGGCACCGTATCTCCCCGCCCCATGGCGGCGATCTTGGCCGCATCGAGGCCCCTGCCGATCAGCGCGCGCTCCACATTGTCCGCCCTGGCCGAGCTGAGCTCGATGTTATCCTGAAACTGCGCGTTGTGGATGGGATCGGAGTCCGTGTGCCCCTCCACGATGATGAGCGCATAATTCACCTGCTTGAGCGCGTCCCCGATCCGAAGCACCAGATCCTGCCCGGGCTGGTTCATCACGGCCGAACCCGGCGTATAGAGCGTGTTGTCCTTGAGCGTGATGACCAGACCCTTGGAGGTGGAAGAAAGATCCACATTCTTTTGCAAGCCTGCCTGCGCCACCAGTTTGGTCACCTGATCGTACAGACTGGACCAGTCCTGCACCTGCGAGATGACCTCCGACGTTGTGGAAGTATTGCTCATAGTAATATTGGTGCTGTTCGTATTCTGGGAGACCGGGCTCTGCTGCACCGCCTGCTGCGAGGCATTGAACCCTTTTCGGATGGCTTCCGCAACCTGCGAGGCCTTCTGCACGTCGGTCTTGCTCATGGCATAGAGGATGATAAACAGGATCAGCAGCAGGTTCATCAGGTCGGAATACGGCAGCAGCCATCGCTCCGAATTGTCTTTTTCAGGCGGTCTTTTCATGAAACGTTCTCCTTAGAAACGCGGCGCGCGGGGTCAGGCTTCCGTACCGGCCGGCCGTTCCGCCCCTTTGGCCTGGCCCTTTTTACCGATCTCGCCCACTTTGGCATTCAGCCTGTCCCGCAGGCGGGCGGCCGGCTCACCGGCCTGAATCGCCATCAGTCCCTCCATCACGATCTCCTGGTGCTCCGCCTCGTGCATGGCGGTCACTTTCATCTGGTTGCCAAGCGGCAGCCAGATGAGGTTACCGATGCCCACGCCGTACATCGTGGCAATGAACGCGCCGGCGATCTCGGTACCGATCTTGCTGGTGTCGCTGCCCATATGCCCCAGCACCGTCGTCATGCCCATAACGGTGCCGAGCACGCCCATGGTGGGCGATGTGCCGCCCATGCCTTCCATCACTTTGGCCGCGTCTTCCACGTTCTTGAAGTTGGCCTCGATCTCATTGTTGAGCAATTGTTTGAGAAACTCCGGGTCCGCACCGTCGGCAATGTAGCCCAGCCCTTTTTTGATGAACGGGTCCTTGATTTTGTCTGCCTCGCTTTCCAGCGAAAGCAGCCCGTCGCGCCGCGCCTTGTTGGCGATCTCACACATCATGTCAATGAGCTTCGGGTAATCGTGCTTTTTCTGAAACATCATGGTTTTGAACGCGCCGGGGATGCGTTTGATGTTGGCGATGGGGAAACTGATGAATGCCGAGCCAATGGTGCCCCCGACCACGATCATGAACGCCGGGAGCTTCAGCAGATTGGTCAGCACACCGCCTTCCTGGGTAAACCCCATCAGAACGCCGCCGAACGCAACAACAAGACCTATAATCAATGTGATGTTCATAAAAAGCTCCCATCCGCCGCTTCGCACCGGCCGGCGGCCGGAAAAAACGTCATGGCGGCGCATACACGATTCTATTCTTTAAAACACAAGCCGGACAAACGGGGCCGACGGCACGGCGCCCGCGTTGTTTCAGCGTTTCCGGTCCATCAACTGACCCTGCGACAGATCGAACCGGCTGTTCTGGTAGAGAAGCAGGTTTTTGGACTTGGCCTCGTACGCGCCGATGTCTTTGCGGTACCGCTCCAAAAGCGCCTGCGTGTCGGCCAGCACCTGCCTGTCCAGCTCCGCGGCGCGCGCGAGCAGCTTTTTCTGCGCCGGCATGAGAGCCACGCCCGGCCCGCACAGCCGCTCCAGGCATTGCCGACGGGTCTCCAGCGTCTGGGCAATCTCCTCCATATTTTCGCCGCGCACAGCCTGCACGAGCTGCTCGGTCATTTTAAGCACCAGTTCGCAATCCTGATTTTTCATATATTCCATCCCCGCACGGACCGGCCGGACTATGCCTGTATCTTCTTGTAATTTTTAACGGCCTGCGTCCATGTGTCCCGCAGTTCGTCCAGCATACCGGCCACGGTTTTCAGCGCCGTCTTGTCGCCGGAGAGGTTGGCCTTAAACAGTTTTTTCTGCATGTAGCCGTATAAGGTGTGCAGTTGTCCGGCGATTTCGTACTGCATATCCAGCGCGCCGTCCAGCCCGGCCAGGATCTTCTGGGCTTTCAGAATGCTGCTGTTCGCCTGTTCAAAGTTCTTTTCGTCGAGATAGAGCTGCGCACGCTTGATGGAAGCGGCCGCATCCCCATAGCAACGGCCCACCAGCTCATATTTGCTGCTGGTGTCCAGCGCCTGGTTCTTATAATACTGATATGGATTGAACGTCATCTTCTCAACTCCCACTGCTGCTTCCGGACAAGGAGGATAAAATCCCGCTCTGCGAATTCATCTGCGCCATGAACGATTCCAATGTGGAAAACTTCGCGTACAGCGCGTTTTTCTTGTCGGTCATTTTCTGGTTCAGATCGGTGATCTGGTTGTTCACATCGGTGATCTGGTCGTAGATGGAATTGAGCTGATCGCCGTCGCCCGAGTCGCCAAGCAACGAGACCAGCTTGCCCTGCACGCCGGGCGTGCTGCCGGTCTGCGTGAAATCGCTGACGATGTCCTGCAGACGGTAGGCAAGCCCTTCCGCGTTTTTGCGGTAGGTCTGCCGGTTCTCGGTGACATTGCCGGATTTTACGGTTTGGGTGTCGTTGATGACATACGGTGTGGAGGACTGCATGGTGAACAGATCCTGCACTTCCTGCGGATGGCTCTGCAGCATGCTCACAAGCGTGTCGGTGCTGCCGTTGTCAAATACCAGCTGGCCGGGCGTGGTATCGTCCGTGCCGGTGTCGTCGGTGCTTTCGCGGATGCCCAGGTCCGCCAGCGAGATGGTCGTGCCGTCGGATGTGGTGACGGATTGGTTCACCATGTCGCGCAGTTCATTTTCCAGGTCGTTGAGGGTGTCGTCATTGAACAGCACGCCCGCCGAAGCTTTGGCGTTCCAGTCGGAAATCTGGGTATCGCTCATATCGGCTTTCTGCGCATCGGTCAGAGGCTGATAATCCGAATCCGGTTTGGTGTTGGTGTAGGTGGTGATGGTGGAGAGCAGCGTGTTGTACGCCGTCACAAAATTCTGGATGTTTTTGACAGCCGTGCTGGTATCCTGCGTAAAGCTGATGTTCGCCGTCTGCGGTGATGAACCGCTGACGCTGCCGTTGATGGTGTAGTTGACATTGTCCAGCGTAAACGAGTTGGAGCTGCGCGTCATCCGCGTGGTGCCGCCGTCGATCGAAAAGACGGCGTCCTGCCCCGCCGTGGCAAGGGGTTTGCCCGAACTATCGTTTTGAGAAGCCAGCGCACTCGTAGACTGGCCGCTGGCCTGGCTGCCCGAAAACCCAAGCGCCTCCAGAAACGCCGTGCTGATATCATCGCCGGAAGATGGCGTGGAGGACAGGGCCGCGCCGGTGCCCAGCGAAAAATTGTGGGCACCGCCGGGACTCGTGGCAGACGCGGTGATCGCGCCCGTTGTGGAGGAATAAGACAGTGTGGCGCCCGTGTTGGCGGAATTGATCTTCGAGAGCGCGGTGAAAATGCTGTCGCTGCCGTTCAGCGCCACCGTCTGGCCGTTGATGGTCACATTGTACTTGGCGGAGCTGTCCAGTGTCACGTTTTCGTTCTGGGCCAGCACCTGTGCCACCGTGAGGTTGCGGTTGAGCCAGTTGCTCTGGGAACTGCTGGTGCCCAACAGGGCATACAGCCCGCTGGTATCGCTGGTAGGGTTGCCGCTCGAATCTGTGGAAGAAATACCGGACACCGTGAACGATGTGCCGTAGGCAACGGAACCGCTGCCGCCCGTATAGGTGCCGGCGGAAAAAACAACCTCACCGCTGGTGGAATCCTGGGAGAGCACCACTTTTGCGCTGTTGGTGGCGGACGTGTCGGACGACCACCCGAACGCAGAATTGATATTGCTCTGCAGGGCGCTGATGAGGCTGCTTGTATCCGTAATGCCAGACACCTGCGCGGCGGTCAGCTTGATGGTCTCGGACGTACCGTCCACCGTCAGGGTAAATCCATCGTTCTCCAGTGCCGAAAGACTGGATGCCGAAGTCGGCGCCGCGGACGCCAGCCCGGCGACGGTCTGGCTCGCCGTTGAACTGCTGATGGACGCTACTGCGGCATTCTGATATACGGTGATGCTACTTGCGGTGCCGGAGGCCCCCTGTTGGGCCACCGCCGTCACGGCCGCGTTGTCGCTTGAGGCCGTGTAGGTCTGGAGCGCGTTGTTTGCCGTGAGGCTGCTCGAACCCGAAAGCGCCAGGTAGGTGCTGTTGAACGTATTCAGCGCGGTCACGACCGCCTGATAATCCGTCTGTTTCCATTGCAGGGTCTGTTTTTGCTGATCGGCCTTGTCGATCTCTCCCTGCACGTCGGTGGTCAGGCCCGAAACGATGCTATCCACATCCAGCCCGGAAGCAAGCCCAAAGATGTGCCCGTTATAGATACTCTGGGTACTGGAACTTGAGCTGGAACTGCTGCTCGAAGATGTCAAACTGGAAATAGAAGACATGCCCTCACTCCTTTCCCGGCGGGAACGCCCGCCTCACACAGTCGAACCGAAACGGCACGCGCCCGCCACAGCGCCAAAACCGGCCCTCGTTTCCGGAGGTTTCTGAAAAAGAAACCTCCGTCAGATCTTCTGATCCAGCCGACCGCTGACGGCTTTCTGCATTTCATCCACCAGCCGGATCATTTTCTCCGACGGGATCTCGTCAAGCACTTTGCCGGTGTCCGAATCCACAATCTGAAGGATGACGGCACGCGGCTGCTCCAGGATGGCGTATTGGATGTGACGTTGGTTCTGCTGTGCAGAGCGGTTGAGCTGATCGAGCTGTTCCTCGATCCGCTTGGACGCGCGCCGCCCCGCATTGTTGTGGCTGCCGGCCCCATTCCCATCCGTATTGCTCTTTTTCTGCCCATACACATCAGTGTTTACAGCGGGAACTCCGGAAACGACCGGCTGCTGCGGAACCTCCGGGACCTGAGGGGGACGGATGTTGTCGATCTGCATGACGAGACCTCCTTTCAAACGGTATTGTATTGTATATCGTCTGAAACGGAGGAACCTTTAGTATACCGAAGAGGTTCTCTCCGGAATCCTTTTCCGGCTCATCCATGCAGAAAGCGCAGCAGTTCATCCGCCACCGCGGAAAGCGGCGCCTGCTTTGCCACAGCACCGAGATTGTAGGCCACCATGGGCATGCCGTATACCACACAGCTTTTTTCATCCTGCCCGATGGTATAGGCGCCCTTTTCACGCATGTGCAAAAGCCCCTTTGCACCGTCGCCGCCCATGCCGGTGAGGATGATGCCCACTGCCTGCTTGCCGGCCGTTTCCGCCACCGAATCGAACAGCACATCCACCGACGGCGCGTGCCCGTTCACCCGTTCGCCCTCGAGCACACGCACCGCATAGCCGCCCTTGTCTTTCACCAGCCGCATCTGGAAGCCGCCGGGCGCGATGAGGGCTTTGCCCGGCAGTACGGCGTCTCCGTTTTTAGCCTCCGCCACTTCCAGCTTGCAGATGTTGTTCAGCCGCTCGGCATACATGCGGGTGAACACGGGCGGCATATGCTGCACGATCACGATGCCCGGCAGGCCGCGCGGTAAATCGCGCAATACGGCCAAGATCGCCTCCGTGCCCCCTGTGGAGGCGCCGATGGCAATGACCCGGCCCGCTGTCTGCCCGGCTGCGGGCGGCCCGCTTTTTTTGTAACGGCCCACCTTGGCGGTGGACGCAATCTTGATCTTGATGATCATCTGCTGGATGAACGCCTGCATGCTGCCGCCCTGCGACACATCCGGCTTGGCCACAAAGTCCACCGCGCCCGCGTCCAGCGCGTCGAAGATCGTTGCGTTTGCGCTGCTCACCAGCACCGCCGGAAGCGGGTGCTCCGCCATGATCTGGTGCAGGAACTCCACGCCGCTCATGCGCGGCATCTCGATATCCAGCGTCATCACGTCCGGTTCCAACTGCAGGATGCGCTCGCGCGCGGTGAAGGCATCCTGCGCCGTACCCACCACCTCGATGACCGGATCCTGCGAGAGCCCGCGCACCAGCACTTCACGGAAAACGATGGAATCATCCACGACCAGAACACGGATCCTATGCTTGATCTCCATGTTGTTCACCCTTTCCGATAAACCGCGGGCATGACATACTGGAACGGGGTTGCGCCCCGTTCGACGGATTCCGAATGCCCGATGAAGAGATAGCCTCCGTCTTCCAGACATTGATAAAATTTATTGACCAGCGCGGTCTTGGTTTCCCGCTCGAAATAGATCATGACATTGCGGCAGAAGATGGCGTGGAACTTGCGGCGGAACGGGAAAAGCGGCGTCATGAGGTTGAACGGCTTGAACTCCACCTGCCGCCGGATCTCCTCTTTCACGCGCATGCCACCGTCCGCTTTCTCAAAATACCGCATCTTCCACAGGGCAGGCATGTTCGCCACCGATTCTTCGGAATAAACGCCCTCTTTGGCAATGCTCATGGCCCGCTCCGAGATATCCGTTGCCAGCAGCTGCGTGTTCCAGGTCGGCAGCTTTCCGGCATACCGGTCCCGCAGAACCATTTGCAGCGTATAAGGCTCCTCGCCGGTGGAGCAGCCCGCGCACCAGACACGCACGTCCCGCCCTTTTTCCACCGATTCGATATAGGGCAGAACCGTGTCACGGAAAAAATCAAAATGTCCCGATTCCCGCATGAAGTATGTATGATTGGTGGTCAGGCGGTTGATCAGCGTGGTCATCTCACGGCCGGTGGGATCGCGGAAAACCGTATTCAGATAGGTGTGGAAATCCCCCAGGCCGCGTTCCAGAATCAAATTGCTGAGCCGCCCCTCAATCAGCACCTTCTTTTGGGACAGATTGATGCCGTAATGCTGTTTGATATAGGCGGTAAGCCGTTCAAAATCCGCCTGTCCGATCGTGAGCAAACCAGATCCTCCTCATCGACCGCCGGTCTGCGGCAGCCTTTCCGTAATGCTGACAAAAAGCCCGGCCTGGCCGGGCCAACGGTATACGCGGTTTATTGCGCCGCGCTGCTGATGGTCTCCATATCTTCGTTGGAAACGAGTTTCCGGCAGTCCAGCAGCAGGACAACGGCGGCGCCCACCTTACCGATCCCTTTGATATACCGATTCTGGAAACCGGTCTTGTAGCTTGGCGGCGGCACCACGTTCTCGTCCCCCACCGTAACAACCTCGGCAACGCTGTCCACGATCAGGCCGATGGAGATGTCTTCAATGTCGATGACGATGATGCAGGTCCGGTCGTTATAGGGAATGGGTTCTTTTTTGAATTTCAGGCGGATGTCGATGACTGGAATGACCTGGCCACGCAGATTGATGATACCCTTTACATAATCGGGCACCTCCGGCACGAAGGTGACGGGCTGGATGCCGATGATCTCGGTTACAAAACGGATCTCGATGCCAAACGTCTCCCTGTCCAGCTCAAAGGTGAGATATTTTCCGCGCTGGGTATCTTCTTCCCCCGCGACGGCCATCTGCTTTTCCGTGTTTTCCATCTTGCATACTCCTTTTATGGTGTAGACCGGTTCCGCGGCGTCAGCCGATCACCCGGTCGATCAACCCTTTTGCGTTGAGAATCAGGCTGATGCTGCCGTCCCCCAGTATGGTGCAGCCCTCGATACCGGAATCTCTCGTGTGGCATTTGATGAGGTATTGCGGCAGCGGCTTGACCACCACCTGCTGTTCGCCCAGCAATTCGTCCGCAAACAGGCAGGCGGCCCGGTTTTCGCCTTCCACCATGATGAGAATGCCCTTGTGGAGCCGGTCGACCTTCGGCTCGATGCCGAACAGACGGTGCAGGCGGATGATGGGGTAGACATTACCGCGGATCATGATCATCTCGTTGTTGTCGTTGTCGTACAGGATGCTGTCTTCCTTCGGCCGAAATGACTCTTTGATGGAGACCGTGGGCAACGTGAAAATGTTGCCGCCCACCGAAAGCTCCATGGCGTCCGCGATGGCAAGTGTGAGTGGGATGATGATGGTCATGGTGGTGCCTTCGCCCTTGATGCTCTTGATGGAAATGCTGCCGCCCACTTCCTCAATGTTCTGCTTAACCACATCCATGCCGACGCCGCGGCCGGAAAACTCGGTGACCTTGTCGTTGGTGGAGAAGCCGGGTAACATGATGAGTGAAAAGATCTCGCGGTCGGTCATATCGCCAACCGGTTTGGTGAGCAAGCCGTTTTCCGCGGCTTTTTTCAGGATCTTGTCCTTGTCCATACCGCCGCCGTCGTCCGAGACGGAGATCTTGACATCGCCGCCCGCATTGTGTGCGGAGAGCGTGATGCGCGCTTTGCGCGGCTTGCCGGACCGGAGGCGCTCCTCCTCCGCTTCCACACCGTGGTCCATGGCGTTGCGGATCAGGTGCATCAGCGGGTCGGAGAGATGGTCGATAATGTTTTTATCCACCTCGGTTTCCTCTCCCACTGTAACGAACTCGACATCCTTGCTTAATTTATGGCTCATGTCGCGCACGATGCGCTGCATCTTGCGGAACGTGCCGCCGATGGGCACCATGCGGACGGACATAACGATATCCTGCAACTCGTCGGTCAGCTTGCGGAGCTGGCGCGCCGCTTTATGGAAATTCTCCAGTTCAAGCCCCGCGAGGTCGGGGTTCTTGGTCACCATGGACTCGGAAATGACCAGCTCGCCCACCAGATCCATCAGCATGTCCAGCTTGCCGACATTGACGCTGATGAGGTTGAGCTTGGTGGCTTTCGGCGCCTCGGCAGGCGACGCGGACGGCTGCTTCTCCAGCTTCTGAAGCGCCGCGCCCTGCTCTTTGGCCGGTGCAGGCTGTGCGGCGGGCTGTTGCGCCGGGGTCTCTTCGGCAGGCGGCGCAGGCGGTGTCGCCACCTCGTCGTCATAGGCGTCCACCGGCGTCAGCTCATAAGATTTCAGATACAGCGACTCGTCGAACAGGGAACGCATTCGTTCTTCGGGCTCGGCGGTGGAAAAGAAGATGTCAAACCCCTTCTGGAGGATCGTTTCCGACGGCGTGCCAAGCAGGTCGGTCGGGTTGGTGTAAAGTTCCACCGTATACTCGGTTAGATTGCGCACAATATTGAACGCGCGCAGATTTTCCATCTGCCCGCCTTCTTCGAACACCAGATGTGCGGTGTATTTGCGTGCGCCTTTCTGCCCGTCTCCGGTCTGCGCGCCGGCGGCCGGCTCCGCAGCAAGGGCCGGTGTTTCTTCGGCGGCAGGCGCGGCCGGAGCATGCCCGGCGGGCGCTTCGCCGGAGGCCTCACCGGAAATGTATTGCAGGAACTCCTTGATACCCTGCTCGATTGCGGACGCGTCGCCGTCGGGCTGCTGCCCGCTTTCCAGCTTGGACACCTCCGCCTTGATGAAGTCGGAAGCCGGAAGCACCAGATCGCAGACCGCCGAGATATCCAGCGACTCCGGGTGGTTCTCGCGTATATAGAAAAACAGATCTTCCACCGCATGGGCCAGCGTGGAAATATTCTGAAACGCCATCATGGCTGAAGACCCCTTGATGGTGTGCATGATGCGGAAAATCTCATTGATGTGCTCCGTGGAAAGCGAACCGCTCCTTTCCGTTTCCAGCATGATCTCTTCCAGCTGGTCGAGCAGTTGGTTTTCCTCATAGACATACATTTCCAGCATGGAGCCCATTCCGTTATCGTCCATCGTTTATCCCCCAGCTATTTTCCTTGCATGGTCTCGCATATCAACCCGCTTCAGGCTGGCATGGAGACCAGCGCCGCCCGGATCTGTTCGCGCAGCGCTTCGTCGCCGCACCGTTCCAGTGCCTGTTCGTAATATATTTTGGAGCATTTTTTCAGCCCCATGCGGCTGTAGATATCCCCGGCGTTATACAGCAGATCCGCATCGTCCGGGAAACGCAGAAGACCCGCCCGCACGATAAGGGCCGCGCGTTCATCCTGCCCGAGGTAATAGGCGGTGACCGCCGCCATGGAATACCACGGTGCATCCGGCTCGGCAAGATCGCGCAGAACAGCCAGCGCCGCCTGTGCGGTGTGAAAATCGCCCCGCTCCAGATGAGCGGCCACCCGTGCCTGCTCCGCCGCCATATCCGGCTGCTTATCCGCCCGGAAAGCCCGCAGGCGCTTTTCCGCTGATTCCAGCATGCCATCCGCCGCCGGGCCATCCGCCCCCTGCGCTTTTGCCAACCGAAGCAGGTCCTCCGCCTCGCCCATGCGGCCCAAGCGACAGGTGTAATATCCGCGCAGGAACACGGTCTCCGGCGAAAGCGGCGCGGCCTCCACGGCAGCCAGCGCGGCGGAATACGCAAATGATTTTTCGAGCTGCTCCGCAAAAGCCTGGGCAAGCCCGGTTCCCAACTGCTCCGCCGCAGTGCGGGCAATCTGCGCGGACAGCGCGCCGCCTCGCAGACGGTCGGCTTCCACCACCAGACTGGCGATCTGTGGAATATCGTCCTCGGCCACCGGCGCGTCGGCCACGCCCAGCGCCGCCTGCTGGCAGGGCGGTGCGACCGATTTGGCGTGCTCCAGCGCGTCCGCGTTCTGCGCAAGCACGGCGCAGAGCAGCGCGCGCATGGCCGAGTCCTTGTTCTTTGCTCCCACCGCATTGAGGTAAAAAAAGTTGGATGCGCCCAGATAATCGCCGTTGCCCGCCTGAATAAAACCGGACAGAGTGGCGTCGATGTCCTTTGCCCCCTGCCTGTCCCGCATATAGGCATAACCGAATGTGGCGGGCTTAGACATATAGTACATCATGACGGCGCCCAGCATCTGCGGCTTGACGGCGTCATCCAGCGACAGGAAAAAATCCTGCGCGAACGCATCGGCATGCAGGTCGCCCATCGGCTTGACAATGGCCAGCATGCGCAGCATGGCGGCATTGTTCTTTGCATGGCGCGACAGATCGGCAAACAGATCCAGCGCACCCACCGCATCACCCAGCGCCCACTTGCACAATCCGCGGAAATAATCGATGCGCTCCATCTCCGCACCGACAGAGTCGCAGTCCGCGCCATCATAGACAGCGGAGCGTTTCACCGCGCGGTCGAACTGCTCGAGCGCCTGCGCAAACATTCTCCGGCGATAATCGTACCGCGCACGGGCATAGGCAGCGTCGGGATAGCCGGGAAAATCCCGCTCCAGCATGGAAATCCATTCGTCCAGCTCTTCCAGCGGACCTTCTTCCTTTTCCAGGCTGTTGATGCTGTTGATGTATGGCTTGGCTTCCAGCCCCAGCATACGTACGCCGGTTTTCCTCCTGCCCTCCAGATAGGCGCGCGCTTCGGCGCGTGTTTCCTCGTGGCGGTTCATGCCCGAATAACAGTCGCACATATAGGCATGCAGCGCCGCTTCCCGCGTCGGTTCCGGGTGCGTTTCCAGTTCCTTTTGCAGCAGACGCAGGTTGCGCGCCAGCTTCCCCTCAAACCGATCGGAGGAATAGCCGGTATGATAATAGAAAAACTGCAGTTTGGGAACGGTGGCGATTTCCAGCCCCTGCGGTGAAAAAATGCTCTCGTGAATGGGAAAACGGTAGCGCAGGCCGGCGCGGAAAATGCGGATGACTCCTACCTCGCTTTTCTGCCGGCCGCTGGCATCGTCGAGGTTCACCTCACGGGCCATCACGCAGTTTTTCCCTTTGCGCTCGGCGTTTTCGATCACCCGGCGCACCTGTGTGCCGCAGTTTTCGCTGAAATACTGGTCGGCATCGAGGCAAATGATCCAGTCGCCCGATGCGGCCTCTATTGCAAAGTTTTTGGCAGCGGAGAAATCATCGCACCAATCAAAATGCAGCACCGTCGCGCCGCATTCTTCGGCAATGCGCACGGTGTCGTCGGTGGAGCCGGTATCCACCACAATGATCTCGTCAACAAACTCTTTATAACTGTTTATGCAACGGGCAATGTTTTTCGCCTCGTTTTTTGCAATGGTGCAGGCGGAGATCTTCACGTCCCCTTTTTTACGGGTATAGGCCTTCATGCACTCACCTCTTAAAACCATGATAGCATATTTTGCCGAAAACATACAGCCCAAGCGCGTGCATTTTCGACACTTTTCCGCAAAAATGCCAAAAGGCGGGGCTTTCGCCCCGCCTTTTGAAAAGGGAAAACCGAACTTATGATTTGAGGAGGGAGAGCATGCCCTGCGGCAGCTGGTTGGCCTGCGCGAGCATGGCCTGCGCGGACTGCACCAGGATATTGTTCTTGGTGTAGTTCATCATTTCCTGCGCGACGTCGGTGTCGGTCAGGGTAGACTGCGCGGCGGTCAGGTTCTGGCTCTCGATGTCCAGCGTATCGCCCGCATAGGTGAAGCGGTTCTGATAGGCGCCCATCTTGGAACGCAGCTTGGAAACCGTGTCGATGGCGGTCTGGATGGTGTTGATGGCGTTCGAGCCGGTAAGAGAAAGCGCCGTGGCGGCTTCGCCCACGCCGGTGCCCACACCCAGAGCGGAAACACTGACGGCATCCAGATACGAGGTGCTTTCGGTCACATTGATCTTGCCCGTAGTCGAATTTGTAGTCAACTGGCCACCGGTAACGGATCCGGTAAACGTGGCGGTTTCACCATTCGTGTCTTTCACAACCTGCCCGTTGACATCGGTGAGCGTGAAGGTGGTATTGGTACCGCTGCCCGCGATATTCGCGGTATAAGTTGCCGTGCCCAGTGTCACACTTGCAGTTTTGCCGCCAACATTCAAGCCTGTTGCGGAAAGCTTCTTACTTGCATCCGCCGTACCGGTAAAGACCAACTTGCTGCCGCTGCTGTCTTTTACCACATTGCCATCCGCATCCGTCAATGTGAAATAAACGTTCCCAGCAGAAGCCGTCTGCATAACCGTGGTCGCACTGGAATCTGAATAGAGGGAAGCCGTATAAGCTACGCCATTGATTGTCACAGTGGCGGTAGCCGGATCAGCTCCTGCTGTGCCATCTGTTGTGTCGGTAGCTGCTATGTTAGTGCCGCCGGTGGTTGTCTGAGAGCCAACAAGCGTGACCGCTGTCGCCGAAACCGCCGTGCCGGCCGTGCCGCCCTGCACACCGGTCAGGTCATAGTTGATGGTGGTTGCGGTGATGTTGCCCGCCGTAAAGAGCGCGGAGTTGGCAATGGAATAGGTGGTGGTGCCGTTCGCAGTCGTGGCGCTGACCGCCGCGGTGAAAGCGGTGGTAACAGCAGTCGACATGACCTGATTGCCGTCGGAATCCTTAAACGTGGCATAGATGGAACCGTCGGAAGCGGTGTTCAGTGTGACCGCATAGGTATCGGTGCCGGAAGAAGTGGAAACAAAGTACTGGTAGCCGTCCGCCGCGTCGCCGGAAAGCGTGGTGCTGCCCGTGGCGCTTGTGGCGGCAGAAGCGGAAACCAGCGTGGAAGTGGTGACGACGGTGCCGCCCAGCGTGAGGTTGATGGTCTGGCCGGAATCGGCGCCGATCTGGATCTGGAGGCCGCTGTTGGAGAACAGGCCCTCGCTGTCGGTCTGGCCGAACACGTTTTTGGTGTTGTAGGTGGTCTGGTCGGAAATGCGGTTGATCTCCTGCGCCAGCGCGTTGGCCTGATCCTGCAGGTTGCTCTTATCGGTGTCGTTCTGGGTGTCGTTCTGCGCCTGCACGGCGAGGGTACGCATCTTCTGCAGGATGTCCTGCACGTTGCCGAGCGCGCCCTCGGAGGTCTGGATGAGGGAGTTGCCGTTGGAAACGTTCTCCTGCGCCTGATTCAAACCGTTGATCTGGGCCTGCATCTTCTGCGAGATGGCAAGACCGGAAGCATCGTCCGCGGCTTTGTTGATTTTGGAACCGGTGGACAGTTTCTGCAGGGAATCCTGCACGGCTGAGGTGTTTTTCTGCAGGTTGCTCAGGGTGTTGAGCGCTGCAATGTTGTGGTTGATGACCATAATTCTTCCTCCTTGATGATGAAAGGGAAATCCTTTTCCCTTGCCTTTCGGCATTGTTTTTGAGCTTCACTCTATGTATCGGCGCTTAAATTCGGCACTTTAGCGCTTTTTAGAAAAAATTTAGGACGGTTTTCCTTCCGGGGGCAGCGAAGAGATATCCCCCAGCGCCGCGGCCAGGCTTTGCAGATCGGCCGACACGCCGGCAGCTTCGCGGTTGAAATCGGTCGCCTCCTGCAGCAGCTCCTTGCGCAGCACGGGCAGCGCGCGCGGCGCCGCAATGCCGATCTTCACCTTATCCCCCTGCTGCTCGAGCACTGTGATCTCGATCTCATCGCCAATCAGAAACGATTCTCCCTTTTTGCGGGTGATGACCAACATCTCAAACGCCCTCCCTTGCCGGGAGATAATACCGCATGGGATAGCGGTCGTCTTCCAGAATGATCTGCACCCCCAGCCGCGCCGTGGAATTGACCGCCACCGGGCACTTCAGGTTGAGAAACAGCCGGCCACCCGCCTGCGGCAGGTTGGCGATGACCAAATACCGTGGGCTTTCCTGCGCGCCGAGCGCCAGCGCGGCCCCGGCTCCTGTGGGGACGGGCGGGCAATAATCCCGGAAAAGCGCCGCCGCATCCAGCACGGCAAAGCAAACGCCCCGGTCTGTGGCGCTTTGCAGCCACATAAAGGGATTCTGCGGGTTCCTCCGATCTTTCAACAATGCAAAAAGCCTGTGCGTCTCAAATCCGTACAGGCCCTGCGGAAAACGGAACAACTCCTGTTCGGCCACTTCTACCGGGCCGGATTCTTTTGTATCAATCTGCATACATCTCTCCTGCGGGCGCGGGCCCGCTCATCCACGCAACCGGCGGCGCGCTCACGCCTGCGCCGAGAAGTGCAGCTCCGGCTGCTGTGCCATCCAGATGGAAATCTGCGCCGGGCGATCCTCGGAGATAGACGCGCTCTGATGAATCGTCCACTGGATATGCGTCTGATCCGGCTGGATTGAATAGGAAAACACATTGTCCGTAAAGGATATTTGCGGCGGCGCAGAGGGCACGAAACGCAGGCCATAGGTCGGCATAGCCGGCACTGCCTGCTCCAGCGCATGCCGGGCGATCGCGTTTTTGTTGCGCGCCATCGAGCGGTAGACTCGCCCCATCTCGTTATATTGGCGGGCGGCTTCATCCACAGCCTGCTTCCCCCGCTGTGCGAAATCGCTTACCAGTTGAGCAACGGTCTCGTGCCCTTCTTCCGATTTGGCCTCGGTGGCATCGACGGAAAGCCGTGGATGCTCTGCCTGCACCGAAACGCTCCCTTTTTCTTTGGTGATTTCCATAGAAGCCGCGGGCATACGGGTATCCAGCCGAAGGTTCTGCGCCTGCATGTCCAGACGCGCCGGACTCGCCTGGATGGTCAGGCGGAACACGTCCATTTTGCGTCACCCGCTTATTTGAGATATTCCGTCAGATTGTTCTGCAGGATGGAATTGCTGATGGCCAGCGTGGCCTGATACGCCATCAGGTGCAGCGAATATTGGGTATAAGCCGTGGTGGTGTCCACATCCTCCACGTTGGAAAGGCGCTGCGTCGCGTTTGTGTTATCCGCGCTGTATTTATTGGAAAGGAACGTGAGCATGTTCTGCTTGGCGCCCAGGACGGCATTGGTAAGCGACGCGGCATCCATCGACTGGGTGTTCAGCGTCTGAGAGGCGCTCACCGTGCTCGTGTCGTCGTTGTTCAGCGCCGTCGCCGTTGCCCCGAAATTGTCATAGACATTCTGGCTGCCGGAAGCGGTAACGTTCTGCAATAAAAAGCTGAGCGGGTCGGTGGATGCCTCAAACGCCGTACCCGCCGCCACGTTGCCGGAAGAATCCATCTGCGTGCCGTATCCGAGATCGACCGGATAGGAACGCGTCATCGCGCTGTTTTCCGTGCTGTAATAGGCCAGGTCGTTCACGGTGGTCGAAGATGTCTGCGCGCTGTCGTTGATTTTTGCCACCGGAATGTATTTGCCTGTGCCCGGCGTCTGATACAGCAGCTTGCCTTCGATATCGGATTCCGAAAGAGCGGCGGACACCGTTGCATTACCGGAGCCATCTATCGTAACGTCCACAACGGGCGCTACCGTCAGAGCGGACGAGGCCGCCCCAAGCGCCGTGGAGCCATCGGCGGAATCCGCCGTTATCGCTGCTTCCGCCGCCGACTGCTTATCCGCCGCGGTACCCGTCGTGCCGTTATAAGCGGTCTCATACACGTTTTTATACGCCGTCACATAATTGGAATACGCCGTGTAATCGCTTTCCGAGCCTGCCTTGAACGGCGGGTTGCCGGAGGCGCTGCCGCCGAACACATATTGCCCGGTAGACGATGTGGAGTTGAGCGCACTGAGGATCTCCGTCTGGTCATATTGCAGATTGGTGGCCAGCGTGGAGTTGTTGACGCTGCTGTCGGTGCCGGAGTTGGCCGCGGCATTGAGCGTGGTGTTGGCACTCTGCAAAATGCTGTAGTAGGTCTTATTCACCGTGGACTCCGTATCCGTCAGCCACGCCTGCGTGTTCGTGATGTTTTTCTGGTAGCGCTCGATGGTGTTCAACTGCCCGTTGGCGGCGATCATCTCCGCGGCATCCACCGGGTCCTGCGACGCACGGGAATACATCTGGCCGGAGGAAAGCTTCTGGGTGTCGTCGGACACCCTTTCCACGTTCTGGTTGAGCTGGTTGGCATATTGGCCCATAATCATGGAATTGGTAATGCGCATGTCCTGCTCCTTTCAAACACCTTTACTGCGCCATCGACAGCAGCGTGCCCATCATGTCGTTGATGGTCGTGATGACCCGTGCGCTCGCGCCGTACATCTGCTGGAATTTCATCAAGTTCACCGTTTCCTCGTCGATCGACACGCTGGAAACGGACTGCCGCTGTGTGTCCAGATCGTTTTTCTGGATCTGGTAGTTGCCTGCCATCGTGGTATCGTCGTTGATGACATTGGCAATCTTATTCGAGAACGTCGCCGCATAGGACGCCATCGTTCCGTCGGTGTACAAGGTCTTGTGCGCGGACGTATCGTAGGAGGAGACCTGCGCGCTGCCCAAGGCATTGAGAAATGCCTGCGCATAGGTGCCCACGCTGGTGCCGGTGTAATTGTCACCAAAGAGCGTGTCATCCTTGTTCCATGCATCGCTCAGCGAGATGGTCGCGGCCGCGTCGGTCGCCACATACGCCGCGGACGCGGTGGGGTCCGACCAGCCCGTGGTATCCGGATATGTCGGAGTCGGCGGGGTCCCGGAGCCATAGGTGAGCATCTGCGCGCCGCCGCCGCTTGAGGTCGACGTGCTGTTCATGATATCCGCAAACGACTGCGCAAAATCGTTGAGGTGCTCTTTCAGATAATGCACGCCCACGTCGCCGTAGCTGCCGGTGCCGCTGCCGTCGCCGTTGAGGATGGCCAGGTAGCCGTTGACCGAGCCGCCGCCAACGGACAAGGTGTTCCCGCTCCAGCCGGTGCCGGTATTCGTCGCATACGTCGTGCTCTGGTTGTTGGAATCGGATGCGTCCCAGGTAACGGCGGTGGTGGAAAGCCCGCTCGCATCCGTCGGGCCGTCGGTAACCACCTTGAGCGTGTGGACAATGTTGTTGCCGTCCACCAGCATGGCGCCGCTGCCCGAGGCAAGGTCGTTTTCCATCTGGACGGTCACGCTTCCGTCCGACTGCTCCGTCGCCGAGATGTCCAGATAGCCCGAGAGTTTGTCCAACAGTTGGTTGCGCTGATCACGCAGGTCATTGGCGGGCTGGCCGCCCACCTCCATGCTCACGATCTGCGTGTTCAGCGTGGAGATGTTTTGGAGAATGCCGTTGATACCGCCACTTTGCGTATCGCCGCTCACCACAACGTTGAGGGCGCTCTGTTCCTGTGATTCGAACGTGGTTAGGCTGGAATAGGCCGTCCGGATCTTCGTGACAAGATTTTCCGCATCCGTCTTGATGGTGACAGGCAGGCTGCTGGACGCGGGGGACGACTGATAGGAACCGATGTCGTTGATGAGGGTGTTGAGCTGGCCGCTCAGGCCCTGGAGCGTGTCGTTGCCGGAAGTGGACACCTCATTGAAAATATCCTCTACCTGCCCCAGATCGTTCTGCCGCTGCTCATAGTCGCTGTACTGCGCATTCGCAGTGCGGTAACGCACGTCCAGAAACCCATCACGCGCCTGCGTGATCTGATTGCTGTTCACGCCGTTGCCCACAAACGGCACCACCGGCTTCCACTGGTAGGCCCCCGTGTTGACGTTTACCGCCTGCAGATCGACCATCTGCCTGGAATAGCCGTCTGTCGCGGCGTTGGAGATATTGTGTGCCGTCACGCCAAGCGCAGTCTGCGATGCGGAAAGCCCGGAAAGGGCGGTGTTCAGCCCTGTATTCAAAGACGCCATATGTAAACTCCTTCGGCAGCCGTTATATTTTCTGATCAATAAACGCGCGGGAGGCGGTTTTCCGGGCCTCCGCGCCCTGGCTGGTATACAGCGCCTGCGGCTTTTGCATGGTCTTCACCAGATGGTCATATTGCGCAAAGCAGGCGGCGGCGATGGCATGATTCTTCTCATTCGCGCGCTGCAGTGCCTGTGCGGCCGCATGCAGCGTTTCCCGGCGGCGGGACAGCGTCTCGGTCCTGTCCGGCGCCTGCCCGATCACGTCCCGCAGCGTTTTCCCCGCCACGCCGCTTTTTCCCAGCAGGCACTGCTGCCCTTCCTGTACGGCCCGCAACCGCAGCACCAGAGGCTGCTCGGTGTTGACGATGGCACCCAGCGCCGCGATGTTGCCCACCTGAAGCGCCGGTGTCTTCAGCAGCGCCTGTTCCAGCAGGGCACGCACGATCTGCTCTTCTTTTTCCAAAGCCGCTTCCAGTTCTTCCGTCCACGAAGGCACGCGCGCCACCCCCTATGCTTTCCGGTCGATCCGTGCGCCAAGGATGCCCGCCGCGACATCTTCCGCGGGGACACTGTAGGTGCCGTCCTGCACCTGCTTTTTGATGGCGGCGATTCGCTCCGCCCGCCCGCCTGCATCGGACGCGTCCGTGATCTGCCCGGCAAGGCGCGACGTCGCCTGCTTGTCGGCAGCCTCCGCCGAGATCTCCACACGGTCCACACTGCCGGCCTGCGCCGGTTCAGTCGCCACCTGCGCGGGCTTCGTATCCTTTTCCTCTTTGGAAAAAGACGCATAGACCTGATGCGGCTGAAATCCATCTATTTTCATCTGTGCCACCACCCTTAAAGCCGAACCGGCTGTTCAAACTCCGCACGGACCGTCCACAAGCCCGTTCTCTCAACTATATATATCGGCCCGCATCTGCAAACATTGAGTGCGCGCACACGATTTCTTTGAAAAAATCATTAGTGCAGATCGTTGACATAAGACTCGATCTGGTCGGCGGTGGACACCACCCGCGCGTTCATCTGGAACCCGCGCTGCGTTACAATCATGTTACCCATTTCGCTGCTCAGGTCCACATTCGACGTTTCATACGCGCCCTGCAAGACGCCCTCGTCGGAGACCTGCGCCGCACCGGACGACGCGCTCGCCGCAAACAGGCTGCCGCCCAGCGCCGTCAGGTTCTGAGGGAAAGCAAATGCGAACACGCCGGGCTGGGTCTGCGGCACGCCGTTCTGCACCGCGATGGCGTTGCCCTGCGCGTCCAGCACCGTGCGGCCCTGTGCATCCACCAGCACGGCGGCGCCGTTCTCCGGCTGCGCAGTGAACGTACCATCCCGCGTGTAGGAAACCACTCCCTGCGCGTCGCGTACCGCGAAAAAGCCCTCGCCCCGGGGCGCAAAATTCAGCAGCGAGCCCGTCTGAACAAATGAACCGGCCGAAGCGTCCGCCACGACGGCATCCACACCCGCGCCGCTGCCCTCCAGCTCGTTCGCGTAGGACGGATTTTCCGGACGCACCATGGAATCGTACAGCAGGTCGCTGAAATCCGTATCCCGCTGCACATAGCCCGCGGTATTCACATTGGCGATATCGTTCGCTATCACGTCCATCGCCGTCTGCCTGGAGCGCAGGCTGGCCGCGCCGCCAAAAAACGCCTGTATCATGGAAACATCCTCCCCTGTTCCGGCTTAACGCAGGGAACCCACCTGCGTGACCAGCTTATCCAGCGTATCCGTGCCCGTGTTGTAAGCCTGCTGGCAGGACTGAAACGCACGGCTGGCCTCCATCAGTCCGGTCATGTCGGTCACGGTGTTCACGTTCGATTTTTCCACATAACCCTGCAGCAAAACTGAGCCTGTGGCCCCCTGCGCACCGGTCAGATCGAAAAAGCCGTCGGTGCGCTTGGCGGCCGTGCCGGTGTAAAGCGGGACGGTGCCGGTCTGCCCGGCGTCGTTGGTATAGGCGCCGTTGGCCGCGAGCCGGAACCCCGCCGCCGAAATCGGCGCGCCGGTGCTGTCCAGCAGGCGCTGGCCGGACGGCAGCGCCAGATAACCCGATGCATCCGGCGCGAAATCGCCTTCACGGGTATAAAGCGTCTGCCCGCCCGGCGCGGCAACGGCAAAGAATCCGCCGCCGTTGACGGCGATGTTGTATGAGCTGCCCGTCTGTTGCAGCTCACCCTGCGAGAGGTCGGTCTCCACGCCGCTCACATGCACGCCGGCGTTGAGCGTGCCGACCGGTACGGCGTCCGTGGTGCGCAGCGCCAGCTCCTCATCGAAACTGCGCAGCGTGGCCGTATCGCTTTTGAAGCCCTGCGAATCGGCGTTATCCAGATTATTGCCCATCACGTTGATACGATCGGACTGTGCGATCATGCCGGAAGCGGCCGAAAAAATCCCTCGGATCATCGTTTCACCCCATTTTGCGGTTGCGGTTTTATGTACGGATATAGGCGCCCATGGCCGCTTTCATCCGGCCTACGGCGCGCGAATGAATCTGTGACACGCGCGACTCCGTCACGCCGATCACCTCGCTGATCTCCCGGAGCGTAAGGTCTTCATAATAATACAGTGTGATAACCAGACGGTCACGCTCGGGCAGGTCCTCCACCGCCTTGGTAAGCACCTCGAGCAGTTCGCTTTCCTGCAGAGCATTCTCGGGGGAATCGTCCCCCGCCATGTCCCGTGCGGCGTCACGCAGCATCTCTTCGAACGAAATGACGTTGAACCGCTCCATACTCGCGCGCGTTTTGGCCAGCACACGGTCGGGCACGCCCAGGCGTTCGCAGAGCTCACTGTCCGACGGGCGGCGCCCCAAAGACGAAGCCAGCTCGCTCTCGGCGCTTTCCATTTCCAAAACCCGCTTGCGCACGCCGCGGGGCACCCAATCGCTGCGCCGCACAAAATCCAGAATCTCCCCGCGGATGCGGTAAGTGGCAAATGTGGAGAACTGCACACCCTTATCGCTGTCGAACTTCTCGATAGCCTTGATGAGACCGATGGTGCCGCAGCTGGTCAGGTCGTCGCTTTCGGCATAGCTGCCGCTCACCGACATCACCCGGTGCACGATGGCGCGCACCAGCCAGCCGTAGTGCAGCACCAGCCGGTTGCGCGCTTCCCGGCTGCGCGTTTCGCGGTAGACCTGCCAAAGCGGCTCGCTTTCTTCCTGTGTCGTTTCGCTCACGTCTTCACCACCTCACAGCCGCCTGCGATGCGTTCGTCAGGCCGCCACGGCGCCGAGCGCCTGCAATTTGACATCATTTTCTAACTCATTATAACTGATAACCGCCAGATCCGGCAATGCCTGTTCGGTCAATCGCTTGAGATACAGGCGGGTCTGGGGCGCGGCCAGCACCACCGGCTCAATGCCCGCGTCGCCGCACCGGCCCACCAGGGCGGTGAGGTTGTCGATGATGGCCTGCGCCTTGTCCGGCTCGATGGCCAGGTAGGCGCCGCTGTCGGTCTGGCGCACGCTCTGGTTGATGAGCTGCTCCACCTGCGGGTCCACCGTGATGACCTGCAGCTCGCCATGCGGCGCATACCGGTGCGAAATGGTGCGCCGCAGCCCCTGCCTTGCGAATTCGGAAAGCAGATCGGCATCCTTGATCTTGGGAGCGTGGTCGGCCAGCGTTTCCAGTATGCCCACCATGTCGCGGATGGGAACGGATTCGCGCAGGAGGTTCTGCAGCACTTTCTGCAGCTCGCCCACGGTGAGCTTATTCGGAATGAGTTCCTCCACCAGGGAGGCGTTGTTCTTCTTGACGGTGTCGAGCAGCGCGTTGACCTCTTTGCGCCCGAGCATCTCCCATGCATGGCGGCGGATGATCTCGGAAAGATGGGTCATCATAACGGCCGCCGGGTCGATTACCGTATAGCCTTTCAGCTCCGCCTCACTGCGCTTTTCGGGCGAGATCCAGCGCGCCTTGAGACCGAACGCGGGCTCCACGGTGTCCACGCCGTCCACGTCGAACGTGTCCGCCGAGGGGTTCATGATGAGCAGGCTGCCCGCCAGCAGCTCGCCCCGCGCCACCTCCTCGCCGCGAATCTTGATCACATACGTGTTGTTACCGAGCTGGATGTTGTCACGCATCCGCACGCTGGGAATGACCATGCCGGTATCCAGCGCGAACTGCTTGCGGAACATGACCACCTTGTCCACAAACGTGCCGCCCTGCGATTCATCCACCAGCGGGATGAGACTGTAGCCAAACTCCATCTCGATAGTCTCGACCTCAAGATACTGGTAGACGTTTTCCGGATTCTGAAGTTTTTTCAGCTCGGCGTCGGCCGCGGGCACCGCCGCTGCCGCGGCAGCGGCGGCCGGCGCCATGGCGGCGCGCTTCTGCCGCCTGTCCACCACAAAGCTGAGGACGATGAACAGCGCGCCCTCCAGGAACAGCACCGGCGCGGGAAAACCGGGCAGAAACATGATGAACAGCAGCACGCCCCCGGTGATGCGCAGCACCAGCGGGCGGGAAAGCAGTTGGGAGGCGAGGTCCTGGCTGATGTTGGCGTCCGAGGCGGCGCGGGTGACGATGAGACCGGTGGCCACCGAGATGAGCAGCGCCGGCAACTGGGCCAGCAGCCCCTCGCCGATGGTCGCCTGCGTGTAGGTGGTGAGCACCTTCTGAATATCCTCCCCGGCCACCAGCCCGGAGATAACGCCGCCCACGATGTTGATGATGACGATGAGGATGGCAACGGTGGCATCGCCCTTGACGAACTTGGAGGCGCCGTCCATCGAACCATAGAAATCCGCTTCGCGCTGGATATTGGTGCGGCGGCGGCGCGCCTCGGGCTCGGTGATGATACCGGCGTTGAGGTCGGCGTCGATGGCCATCTGCTTGCCGGGCATGGCATCGAGGGTGAAACGGGCGGCCACCTCGGCCACGCGCTCGGAGCCCTTGGTGATGACGATGAACTGCACCACCACGATGATGAGGAACACGACCACGCCCACCACCAGGTTGCCCTTGATGACGAAGCTGCCGAATGCAGCGATGACCTCACCCGCGTCGCCGCTGTTGCCGAGGATGAGGCGGGTGGCCGAAATCTCCAGCGCCAGGCGGAACAGTGTCGTCATCAACAGCAGAGAGGGAAAGATGGAAAACTGCAGCGTATCCTTGATGAACAGCGCCGTGAGCAAAATGACGACGCCGATGGACAGGTTGAGCATGAACAGGAAATCGAGCACGCCCGCCGGCACGGGGATGATGATGAGGAAGATCACACAGATCAGCCCGATGGACACCGCGCTGCTTTTCAGCCATTTCATAACCGCTCGCCTCCTTTCCGTCCGCCTTACCTGCGGCCGGCCCGCCGCAGCTTGTAGATGTAGGCGAGCACTTCCGCGACCGCCTTGTAAAACTCCGCCGGGATCTGCCCGCCCACTTCCACCGCCTGATAGAGCGCGCGGGTGAGCGGCGGGTCTTCCCGGATATACACATGGTTCTCTTCCGCGATCTCCACGATGCGCAGCGCCACGGCGTTCCGCCCCTTGGCCACGCAGACCGGCGCGCGCTGCTTGCCGTGTTCATACTTGAGCGCCACGGCGAAGTGCGTGGGGTTGCGCAGCACCACGTCGGCCTTCGGTACGTCCTGCATCATGCGGCGGCGCGCCATCTGACGCTGCAGGTTCTTGATCTTCCCCTTGATTTCGGGGTTACCTTCCATCTGCTTGTATTCTTCCTTGATCTCTTCCTTGGTCATGCGGATATCTTTTTCATACTGAAACCACTGGTAAAAATAATCAATGGCACCGAGCAGCAGCATCACGCCCGCCACCTTGATGCCGATATCCGCCAGGATGCCGGCCACCCAGGAAAACGACTGCGCCAGGCTCATGTTATACAGCAGGAGAATGGTGTGCATCTGGGGCTGGATCTCGAAATAGACCACCGCGCCCACCAGCACGACCTTCAGGATGGATTTGCCCAGCTCCACAAGCGACCGCACCGAGAACAGACGCTTGATACCCTCCAGCGGGTTGAGGCGGGAAAGATCCGGCTTGAGCTGGTCCAGCGAGACAAGCAGCCGAGTCTGCGCCAGCGTGGTGGCCACCGTGGCGGCAAACGCCACCAGCATCACGGGCACCGCCACCCCGATGAGCACCGACAGGGCGGCTGTCATCCGCGCGCGCATGTCCTCGTATCCGGACACGGCGGACGTGAGGTTCGCCAGCATGCCGCGCATCCCGTCCGACAGGCTCTTGATCATGGACGGCCCCATCACGCGCAGCACCGCAAACGTGCCGAGCATGGCTACGGCGGAGGTGACATCCGGGCTCTGGACCACATGGCCTTTTTTCCGTTCGTCTTCCCGTCGTTTCGGGGTGGCTTTTTCGGTTTTGTCCCCCGCGGACGCTTCGGGCATGCCGTTCCCCCCTTTTTCACCGTTTTGGGCGCGGCACTAGGCCAGCAGCCGGATGAATGCGGCGACCTTTTCCAGCAGGAACGTGACCAGCCCGTTGCACATGCTCACCGTGACCGGCACCGCCACCAGCAGCACGACGATGCCCACGATGGCTTGGATCTGGATGCCGAACGCGAAGATATTGATGGACGGTACGGCCCGCATGATAAGACCGATGGCCACCACGCAGATGAGCTCCACCGCGATGATCGGGATGGCCATGCGCAAACCCATCTCCAGCATGTCCCCGCCCATGTTCACCACGAACTGCGCGGCCCCCGGGGTGATGCCCGCCGCCCCCGGCGCAACGACATGGAATGAATCGGCCAGCATGGCGAACAGGGAAAGGTGCGCATTGCCGGCAAAGAACACCAGCAGGAGCACCAGGTTGTAAAAACTGCCCACGACCGGCATGCTGGCGCCCATGCTGGGGTCATAGATCTGCGCCATGGAAAGCCCGAGCTGCATGTCGATGTATTCGCCCGCGATGGCCACGATGCCGAACATCTGGTTGACCAGCACCCCGATTCCAAAGCCGATGGAGAATTCCAGCAGGCCGGCCACGATGAAATTGACCGGTCCGCTCATCTGCACCTGCACGCCATGCAGCGTGGGCACGATGAGAAATGCGGTGAGCAGGCTGAAGCCCACTTTCAGGATGGCGGGCACGCTGGTGCGGCCGAAAATGGGGTTGAACAGCATCATGCCCGTCACCCGCAGAAATACCAACAGAAACAGGTCGATATTCAGACCTGTGGTGATCGTCATGTCCGGCCTCCCTTGACTAAAAGATAACACCATGCGTTTTAAAACGATACTGCAAAACTACCTTGCAGCCTGCATGAATTTGCACCGGCAAAATGCCGCGCGCACTTACACCTTGCCCGCGATGGCCTGGAACACCTCGCGCGTGAACGAGGACAGCTGCGAGACCATCCAGCCGCCCGCGACCAGCAGCACAATAAGCACCGCCACCAGCTTGGGAAGGAAGTTCAGCGACTGCTCGTGGATCTGAGTGGCCGTCTCAAAGATGGACACCACCAGCCCCACCACCAGGCAGACCACCAGCAGCGGGATGCCCAGCATGGCCGCCATGATGAGCGTGCGGTGCGCAAGCTCGGCTATCTGTGTGACGTTCAATTCCTCTTCCCTTCCCGCGCGGCGCGCCCGTTATTTGAAGCTGTACACCAGCGACTGCACCGTAAGGCCCCAGCCGTCCACCAGCACAAAGAGCGCCAGCTTGAGCGGCAGGGAGATCATGGTCGGCGGCAGCATCATCATGCCCATCGACATCAGCGTGGTGCCCACGATCACGTCAATGATCAAAAACGGCAGATAGATGAGGAAGCCCATCATGAACGCCCGTTTGAGCTCGCTGATGACAAATGCCGGGATGAGCACGCTGTTGGGGATGTTGTCCAGCGATTTGACGGTGGGCGTGCCCGCCATGCTCAGAAAGGTTTTCAGGCTGGCGTTCTCCGTCTGCTTGAACATGAACTGCCGCAGCGGCTTCATGGCGTTCACTTCGGCCTGCTCGGTGGTGATCTGCCCGTTTACCAGCGGCTGGTAGGCCGTGGTGTTGATCTGGTTGATAACCGGCGACATAATGAACAGCGACAGGAACAGCGCGATGCCCACCAGCACCTGATTGGGCGGTGTTTGCTGGGTGCCCAGCGCGTTGCGCAGAAACGACAGGAAAATGATGATGCGTGTAAAGGACGTCATCATGATGAGGATGGACGGGGCCAGCGCGATCAGTGTGAGCAGCAGCAAAATCTGAAGGGTGTTGGCGGTGCCAGACGGGGTGGTCAGGCCGTTGAGCGTCAGCGAGATGCCCGGATCGCTGCTGGCCGCCGAAACGGCAAAGCCGACGGAGAACACGATGCAGAACACCGCCGAGGCTGCGGCAATGCGAAACAGTTTCCGCCCGTGCCTGCCTATCGTGCGGACCGCCCGCTTAATGAGATTGATCATGATCGTCATCCTTTTCGATATGCAGCCACTTGCCCACCTGCGCGCGCAGCTTGCCGCCGGGCATGGAATCCCGCAGGGCCACTTTAAACACGGTGGCAAAATCCTGAGCCGCCGGCACCTCCTCCTGTTCCACCGTTTCGGGGTCAAGCTCCCGCAGCGTGGTCATGCCGGAGGAGGTGACCCCCACGACCAGCACCTTATCCACCGCCCGCACAAGCAGGATGGAGCTGTCACGCGAGAGCGGCACTTTTTCCAGAACGCGGATGTTCCGGCCGCCCCGCATCCCCAGAAAATGCCCGCCCGCGACGATGCGGGTAACGACATAGGCCAGAAAGAAAAACAGGACGACGATGGCCAGCGTCAGCAGCAGCTTGATGATTTCCAAAAGCGGGGAACCTCCTTATGGTCCGGCGCGCGGCCGGTTATTCCGGCAGCACGCGGGAGATGGCGGCAAGCAGCCTGTCCGCCTGGAACGGTTTGACGATGAAATCCATGGCGCCTTCCTTGATGGCTTCCACCACCATTGCTTCCTGCCCCATAGCCGAGCACATGATGATCTTCGCGCCCGGATCTATTTTCTTGATGGCTTTGAGCGCGCCGATTCCGTCCAGATTGGGCATGGTGATATCCATGATGACCAGATCCGGCGAGGCGCCCGCGTATTTTTCCACAGCCTGCTGCCCATCCTGCGCTTCGTCGGCGATCTCATAGCCGCCTTTGGTCAGGATGTTTTTGAGCATCATGCGCATAAAAGCGGCGTCGTCGACGACCATGATTCTTTTTCCCACAATAATTTCCCCCTATTTTACTTACTTAGGCTTTGGATTGTTTGCCGATGATCTCGGTGATGCGTACACCAAAATTTTCATCAATGACCACCACTTCCCCCTGCGCAATCAGTTGGCCGTTGACGATGATATCCACCGGATCGCCCGCCTGCTTGTCCAGCTCGATGATGGAACCCACGGCAAAATCCAGTATCTCGCGCACCAGCTTGCGCGACCTGCCCACTTCCACCGAAAGGTCGAGCGGCACTTCCTGAATGAGCTCGAAATTGTTCTGTTCCTCGTGGCTCAGAACCGGCTGCGGCGCAAACTGCGGCAGCACTGCGGGGCGCACGGCCGTGGCCGCCGCGGCGGCCTCCTGCCTGGCCGCCGCTGGCGCGGCGGATGCTGCAGGCGCTGTTGGCGCGGAGACCGGAGCCGTAGCGGCGGCTGGCGCCGCTGGCGCGACGGATACGGGCGGCGCGGCGGGTTCAGGGGCCGGCGGCTCCGACTGCGGCGCGGCCGGCGGTTCCGGCGCAGACCCCGACATTTCCGAAAGATTGGAAATGCCCATTTTGTCGAGCATCGCCTGCACAAGCTCCCGTTGAAAATCGCGAGTCATCACCATGAAGATCTCGCTTTCAAACATATTTTCCACAAAGAACCGGAACTTGACGAAGACGACCTGGTCGGCCTGGCTGTATATAAACGCCAGCTTTTCTTCCTTGTTTTCCTCCGTGAGGACAAAGGCGGACGGCGGCGAGATATTGACCGTGCGGCCTATGAAGCCCGAAAGCGCGGTGGCGGAGCCGCCCATCATCTGGTTCATCACCTCGGCGATGGCGCTGATCTGGATCTCGCCGAACTCCTCGCTCTCCACGTCGCCGCCCATCAGCAGGTTGACGATCTGGGCCGCGTCCGCAGAGCGCATAATCAGGAAGTTTTCACCGATCACGCCCTCGGTGTAGGAAATGATGACGCCGATGGACGGGATCTTCTCCAGATCTTCTATGGCCTGGCGGGAGCCTTTTTCCACATGCGGCGACGTGATGACCACCTTTTGACCCAGGATATTGGACAGCGCCGTTGCCGCAGAGCCCATGCTGATGTTGCTGATTTCGCCGAGTATGTCTTTCTCATCCTGTGTCAGGACAAAGCCTTCATTTTGACTCATCTTTCACTCCACTCTCCAGCATGATCCGGTCCACACGGATGGCCCGGTTGTTGTGCCATGTGCCGAGCGTTCCCTCAAACCATTTTTCTTTGCCCGAATAGACCGCCGCTTTCTCGTCCAGATGCTGGTCCAGCGGAACCACATCCCCCACCTGCAGTTGCAGGGCCTCGTGCAGCGTGATGCGCGCAGTGCCCAGCACGGCCCGCAGCTCGATGGGGATCTGGCGCACTTTGCGCAGCAGGTTTTCCCGGCTGGCCTGCTCATCGCCGGTTTTGCTGCGGCTTTCGGTGAACCAGTAACGGGTGTTGAGGTGTTCAAGCACCGGCTCCAGGATCACATAGGGAATACAGAAACTGATGTTGCCCACCACATCCCGGATCTCCACATCGAGCATGACGATGACGACCGTCTCGTTTGGCGAGACCAGCTGGCTCTGGCGCGAATTGTTTTCCAGCCGCACAAAATCCGGCTGGAGGGCATACACATTCTCCCATGCATCCCCCACCAGTCGGCACACCGTCTGCACCACCTGGCGCAGCAACTGCATCTCGATATCGGTATAATCCCGGTCGGCCTCGTAGATTTCACCGGGGCCGCCCAGCAGCCTGTCGATGATTCCAAACGCCACGGACTGGCTGAGGGTAACCATAGACGAGCCCTCCAGCGGTTTCATATCCAGCACGCCCATCAGAACATTGGATTCCAGCGCGTTGGAATACTCGAAAAAACGCTGCTCCTCAATGGTCAGTACTTCCACTTTACAATAGCTGCGGAGGGTCCCGGAAAGGTAGGAGGAAAGCAGACGCCCGTAATTTTCATAGATGATGCTGAGCGTTTTCATCTGCTCTTTGTTGAATTTTTTGGGGATTTTGAAATCATAGGGGCGCACTTTCTTTTCCGTGCTGATCGTTTCCAGTTCGTTGACGCTGATGTTCCCGTCATGCAAAGACTGCAACAGCTCGTCGATCTGGTTTTGCGATAAAACGTCGCTCATACGAAAACCTTCCTTTCCTTTGAAATGGATACCGCCCGCGCGACGGGCGCTTTGCCCTCATCACGACGCGCGGCGGGCCTGTTTCACAATCGGATGCAGAATGGTGCGCAGCCGCTCCTGTACCACAAACATCGGCTCTCCGGCCTGCACGGCAAGAATCCCCTCGATCGCGGCCTGCCGCTGAATCTCCTGCCGTTCGGCCCCGGCCCGGACACGCGCCGCAAGCGGCAGCATCACCACATAGGCCGCCAGCGCGCCATAGGCCACCGGCAACAGGGCCGCCGCGATACCGGGCGCGAGCGTTTGGGGACCGGCGTAGCGGTGGAGCATCAACACCGTCTTGAGCAGCGTGCCCGCGCCGCCCACACCGATGGCCAGATAGGCCATGCGCTCAAACAGCTCCTGCGCGGCATGTTCGCGGGCTTTTTGGCAGTCCGCCTGTTTTTCCAACACCGCGCGCACCGTTTCCGGGCTGGCCCCGCCCGATATGAGCAGCAGTCCCTCCCGCACCAGCGCGTCCGAAACACGCGGCTCCGCATCCTCCAGCGCGATCAGGCCCTTTTCCCTTGCCAGCCTGGCGAGAGAAAACAGTTCCTCCTCCAGCTTTTTGCTTTCAGTCCGGCGCATGGCAAGCACCGCGGCGCCGAGCCTGTCGCGGAGCATCCCCCCCGGCAGACCCATGCAGCCAAGCGCCGCCATCCCCCCCACCACCAACAGCGCCGAACGCCCGTCCAAAAGCAGCGCCGGATTCCCGCCGCCCAATATGAACGCCGCAAAAAGCGCGGCACAGCAGATCAAACCAACTACAAACGACATGGAAACGGCATCCCTCTCCGGCAGCTTTTACGACAGTATCCGACACGCGTGGGCAGCCGAGGCCGCAGTCCCGCGCACCGACGGTCATACATACGGGTCTTCTTCCCCGCCGGGGCGCCTGACGCTCTCCCGCCGCGTTTCGAACGGTCGCGCCACCACGATCGCACGGCGATAAAAGGCCACCATCCTGTCGATCACCGTTTCCGCGTCTTCTTCCACCAGCAGCTTCTTGCCGCTCTTGAGCGTGATGACGGTGTCGGGCGTCTCTTCCATGAATTCCACCTCAAAGGGATTGACATAAAACGGCCCGCCGTTCAGCCTGGTGACTCTAATCACTGCCCTATTCCTCCCGCGGCAACGGTTATGAACGCTTCAGGTTGACGATCTCCTCGAGGAGGGAGTCGGCGACGGTAATGACGCGCGAGTTGGCCTGGAAACCGCGCTGGGTCACGATCATGTTGGTGAACTCCCGGGCCAGATCGACATTGGACTGCTCGAGCGCGCCGGAGATGAGCGTGGTGCTGTTGCCGTTGCTGGCCTGGATGTAGGTCGGCGAACCGGAGCTGACCGACTGGGTGAAGGAGGTGTTGCCCGCCTGCGACAAACCGCCGTCGTTGGGGAACGTGGCCAGCGCGACGATGATCGGGTCGCTTGCCGATGCGGTCGTTGCGCCGTTGGACGTGCCGTACTCAAACGTGCCGGTAGAGGAACCGATCGTCCCCGAGATGGTGCCGTCGCTGTTGATGGTCAGGTCGGAGATGTTGGTGTTCGCCGTGACCGTTACATCACTGGACGTGCTGGTGCCGGCCGCCGTGGGGTGGAAGGTCGCGCCGATGAGGCTGATGGCGTGCAGGGTGGGTAAGCTGGTCGGATCCGCCTGATAAGCGGCCAGCGAGGTGGCATCCATGCCCATCACATAGTTGCCGTTGGCATCCACCAGATAGCCGCTCGCGTTTTTCTGGAAATTACCCACACGGGTGTAATAGTCAGCCACGGTCGCGCCGCTGCTGTTGGTTGTGGAACCTGCCGTATGGCTGGCGGAATCGGTGCTGACAATGAAATAGCCCTCGCCGTTGATGAACAGGTTGGTGGGCACATTCGTGGTCGTTTCGCCGGTGGTGCTCATATCCTTGCTCACGCCGCTGACCTTCACGCCGTAACCGACCTGCGTGGCGTTGGTATTATCCGTGCCGCCCTGGAGGGTCTGGTAGAACAAGTCGCTGAAATCCGTACGGCTGGCCTTGAAGCCGTCGGTATTGACGTTGGCGATGTTGTTGCCGATGACATCCATGGCTGTCTGCTGCGCCTGCAGGCCGGTGACTGCTGAATTGAGTGCTCTCATTGAAGATCTCCCTTTCTTTCAAGCCTGTCATGATACGATCTGTTCGGAAAACGCCGCCGCACCCCGCGGGCTATCGGACATTCAAGCCCGCAGACCCTCCTGAAAGGACCGGGTCATACGATGACGGCGCCGTCGATATTGGTGAAAACGTGGTCTGCCTGCTCGCCCACCGGCATGGCCGTCACCACGGTCTTGCCGGGCACGTCCACAATGAACGCCAGCCCGTCGAGCAGCACAAGCGAATCCCGCAGGCCGTGGCCCGCCGCCTGCGCCACCGCGCGGCCGAGCTTCTGCATCTCGCCGCTGTCCAGCCGCACATGGCGGTCGGCCAGCCGCTCCAGCGCATGCCTGGAAAAGCGGACCCCGTTTTCTTCTTCCTGCGCGGCGGCCAGCGCCTGCGCGAAGGAAACGGAAGCAACCTGCTGCCCCGCCTGCGCCGCCTGTGCCTGGGGACCGACCGGCGACAGCAGGATATTGTTTACCTGAAACTCTGCCAACAAACAATCCCCCTTTCGATGTGTCTGCTCATGCCGAAGTGGACGAGGAGGTGTCCGTGGAGGAACCGGAAGAAGAAACCAGATCGGTCGATGTGACGCGCGTCACATCAGTGAGCGGGACCCAGCCGCCGTTGATGTAGCACTGCGGTGTGGAGGAATCACTGAAATCGACCGCCTGCACCACGCCCTCGGAGGTGGCGCTGACCCCTGTGCTGGCATCGGTCGTGGTGTAGAGCACATCCTTGCCCACCATGGCGGTGCCCGCCTGAATGCCCGCCGTCTGCGCCAGCTTCTGCGTCTGCTCCACCATGCTGAACTGCGCCATCTGCGCCATGAACTGGCTGTTGTCGGTCGGCTCCAGCGGGTCCTGATACTCAAGCTGCTTGGTCATCAGTGTGAAGAAATCCGACATGCCAAACGTGCTGCTGGAATCATCGGTGGACAGTGTGGAGGACGCGGCGGGTAAAGAACCCAAGGATGAAATGCTGCTGATATCCATACAAACGCTCCTTTCTTAGGCCGTGATGTTGACGAAAGACGCAAAGGCAGGCGCCTGCGTGTCTCCGGAAGGCTGCTCCTGCTGCCGCGCCTGCTGCCCCTGCTGCCGCGGGTGCGGATTTTGGCCGCTTTGCTGGTATGCGTTCTGCCCGGTCGCGTCGGGCTGGGTATAAGACACCACCGCCTTTTCCACGGGCACGCCGCTGCTCTGCATGGCGCCTTTCAGGCTTTCAAGCCCCGCGGCGAGCATCTGGCCGGTATGATGGCTATCCGCCACGATTGAGACCGTGAGCGCGCCGCCCTGTGACACCAGCTTGATGGTGATGCCGCCGAGATCCTCCGGGCTGAGGCGGACGCGCAATTCACTGCGCTGCGCGGCAAACGCGGTCTTCACCGCGTCGGCCACCTGCGCGGCCGCGCCCGTGTCGGCCGAAGGCTGCGCCTGTGCCGGCTCCGCCAGCCGGAAAACCGGCTGCGCCGAAACCGCCTGACCCACCGGCTGGGCATCGGTACCCCCGGGCAGAGCGCTCCTGGTATCCTGCTCATCGTGCGGGCCGGTCCGGCTCCCGCTGTCGGAGGCATCCGACGCTTCGTCCGCAGCCGTCGGCGAAGCCACACCGATACCGGATACTGCCGCCTGCATCTGCGCCGGGCCGCCTGTCTGCACCGGTTTGGCACCCGGCGAAGCCTGCACGGAAACAGACGCCGCAAGCGTCGTACTGCCGGCAGACGGCAGCACAAGTGGCTGCGGGAGCGCCGCTTGTTCGGTGCCCGCTGCCGGCGGGGCCGCGTCCTGTGCCGCTGTGGCGATGGTTGGAACACTGCCCTGCACGGCTGACGCCTGCTCGGTGGATACGGCCGCCGGAATCGCCTGCCCGTTTTGCGCCGCCGTGGCGACGGCTGGGACGCCGCTCTGCACGGCTGACGCCTGCTCGGTGGATACGGCCGCCGGAATCGCCCGCCCGTTTTGCGCCGCCGTGGCGACGGTTGGGACGCCGCTCTGCACGGCTGCCGCCTGCTCGGTGGATACGGCCGCTGGAATCGCCCGCCCGTTTTGCGCCGCCGTGTCGACGGCTGGGACGCCGCTCTGCACGGCTGCCGTCTGCTCGGTGGATACGGCCGCCGGAATCGCCTGCCCGTTTTGCGCCGCCGTGGCGACGGCTGGGACGCCGCTCTGCACAGCTGCCGTCTGCTCGGTGGATACGGCCGCCGGAATCGCCTGCCCGCTTTGCACCGCCGTGGCAACGGTTGGGACGCCGCTCTGCACGGCTGCCGTCTGCTCGGTGGATACGGCCGCCGGAATCGCCTGCCCGCTTTGCACCGCCGTGGCGACGGCTGCCGCCTGTGAAACGGCAGTGCTTACAGGCGCCGCCTGCGCGGGCTTCGGCGCTGCGGGTACGGAAAACACCTCTCCGCCCTGCGCCGCCGAAGCCGCGACGGGCAGGCCGGTTTGCACGGATGACACGGGCAGGCCGGCAACGGCCGCCTGCATGGCGAAAACCGACCCAGCCGCAACGGGAACAGTCGTGCTGGAAGCGGCCTTGCCTCCCTGGGCCGCCTCACCCTGCGCGGAAGCCGCGCCGGACGGCGTGACCGCCTGTGCAAAGAACGGAAGCCCCATCATCTGCAAAACGAGCTGTGCAGCGGTCTCCTGCTTTTGCGCGGAAGGCCGGCCGCCATCACCGCCCGCGTCTGCACCCGTGGAGGGCGACTCACCCTGCGCACCCTCGGCGGCCTGCCCTCCGGCTCCCTGCGGAAACAACAGTGAGGCGAAATCCGCCGCGCCGCCCTGCGCCGCCGCCGTACCGGTATTCCCGTTCGTCTGGACGGCTGTCTGCGTTACATTGGTTATCTGCATCTTTTTCACCCCCTTTCGCCGCGCTCCCGGTCTCACCAGTGGAGACGCGCCGCAATCTGTTCTTCGATCTCTTTTTCTGTTTGTATCTTCTGTTCCCGGTGATAGAGCCGGATCTGTTTTTCATAAAGCGCGTCGATGGTCTTGCGCGCCTGCATCTTTGTCATCAGCAACTCTCTGGCCTGCTCGACGGTTTCAGTCTGCTCCCGTATGCGCGCGGCGTTGTCTTTCCTGCGCGCCCGCAGCTCCGCCAGATAGGACTGGATACGCATCATCTCCGCCGGAACGGCGCCCGCACCGCAGACCCGCAGATACCGCGCCGACCACTGCCGCTCGGCCTCCCGCAGTGCTTCCGCCTCCTGCTCCAGGAGGCGCAGGGCATGCTGCTCGCGCGCAAGCACGTCTTTCTGCTCGCGTTCCGCATATTGCCGCAGATTGCGCACCGGCGCAAGCCGGAATTTGAATCGCTGCATGCTTCCGCCTCCTCATCACGCCAGCGCCTGCCGCATGGCGTCGATCGTCCGGCTGAACGAAAACGGCTCGCCCACACGCTGGCAAAGGAATGTTTCGATGGCCTTGTGGTACCGGATGGCCGTGTCCACTTCCTCGCTGCTGCCCGGCTTATAGGCCCCGATGCTGATGAGGTCGGCATAGTTTTCATAGGTGGCCATCAGGCGGCGCATCTTTCCGGCCAGCTCCATATGGGCGGGATCGGCGATATCCGGCATCAGGCGGCTGATGCTGGCCAGCACGTCGATGGCGGGATAATGATTCCGCATCGCCAGTGCGCGGGTGAGCACGATGTGCCCGTCCAGGATGCCGCGCACGGTGTCGGCCACCGGCTCATTCATGTCGTCGCCCTCCACCAGCACCGTGTAGATGCCGGTGATGGAGCCTTTATTAAAATTGCCGGAGCGCTCCAACAGCTTGGGCATGACGGCGAAGATGGAGGGCGTGTAACCGCGCGCCACGGGCGGCTCGCCGGTGGCCAGGCCGATTTCGCGCTGCGCCATGGCAAAACGGGTGAGGCTGTCCATCATCAGCATGACGTTTTTGCCTTTGTCACGGAAAAACTCCGCTACCGCCGTGGCCACCAGCGCGCATTTGACACGGGCCATGGCCGGGCGGTCGGAGGTGGCCACCACCAGCACGGTGCGCGCCATGCCCTCGGCCTGAAGGTCTTTCTCCATGAAATCCCGCAGTTCGCGCCCGCGCTCGCCCACCAGCGCGATGACGTTGACGTCGGCCTGCGCGTTGCGGGCGATCATGCCCATGAGCGTGGATTTGCCCACGCCGCTGCCCGCAAAAATGCCGATGCGCTGCCCTTTGCCGCAGGTGAGCAGCCCGTCGATCACCTTTACACCCAGCGGCATGCGCTCTTTGATGCGCGGCCGCTGCAGCGGGTTGGCGGGCTCGACGTCGATGAGGTAATGCGCCTCGGACGCGATGGGACCCTTGCCGTCGATGGGTGTGCCCACACCGTCAAGCACACGGCCGACCATATCCATGCCGACCGGCACATAAAACGAGTGGCCGGTGGATTCCACCACGCTGCCGGGGCCGACACCCTGCAGGTTGTCATACGGCATCAGAAGCATACTTTTGTCCCGGAAGCCGACCACCTCGGCCATCACCGGCCTGCCGCCCGTGTTGGGAAAAATGCGGCAGACCTCGCCGATGCGCACCGCGGGGCCCACCGATTCCACCGACAGGCCGGTCACACGCTCTACCCTGCCGCGGCTGACGGTGAGATCGGCCGCGCGGATCGTTTCAATGGCCTGCTGCAGCATGGCGGTCCCCTCCGGTCTGCCCGTCCGGAAAGCCGATCAGACGCATCGCTTTCCGGAACTGTGTTTCCACGCTTGCGTCCACGCTGCCCGCCTCCGTTTCCAGGATGCAGAGACCGTCGTCTCCGGGCGTCTGGCGGAGCTCCAGGCTCCGAAGCCCGTCGATCTGCTTCTTCATCCACTCCAGATACCGGGAGGCGATGCCGCAGCCATACGGGCTGGCGCGCAGCACGGCATGTTCCGCGCGGCCGACATGCGCGGCCGCCTGCGCGAACAGCCGCAGAAACGGCTGATCGCCGCAGTGCAGCTCTTCATCCAGCGTGCGGCGCGCTTCCCGCACGGCCGCGGCGGGCAGCCCGTCCTGCCGGGCGGCCAGCTCCTGCCGGGTCTGTTCCGCCAGGCCGGTGCACGCGGCTTCCGTTTCCGCCCGCTCCCGCTCGATCCGGTCACGCACGGCGGACAGAACCTGATCCCGGCCCGCCCGGGTGCCTTCCTCAAGCCCCTCGCGCATGCCGCACAGGCGTGCCTCGCGGATATCCTGCCAGTTGGCGCCGTGCGGCAGAGCGGCCGCAGAGACTGCCGCCCGCGCAGCCTGCTCATCCTGTTGTCCCGAATGCCGTATCAACTCTGCCACCGCTCCTTTCCGCTTGTGAGGGCCCGGCGCTTTACACATCCAAGCCGCCGGACCGCAGCAGCCTGCCGGCGATCTTCTCGATGCGCGCCTGCGCCTGCGCCGTGTCTTCCAGCGGGACGGGACCTAAAAACTCCATCTCCTGCCGGGCCGTTTCCTGCGCGCGTTTGGGCAGGGCCCCGAGCAGCGCCGCGCAACCTGCCGCGTCCATCCCCTTGAGGGCGACGGCCAAGTCGTGCATCCGGACATTTTTAAGTACTTTCTGCAATGCGCGGGCCGACAGACCGGGCAGGTCTTTGAAAAACACGGCGGGGCCCGGCGCATCCTCTGAAAAGGCGTGTTCCGCCGCCTGCCGGACCTCCTCCGCATCCAGCGCGGGCAGGTCCTCCACGGGCGTGGACCGCTCTGCGGCAACCGCTTGCACCGGCTCGGACAAGAGGAACGGCTGCGCCTGGTTTTCGTCCGACACGGGCAACAGACCGCGTGTTTCCTCCGGCTTGTCCGGCACGGGCTCAGGCAGATCGGTATGCTGCCCGAAGATCTTTTCCACCATCGCCCGGGCGAATGCCTCCGCCTGCCGTCCGCAGTCCTCGTCCGCCGCACGCAGCGCCTCTTCCTGCCGCCGCCTGGCTTCCGCAAGCCGCGCCCGGTTCTGCTCATGCGCCTGCGCAAGCTGCTGCCCGGCTTCTTTCTCGCCCTGCCTGCGCCCGGATTCTTCACCCGTGCACATCATCTGCACTTTGGCGCGCAGATACTCCGCCCGTGCCTGCATGCGGATGTCCTGCTCTCTGCGAAGCCAGATGACGCGCCGTTCGCTCTCCGAACGGTCCCGCACGAGATCGGCCATGCCGTCGTGCAGCAGAATCGGCTCGCCGGTCTGCACGGTGCTGCTTTTCAAAACATTAGACAAGGATATCATCCTTTCCGCCGCGGCCGATGACGATCTCGTTTGCTTCTTCCAGTCTGCGGATGGCCTGCACGATCTTCTGCTGCGCCTCTTCCACTTCACTGAGCCGCACCGGGCCGAGGAACTGGATTTCTTCCTTAATGGTATCCTGCATGCGCTTGGTCATATTCTGGAAGATGAGGTCGGCAACGTCTTTGTTGGCGCCTTTGAGCGCCACCACCAGGTCTTTGGTGTTCACCTCGCGCAGGAAACGCTGGATGCCGCGCGAATCGAGATAGATAATGTCTTCAAACACAAACAGCCTGCGTTTGACTTCTTCAGTGAGCTCGGGGTCCGTTTTGTTGAACTCGTCCAGAATGTATTTTTCGGTGGCGCGGTCGGCGCGAATGAGAATCTCGGCGATGGATTTGACGCCGCCGATTTCGGTGAAATTGGAATTCACCACATTGGAGAGCTTGGTCTCCAGCAGGTTTTCCACTTCCTTGACGATCTCGGGAGAAGTCCTGTCCATCATGGCGATGCGTCTGGCCACATCCGTCTGCTTTTCGCGCGGCAGCTCGGCCAGGATGGCGGCCGCCTGCTCCGGCGTGGTGTAGAGCAAAATGAGCGCAATGGTCTGGGGATGCTCATACTGGATGAACGACAGCAGGTGTTTGGGGTCGGCCTTTTTGAGAAATTCAAACGAATGCGCGTGAAGCGAATCGGTGATGCGATTGATGAGCTGCATGGCTTTTGCGGAACCGTACGCCTTCTCCAGCACCTGCTTGGCATAACCGATGCCGCCGTCGGAAATATATTTTTGCGCCAGACAGAGCTCATAGAACTCCGAAAGCGCCGCGTCGAGCTTACCGGAATCCACCTGCTGGATGGAAGCTACTTCCACGGTGAGCGTCTCCACCTCGTCATCCTTCAGGTATTGATAGAGGCGCGCGGCGCGCTCCGGCCCCAGTGAAATGATCACCATTGCGGCTTTGGTCTTATTGTTCAGCTGCGAACCAGCGGCTGCATTTGCCAACCCTTTCACCCCCACATGCACAAACGATGTCCCGCCACACGCGGCTTCAGTTATCCTTCAGCCAGTTGCGCAACAGCTGTGCCACCAGCTCCGGCTTGCTGTCTGTAAAATCTTCGATCTGCTTTTTCACCGGGTTGTCCGGCATCTCATCCAGTTTTTGAGCCAGCTCCGCCGACATGGGCGGCCCGGGTTTCACAGGCTGGGCGGCCTGCGCCTGCTCGGCCTGCGCCTCGGCCTCCTCCTGCAGCGCCTTTTTGCGCTTCCGGCCACGCAGCAGGAAAAACAGAAGCAGCAGGATGAGCACCACGGCGGCCGCACCAATGCCCGCGATGGTAAGCAGCGTGGTGGGGCTCCCCAGGCCGGACGTGCCGCTCGCGGACCCTTTCCCGCCGGAACTCACCGCGCTGGACGACGCAAAACGCATCAACTGCACGTTGACGTTCTGCGGCGCGGTGCCCACGGCGTAGGCCACAAACTGCTGCACCTGTGTGGGGTCCAGCCCGGCGATGGCCTGGTTGGCACTGTTGAGCATGATGCCGATGGTCAGGTTCTTGATGGAACCGCCCTTGTCCTGCACCTGCTGCTGCACCTGGTTGTAGAGATAGGTCGTATTGGTGTTCTGTTGTGTCACGGTGCCGGAAAGCGAACTGGTCTGGCTGCCGCTGGTCGGGTATGCCGGCTGCGCGCCGTTGACCCCCACCGTGCCGCCCGACGCCGTCCCGGTCCCGCCGGAAACCGTAATGCTGGAACTGACACTGGACGGGAAACCCTGGCCGTTGTCGGGCCCGGAATAGGTGGTGGTGTTGGTGGTGGTGGTGGTAAAATCGAGGATGGCCGCGGGGGAAACCTGCACGTTCGCCGCGCCGTATACCGGGCCGAGCACCGAGAGCACCTTCTGCCGGATCTCGCTTTCCACCTGCACACGCAGCGCCAACTGGTCGGACGTGGCACCCGAAAGATCGTCGCCCGTGTTATTCAGCGTGTTACCGTCGCTGTCCGCCACGGTGACATTGTCCGCCGAGAGGCCGGACACACTGTGCGAAACGATGTTGACAATACCGGTCACCTGTTTCTGGGTGAGCGTGGTACCGGGCGTGAGTGTGAGCTTGACGCTGGCGGTGGGCGATACTTTGTCCGATTCGAGCACATAGGTGTCGTCGTTGCCCTGCGTGATGGTCACGATGGCATTCTTGACGCCGGGAATTGTCTGAATGGTGCTCTGCAGGCGGTCCTGTATCTGGTAAAGGGCAAGCTGTTGCTTGTCCTTGTCGGTCATCGCCCAGTTGTTGCCGCTTTCATAAACCGAGTAATTGAGCGTCGTCTGCGGATATCCGTCCACCGCCAGCTCCATGCGCGCCTGGTCCGCGACGGATTTATCCACATAAATGCTGTTGCCGTCCAGCTTATATTTAATGCCCCGCGTCTGCAGGTCGGCCACGATCTGGCCGGACTCCGCGTCGCTCAGCCCACTGTAAATCAGTTCATATTGCGTCTGTGTCAGGAGCATGTTTGCAGCTACGGCGCCCACTATGGCGCCCACTACGACTATCACAAGCAGCACTCTGACTTTCGCGCTCAATCCTGTCCAGAAACGGTTCAAACCGGCCGCGATCTTCTTCAGGCCTGCATCCATGCATACACCTCCTCATGCATCGGTTTGTTTACACCTGCATGTTCATGACGGTATTGTATGCCTGAAGGGCGTTGTTGCGGACACTGGAAGCCAGTTGGAGCGCCACCTGCGCCTTACTGCTGTCGATAAGCAACTGCGCGGGGTTGTCCATTTCACCGGCGGCCGCCTTGACAATATCGGCCTGAAAGGCGGAATCGGTCTGGTTGACACCGTCCACCAGCTGATTGTAGATATCCCCAAACATCTGCGTGCCGTCTACCGTCGTGCCGGAAGCCGTTTGTGCGGTGGAAAGACCGGTCTGACTGAGGGAAGCGATTTGTGGCAAGATGGAAATACTCAAGGATGTAACACGTTCCTTTCCTATCGGGTCAAATAACAGAAATGCCGGACAAGGTCACAAAATATTTAAAATTTTTAAAGACAGAGTCTAAATTTTCCGAATTTACTTGCCGATATCTAAAGAGGAGACGGCCATGCCTTTCAGCGCATTAAATGCGGTTACGTCCGCTGAATACGAACGTGAGGATTCCATCAGGTCCGTCATCTCGGTCACGGTGTCCACGTTTGGCAGGCGCACGTAGCCGTCCGCGCCCGCATTGGGGTTTGTCGGGTCATACGAAAGTTTAAAATCGGAAGAATCGGTCTCGATCGCATCGACCTGCACGCCGCCCGGCCCTTCGCCGGTGGCGCCGGCCAGATAGCCGTCGAACGTCGGCTGCGTGCGCTCTGAAAACGAAACCGTCTTGCGCTGGTAAGGACCGCCGTCGGCCGTCTCCGTCGTATCCTGGTTGGCCAGGTTTTCGGAGATGACGTCCATCCGCAGGCGCTGCGCCGTCAGTCCCGACCCGGGAATATTCAGTGCATTCAAAAACACGGCCGTCAACCCTCCCCGCCGGAGGCTGCCGTCTTCAGCATGGAAAGCTGATCCGAAACGCCCCGTGTCAAATAACTGTATTGCAGCTGGTTGCGCATCAGCTCCACCATCTGCGTTTCCATATCCACACCATTGGAGTCGGAACTGCTGATGGTTCCGGATTCCACCTGCACCTGAGGCGAAACGCTGTCCAGCTCACCGGCGCTTAGACTGCCGTCGGAGATCGCCTGGCTGAGCTGGTCTTCAAAAGAAACGCTCTTCTGCTGGTAACCCGGGGTATCCGCATTGGCGACGTTGTCGCTGATCACATTGCTGCGCTGCCAAAGCGCGTCGATCGCCTTGGTACCTGCATCCATCGAAAGCATATTGATAGAACCCGACACGGCGCACTCGTCCCCCTTCCTGAGTATTTGACGAACGGCATCCTGACGCATCTCTGAGCGTATATTCACATTCGGGAACAGGCTCAAACATTGGTGACATGCCCCCCGGAGAAGAACCGGCGCCTTGCTCCTGGCTTCGTCAAATCTCCCCACAATCCCAAACTTTTCGTCATTTTTCCAGCTTTTATACACAGCATTTATTATACTGCGCCCGCCTGTGATACGCAACCGGATTCTTGTAAGAAACCGCACCCTTTTTACGAAAATGTGCCGCGGTCCGCCACAGGCATTTGCGCGGTTTCCCCTTAAAATGGCCGGGAGGAAAATCCCATTCGGTCAACCGCATATTCATAATAGTATGTTTTGGAGAAGGATGTCAATCCATATACAAAATTTTTACAGTTTTTTGTCGTTTTCTGTCTGTTTGATGCTGAATTTTATGGAATAATTTACAAAATATATACATCATTGTTCTTTTTTGTCCCGGGTATTGACAATTGAAAACCTCTAGTATATAATAATCCCGCATTTCGAGGCGTAGCTCAGTTTGGTAGAGTGCTTGGTTTGGGACCAAGATGCCGCAGGTTCGAGTCCTGTCGCCTCGACCAGCGGGCCGTGCCCGCAGACAAACACGCCCTTCACTGTTGTGGAGGGCGTGTTGCTTTGTGCCCGTATATTATCCATAGGCCGGCATATCGCTTTCTTCACAAAGCATATCAACAAATCTCAAAAGAGTGGCGGAGGGTGAAACTCCTTTTGCCCGCACAAAGCAGGTGCGCATGGTGCCGAATTGCGGCGGGACCGCAAACGTGCGCAGCAAGCCCATCTGTTCTTTCTGCATGACGACCTGCTTCATCACAAACGAGGCCCCCAATCCGGCCATCACACCGTTTACAATGGCGTCGATATTATTAAATTCCATATACCGGACACCGGGAAGCCCTTTAAAACGCAGATATTCTTCCAGTGCCATCCGTTTATAACAGCCGACCGTATTCATTAAAAACGGCAGTGTGAAAACATCCTGTAGGCGCCTGACGGCCGGAGGAGCGATCAGAACCAGCTCCAGATCGGTCGTCCAGACTTCCTCAAGCGTTTCCTGATCGTAGTTCGTTGCGGCGATAAACGCGCCGTCCAGTTTAAAATGTCGAATCTGATCGACCAGATCCGCCGACGGCAACGTTAAAAACGAAAGCTCCACATCCGGAAAATTGCGATGATACCGCGCAAAAATCTGCGGCAGATCGACAGCCGAAACAGGGTGGTATGTGCCGATAGCCAACCTGCCCTGGGGTTTTCCGTCGTCTTGCAGTACATAGCGTGCCTCGTCCAGCATACGCAGGACCTGTTCCGCATACGGCAGCAGCTTTTCACCTGCCGGTGTCAAAACCATCCCATGCTGCCGCTGGAACAGCGGGGTGCCCACCTCTTTTTCCAGCGCCCGTATATGCGCCGTCACATTCGATTGGACATAGCCAAGCGCATGTGCGGCTTTGGTGACGGTTCCTTCCACCGCAACCGCACGAAAAATCCGCAAGTCACCGCTTTCCATTCAACACCCCCCTATCATCACATAAAGTGAACGAATCCATCTCATATATTCATTTTACATCATGCCGCTTTTCCTGTAAACTGAAAACAGAAAAAGGAAACTGGAGGGTGCGTCCTTCGGCCTGTTCCGGTCAGGAGAATTTACTATGAAACAAACATCCACCAACAAGTGGGCGATCTTATCGGTCGTCACACTGGCTTCGTTCATCACAAACGTCGATTCCACCATCGTCATCATCGGGCTGCCCAAGTTGATGCAGGGACTGCATCTCTCCGTGGATGCCGGCCTTTGGGTGATTACCGCCTATGTGATCACCAGCACGGTCTTTTTGCTTCCGGCTGGCAAATGGTCGGACCGCGTGGGCAAAAAGCGCATCTTTATGGGCGGCTTTTCACTCTTCACCATTGCAACCGTCCTATGTGCGCTGGCGGGGTCCAGCACCGCCATCATTGCATTTCGGTTTTTGCAGGGAGCGGGCGCATCCATGGCGCTTGCCACAGCAACTCCCATTATTATGCAGACATTTGCAAAAAAAGAGCTCGGGCTGGCTGTCAGCATCAACGCGACATCCTGGGTGCTGGGAGCCATCATCGGGCCGGTCATCGGGGGCGCTTTGATCGACACGCTCGGCTGGCGCTCTATTTTTGCGCTCACCGCTCCTTTTGCCATAGCCGGCGTGCTTCTGGCGGCGTTTGTGCTCCGTCCCGATCGTGTGCACACGGATACGAAAATGGATTGGGCGGGACTGTTTACATTCGGCCTTGGGCTGACCGGTCTCATGGTCATCCTCTCGGAGGGAGGCGGCTGGGGCTGGCTTTCGCCCGCAGTCATTCTTCTGGCCGCAGGCACAGTCGTTTTGTTCTTCCTGTTCATCCGAACGGAAAAGCATGCCGCATCGCCGCTTTTTGATCTCGGGCTGCTCCTCAACCGGCAGTATTCCACCGGGCTTCTGATTGCCATAGGCTATATGATCGGGTTCTATTCCATCACGTTTCTGCTGACCATCTACCTGCAAGGCGCCCTGCGGCTGGATGCGCTGCACGCCGGGCTTCTTCTCATCCCGCTCTCGGTGCCGCAGCTGGTCCTCAGCCCGCTTTGCGGCAAACTGGTCGACCGCGTCGGCGCGCCGGTATTACTGGCCGTGGGCCTGACCGGCATAACAGCCGGGCTTCTGCTGCTCGGAACCCTGGGGCCCAGTCTTTCCACACCGGCTTTGTCCGGAGCGCTCATTCTGGTTTCCGTTTCCAACAGCTTCGCCTGGCCCTCCATCGCCAAGACCATTTTGGAAACCGCTCCAGCCAAACAGGCAGGCATCGCCTCCGGCATGTTTTTTACGGTCAATTATGCTTCCCGGGCCGTCAGCCAGACCTTTGTCCTGCTATTGATGGAAATCGGTGTGCCGGCTGTGTTGGTGACGCGGGCAATGGCCGGAACAGGCGGAGCGGAATCTGCGGTTCAGAGACACGCCCTTGTTCTATCCGCCGACGTAAGCTTTCGTATTTTTGCGATTTTTACAGCAGCTTCCGTCATAACCACACTGTTTTTCATTCGCACCAGACGAAAAACAATCCCGCACGCACGGTAAGCCCGCATCACGGGTGTTGCAGGCTCGTTTGAAAAGGCCGGTGCGGGCGGTCAAGCTCCTGCGGTACTTTACCGACAAAAACATCCGCATCAACTGCACGGTTATGAGGTCAAACGCGGATTCCTATCGCCGTGTAAAGACGAACATCGCGGACCTTCTTGATATTCCGGTTCGGTATGACAGCGCCCGGTCGTCATGGACGACGGGTGCCGGGACCATAACGTATCCACTCAATATTCCGCTTTATTTTTGTTATTGGTCATACCGGTTCGCACCAAAGTGGATTTTACGATCACATTGCATCGCACGGTGGGGTAGATTTCCGGCCAGTTATTCTTAATTTTTTCCCATTGGCGGGGATATTTTTTGTAAAAGCTCTGACCCAGCCCCAATATATCCGACTTATATTCCGTTTGCGTTTTGTTCAGAAGCTCTTCCACAAGGGCTTTCACTTTTTCGTTGTGTTCCTCTTCCAGCTTGGCAATCACGTCGATATCCGTTACATCCGTATCGTCGTGTACTTCGTCAATATTGGAAACATCGCTGATATTGATATCAAAAGAAATCTCCGAGCCGTTAAAATGCGGCTCGATGTGGCTATGCTCGCAAAGCACCTGCGTCGTAATCAATGAGTTTTGGTCTTGCAAACCATTGACGTTGACGACGGCACTTTTGATTTTGCCGGCCGCAAAATTGTAAGCTGTCGTTTCGTCTTCGCTTAAAAAGCCCTGAAATTTGTCAAACGCAAAAACCGCGCTGCCTGCGTAGTTGATATCCGTTTGCTGCCCGTCTGCGCTTTGCGTACCCGTCTGTGTTTGCAGAGAATTCATTTCCGGTGTTAAACTAAAGATTCCCAAAAGCGGATCCATGCCGTACGCATAGCAGCTTTGATTGAAATCCAGCAGGGTTTTATAAACCGATCCGGGGTTTCTGAACGAAACATTATCAAATTTGCTGAGCGCTATGGAAGGAATGCGTTCCGTTTTGTTATCGTAATCCAAAACATCGCGCGCTTTGGTATCCTTGGCAACCGCAAGGAGCATGTTGTCACGCGATTCGATATCTCTGGTAAAAAAGTCCAGAATGTTGTTCATTCCTTCTCTTGCAACCGCTTCGTCTACAATAATTAGGCCGTTATGTGAATAAAATGGACTCCTTTCATATTTTTGGGATAATTTCCGTTGGGCACTGAAAAATGTATCCCCTTCACTGGAAATATCTTTATATGGTTTTTTGTTGTTCTCCTGGTTTTTTTGCATGTTCCCCGGCAGTATGACCTGCAGGGTAATCTGGTAGTGATTGGTTTGCGCATCTTTGTCAATGGCAATGCCGGTCACAATGCCGATTTCATTCATCTCTTTTTCATCCCAGCATGCACATCCGGTCAAAAACATCATGGAAAAGCAGAGCAGCATCGCGCACAGTTTTTTCATACAGCATCTTCTCTTTATTTAAGAATCGTTTTGTTTTGCCGGGCTTGAGAAATACGACAGCCATTTTGTCGGCAAACGCCAAAAAGTGTCTTTCAACAGTCCTTTTTTATTCAACGGCACCACGGGAGAAAGATAGGGCATTCCAAAAGAATGGATGCTGCACAGCCGTATCAGAATGACAATGGAAACCATTTCTATGCCCAGAAATCCGAAACACGCACACAAGAACAGCAGCGCCAACCGAAAAAATATGATGATATTTTTCATGTGATAATTTAAAATGGCCGTAACCCCTGTCAAGGCAATGATGATTACCATGGGCGCACTGACGATACCTGCATCCACAGCCGCCGTACCGATAATTAAGGCGCCAATAAAACTGATGGTCTGGCCGACCGGACGCGGCGCCCGGACACCCGCTTCCCGCAGGATATCAAAGACAAAGGTCATGACCAATGCTTCCACAAAAGTCGGGAACGGTATGCCTTCTCTGGACGCCGAGGCCGTAATCAGCAACGTAAGCGGCAGCATTTCCTGATGAAACGTGGCCATGGCTACATAAACCGGGACGATCGATATCGTCAGGATGAACGAAACGATCCGCACCAGCCTGCTGAAGGAGGCAAAAAAGGCCGGCATATAATAATCTTCCGCATTATGGAATTCTTCCATAAAAAAATAGGGGATAATGATTGCCATAGGCGAACCGTCGGCCAATATGGCAATTTTCCCTTCCATGATTTTTGCCGCCGTCTTGTCCGGGCGCTCCGAAACGCCAATGGTATTAAACGGAAAACTTGGTTTATCTGAAACAAGGTCTCTGATGGTGGTGGTGTCCAAGATCAACTCGGTTTCCATTGCATCAAGCCTGTTGTGGAGCGTTTTCAGCACGCCCGTATCGATAATACCACGCAAATACACAAGATAAATCGGCGTTTTGATACCATGTTTTGGAACATATTTTTCCACAATCAGCCGTGGAGTACGCAGAATGTTGCGAACCAGCGAAAGATTGATTTTCACGCTTTCCACAAAGGATTGGTGCGGCCCAAATACTGATGCCTCCATCGTCGGCGTCGGTATACTGCGGGTCATTCGTTTTTCCAGATCTATCGTAATCGCGCGGTTGCATCCCTCAAGAAATATGGCCACGCGCCCATTGACTACCGCATGCACGACATCCTGAAAATGTTTGGCTTTTTCAACTTGTCCAAAGCTGATGACGCGTTCACTTGCTATATCCACAGCAGACGCCGCGCTGTTTTCCAATATGCGGCCGCCTGTCTGCAGCAGCGCGCGCAGGACATGCTGCGCAAGCATATCTTCATCCACAAGACCCGACAGATAGAACGCAAAACCTTTTAAAGATTCGCCGGCACCCATCACAAAGTCTTTGAACGTTGTATCGACGGAACCGTTAAAAATTCGAATAAGAGAACGCCGGTTTTTCTCCAGGCTTTTGTCAACGGCAGTGTGGATGTCGGGGTCGTCTTGCTGTTCCGTTTGTTTCAGTGCGCTGTCAATATAGTTGTTAAAGTGATTTTTCATATTCCAACGCCCCCTTACGATACAGTGTTTACCTTTGATCGCATTATATGAAGCATTAGTTTTTCATAAAAAGCAAGATTTTGGAGAGACATAATTTCCCCTTGCCCCGGCGATACTAATATTTGTTTTAACCAAGCCATCATGGAGGAACAGAAATGGTTCATTTCAAAAGCCTGCCGCTCATTTGGCAGGCATTGAGCTTTTTTGAAAAACTTCTGATTATCGGTGGTGCAGTCACGATACTGCTGCTTCTGTTCCTTTGTGTGTATTATTTGGCAAAGCGTTTTTACTGAACATCATACAGGTTGGGGTGGAGACGCTTATGATAACAAAACATCAACTGTTTAGCATGATGATACTATTTGAAATCGGCAGCACTACATTGTTTGTTTTAGGCATCGGAGCCAAGCAGGACGCATGGATCGTCATTTTGCTTGCCACACTCGCCGGTCTTTTACTGCTGTGTATTTATTTCCTGTTACAAAAACGGCACCCCGGAAAAGGAATCGGTGAGATGCTGTTGGACATCTGCGGGCCGATCATTGGGTTTCCGCTGGTCGTTCTTTATGCAGGTTATTTTACGTATTGTACAAGTATCAACCTTCGAGATTTTTGTGAGCTGGTATCCATCACGCAGTTGGAATATACGCCGCTTCCGGTTATCATGGTCATTATCATCCTGCCCATATTTTATCTGCTCTACTGCGGCGTATCATCCCTGGCAAAATTATCGGAAATCTTATTTACGATTTTTATAATATCTGTGGCTACCATTTATATCCTGGTGATCGTATCCGGCATTTTTCATCCGGGTTTCCTTTTGCCGGTGCTTTCCAATGGCTTTTTCTCGTTATTTAATATGGATTTGGTCAAGACGATCGAATTTCCATACGGTGAAATCGTCGCCTTTCTGGCTTTGTGGAAATTCACGGAAAGCCCGTCGCAATATAGGCGATCTTCCGTCAAGGCAATCCTTTGCACGGGCGCGTTTTTGGTGATTACCGACATTTTTATCCTCTGCACCTTGGGGGCGGATTACGCGGCCATTTCTACCATTCCGCTTTTTAAAGTCATCCGATTGATCAACATCAAAAACATCATCACGAATTTAAATGCCGTGGGCGTGGTGCTGATTTTTATAGGCGGCTTTTTTAAGATCTGCATATTCTTTTTCGCGGCGGTTCTCACATTGGAGCCCATTTTGAAGATCAGTCGGAAAATAATCATTCTGATCGTCGGCGCGGTTGTTTGCACCAATACGTTGAGCATCCCCGGCTTTCTCCAGCACGTCTGGGCTTCCAATTATGTACGCACACCCTATGTGCACGGCCTCTTTCAGATTGCAATCCCTCCTGTTCTGCTTTTGGCCAGTCTTGCAAAATCTCCGGAGAAAAAAAAGCGTGAACAGCATTCCACGGATGTTTTCCCTTCATAAAAGCGGCCCTTCCGTCTCCACACCAACATCCACGGCTAATGCCGCATGCAATGTTCCCCCCTGCGGGCCAGCCTGTAAGGCCAGCCCGCAGGGGGGAACGTTTTTGGCAATCCGAAAACATACGTGCAAACGGATTCAGACCATGGGCACGCCCCAGATCTCTTGCGCATACTGCAAGATGGTGCGATCACTGGAAAACATCCCGGCGTTGGCCGTGTTCAGAAAGCATTTTTTCGTAAAGGCGGCGCGGTTCTGCGCGTAATCGCGGTTGACGCGCAACTTGGTATCCATATAGGCGTGGAAATCGTGCAGCACATAATACTGGTCGGCACGGTTCCATGTTTTTTCGGTCAACGAGGCAAACAGTTCCTCGAACATGCCGGTTTTGCCGTCGTCCAGCGTGCCATCAAGCAGCGTATCCAGCAGGCGCTTGATGCGCGCGTCGGACCGGTAGATGGCTTTCGGGTCGTAGGACGTCTCCAGCGCGGCAATTTCTTCCACCCTTGCGCCGAAGATGTAGTTGTTTTCCTCACCGGCCTGCCCGACGATCTCCACATTCGCCCCATCGTAGGTGCCCAGCGTAACCGCGCCGTTCAGCATGAATTTCATATTGCCCGTGCCGGATGCCTCGGTACCCGCCGTGGAAATCTGCTCGGATACATCGGCCGCCGGTGTCAGCTTCTCCGCGTAGGACACATTGTAGTTCTGCACGAACACCACTTTGAGCCGATCACGCACAGCCGAATCGCCGTCCACCAGCCGGGCGATCTCATTGATGAATTTAATGACGGCTTTCGCGCGGAAATAACTCGGCGCGGCTTTTGCGCCGAAGATGAACGCCGTGGGATAAAAGTCCCGGATGCGTCCGTCCTTCATGCCGAAATAGAGATCCAGAATGGACAGCGCGTTGAGCATCTGCCTCTTGTATTCGTGCAGGCGCTTGACCTGGATATCAAACAGGAAAGACGGGTCGAGTGAAACACCCTCGGCCTTTTGGATATGGGCCGCCAACTGCTGCTTCTTCTCCAGCTTGACAGCGGCGAACGCATCCAGCACGGCAGAGTCGTCCTGATACGCTTCCAGCCCTTTCAGTTTGGAGAGGTCGGTCAGCCAGCCGTCACCCACCTTTTCGGTGATGAACGCCGCCAGCTCGGGGTTGGCCAGTGCAAGCCAGCGCCGCTGCGTGATGCCGTTGGTCTTGTTGTTGAACCGCTCCGGCCAGAGTGCATACCACTCGCGCAGGGCCGTGTTTTTGAGAATCTCGGTGTGAATGCCGGCCACCCCGTTGATGGAATGGCCCGCATAGATGGCCAGGCGCGCCATGTGCACCAGCCCGCCCGAGAGGATGCGGTACGGCTCCTGCGCGGCGCCTTCGATCCCCCGCGCGAGCAGGTCGCGGCGCAGACGGTCGTTCACCATCACAATATAGGGGTACACGTCCGGCAGCACCGACATGAACAGCCGGGCGTCCCATTTCTCCAGCGCTTCCGCCATAATGGTGTGGTTGGTGTAGGCAAACACCCGCTCCGCGATGGAAAACGCCTTCTCGAACGGCAAGGCTTCCTCACCCGCCAGGATGCGCAGCAGCTCCGCGATGGACACGGTGGGATGCGTATCGTTGAGCTGTATGGCGTATTCCTCCGGCAGATGAGAGAAATCGCTGCCATGCGTCCGTTTATACGCTTTCAGGATGGACCGGATGGACGCGCTTGAGAAGAAATATTGCTGCTTGAGCCGCAGGCGCTTACCGGCTTCCGTGTCGTCGTTGGGGTACAGAACGCTGGAAATGGCTTCCGCTTCGTTTTTCTCCCGGTAGGCTTCATCGTATTTCTGCTCGTTGAACAGGGTGAAATCGAACGGCTGCAGCGGCTCGGCCTGCCACAGGCGCAGTGTGTTGACGGTCTTGCCGCCGTAGCCGATCACCGGCATGTCATACGGCACCGCCCACACCGTCTGGTCGCCGAAGCGCACCTGCACCTTTTCCGTCTCGCGCCGCACCGACCACGGATCGCCGAAGCGCTGCCAGTCGTCCGCCGTCTCGCGCTGGAACCCGTCCTCGAACGTCTGCTTAAACAGGCCGTATCGATACCGGATGCCGTATCCGTCCAGCGCAACACCCTGTGTCGCCGCCGAATCCAGGAAACACGCCGCCAGGCGGCCCAGCCCGCCGTTGCCCAGTGCGGCGTCTTCAATGTCTTCAAAAACCGTGATGTCCGTTCCCTTTTCTTTCAGCCAGTCCGCGGTCTCCCGCAGCAGGCCGAGGTTGAGCAGATTGCTGTAGATCATCCGCCCGATCAGAAATTCCGCCGAAAAATAGCAGGCACGCTTGCCGGGCTTTTCTTCCTTCCATGCCGGATCGGCAGCCTCCACAGCCGCTTTGGACACCGCATTGTAAAGCTCCGCCGTGGTCGCCTGCCCGGGCTTTTTCCCTGTTTCCAACGCCAGAATCGATTCGATGCTGCTTGTGTACCTGCTCATACTCTCTGCTCCTTTACTGCTCCTCGCATTTGTTTGGAACGGACGATCCGGGATGCTTCTGCGGTTCCGGAGGCTTGAAGCGGGCATATGTTTCGGCCAGATGGCGTATACGGTCTGCCAGTTCATCCGAAAGCTGCCCCGGCAGCACCCGCCACATCCAGTTGCCGCCTATGGTGGACGGGCAATTCATGCGCGCGCCATTGTCCAGCTCCAGGAAGTCCTGCATCTGGAAGATGACGGTGTCCGCCACGCTGGCGTACGCCGCACGGACGAGCGCCCACGGCAGCTCCCCGCGCCGCCGGACATTGAGATACGTTTTGGCGAACGCGAGTTCTTTTCTTTTTTGGTGTTTGAAAAAGCCGACGAGCGTTTCATTGTCGTGCGTGCCACCGTAGACGATGCAGTTGTTTTCAAAATTGTGCGGCAGATTGGGGTTTTCCGTCCCGTCGTCAAACCCGAACTCCATCAGCTTCATGCCCGGATAGCCTGCGGCCTGCTTCACACGGCGCACGGCCGGTGTGACCGCCCCCAGGTCTTCGGCAATCACCCTGGCGGCTCCCAGCACCGGGCCAAACGCCGCGAGCAGCGCCTTGCCCGGGCCGGCCTTCCAGACGCCGTTCATGGCGGTGCCGTCCTTGGCCGGGATGGAATAGTAGCGCACGATCCCGATGAAATGGTCGATGCGGATAACATCATAGAGCTTCGCAGAGGCGCACATCCTCTGCTTCCACCAGGCGAACCTGTCCCGTCCCATCACGTCCCAGTCATACAGCGGGTTGCCCCAGAGCTGGCCGGTGGCGGAAAACATATCCGGCGGAACACCCGACACCGCGACCGGACGGCGGTCCGCATCCAGTTGGAAGAAGCGGCTGTTCACCCACACGTCGGCGCTGTCCATCGATACATAGATGGGGATATCCCCGATGATCTGTACGCCGTTTTTATTCGCGTACGCTTTGAGCCGGTTCCATTGTTCATAAAATTTGAACTGGCAGAAGGACCAGAACCCGATCTCCTGTTGCAGGTCTTCGACACAGGCCGCCACCGCTTCCGGGCGGCGCAGGCGGATATCATCCGGCCATTCCACCCACGACCGGTTGCCAAACTGCGCCTTGATGGCCATATAGGCGCTGTAATCCGGCAGCCATGCCTCGTTTTCCTCGCAAAACAGGCGGTAGGCTTCCGTGGAAGCGTGCCGGCTGCGTACATAGGCCTGTTTGAGCAAAGCGAACCGTGCCTCGAACTGCTTGCCGTAATCGACCTGGGAAGGAACGCCGCCCCAGTCGGGCGTTTCCGCCTCCGCGTCGGTGAGCAGTCCTTCCTCTATCAGGATATCCGGGTCGATGAAATACGGGTTGCCCGCAAACGCCGAAAAGCTCTGGTAGGGGCTGTCTCCATAGCTGGTGGGGCCGAGTGGCAGCACCTGCCAGTAGGTCTGCCCCGCTTTTTTGAGAAAATCCACAAACTCGAACGCCGCGCGCCCGAACGTGCCGATGCCATAGGGCGACGGCAGGCTGCTCACCGGCAGCAGGATGCCCGCACCGCGCGCAAGCGGTTTTTGTTTTTTTAGCCGCATGGCGCACCCACTCCCTTCTTACTTTTGCTTTCTTTTATGTAAAATACAAACCGGCACACGCCATGCGGTCGGCCCCGTCTGCGTCCTTCAGGCGGACGCACGCACGACGAGCCGGGTCGGGACGATCGTGTGCGAAGGCCCGGACCGGTCTTTCTCCTGAAGCTGGCGGTACAAAAGCCGCACCGCTTCTTCGCCCAGGGCGCAGGCGTTCACATCCACCGTCGTCAGCGGCGGGCGGTAGTATTCGGAGAGCGGCACATTGTTGAAACCCGCGACGGAAACATCCTGCGGCACCCGCACGCCCTGCTTTGCCAGCACGTCCATAGCCGCAAGCGCCTGGAAATCGTCGGCGGCAATGAGCCCGTCGAACGGCACGCCGCACCGCAGCAGTTCTTCCGTCAATACCCGCTCATCTCCTCCCATGAACTGACCGTCCACCACCAGGCGTTCATCAAAAGGAAGACCCGCTTCCCCCAGCGCTTTCCGGTATCCTTCATACCGGTCTTTGGTCACGACGATGTTCGGCGCAAGCCCGACGAACGCGATGTGCCGGCGGCCTTTGGCAAGGAAGTGGCCCGCCAGGCGGTAACCGGCCTCCAAGTTATCGCTGTCCACCCAGTTGATGCGATCCTTCCACGCATCCGCAGGGCGCCCCACCATGGCCAGCGGGAACTGCGCGGGATATACGCTTTCCCAATCGGTCGAATCGGTACGCGAAATCATCAGGATAGCACCTTCCGTCACACCGCCGTTGGCAAAATCATGAAGCCTGTTTCGTTCTTCTTCCTCGCTGCCGGCGCCGGAAAGCAGAATGGAATATCCACATAGCTGCGCCTGCATGGTGATGCCCCGCAGCAGCTCGAAGAAAAACGGGTGCTGGAAAACCCGCTCGCTTGCACCCGGCAGCAACACGCCGATGATGTTGGTGGAACGCCGGACCAGCGAGCGCGCGATGATGTTCGGATGGTAATCCATCTCGCGCATCACTTTCCGCACCTTCTGGCTGGTTTTGGCGCTGATAAGCGGGCTGCCCGCGATCACGCGGGAAACCGTGGACGGCGTGACGCTGGCGGCTTTGGCGATATCCTGAATGGTTACGCGCATCGATTTCCTCACTTTTGGGCAGATCGGCCTTGGAGACGGTGGCTTTATCGCAGCACAGTGCAAACGTTTGCATAAGCCACCGCTCGCATTCTATGACCCCTGTGATCCATGCTGTGGCCATTATAACAGGTTCTTTTGCGCATTGCAAGCGCCGCCCATAACTTTCAAACAATCCGGTTTGTTTTTATGTATTTTACATACGGTTCTGTCGGTATTTTTATAGAGATATGCCGATACACACCAACGCGACCCGGCTCCGACACAAGGCCGAAAACTCACTTGCGGCTGGTGGAAATACGCCAAAAACAGGACAAGAAGCGCCCGGCTCCAACCCCCCCTTCCCGGAAGGTTCCATCCAAACAGGCACATGACCGCCGCTTCTCCAGCATACGAACCACTTCAACAGAATCCTGCATTTTCCGCACGAAAATTCTTGACATCCATTTTACAATATGGTATGATGTTCAAGCGCCGTTTTGAACGGTGCACTGAACATCTGAATCTTGCTGGTGTAGCTCAGTTGGTAGAGCAGCTGATTTGTAATCAGCAGGTCGGGGGTTCAAGTCCGTCCACCAGCTCCAGGCGTACGCCGCCTGCCGCGCACATACAGGCAGGACAAACTGCATATCGTTCATGGAGGGATTCCCGAGTGGCCAAAGGGGGCAGACTGTAAATCTGTTGTCGGAAGACTTCGATGGTCCGAATCCATCTCCCTCCACCAGGCGGTGTTTTACCGCACCATAAGGCGCATCTGCAATAGCGGATGCGCCTGTTTGTTTTGTCCTTTTCATTCACCGGCCCCCAATCCGCAGCGAGCGTGACCTCCGCACACCCTGTTTCCCCATCCGTACAAAAGCGCCCGATGCCTGGCAGCCGGAACCCGGCACTGCCGCGCATTGGGCGTTTTGGTTTACCATGTCGGACAAATTTCTCTATTTTCTTGGAGTTTATTTATTCTGGCAAACAAACCATCTGGACGTTCGGGGAATATATACAGCATGCTAAACAAATCTTCACGGCGCACAAGGTTCTCCCCTGCGGGTCACCAGTCTTCGGAATCCGGCTGGCCGGGGTCGGTTTCCTCCAGCAGACCGAATTTCATCCGGATGCGCTCCAGCTTTTTGCAGAGCGGCCTTTCCAAAACAAACAAAAAAAACGCGGTCGCCGCACCCAGGATCGTATCGAACAAAAAACCGGACGCATAAGCCGCCAAAAGGAGCTGCCAAGTGAAACGGCTGGTAAACGCGGAAACCGACCAGACGTCAATGATCAGTCCATACAGATATCCCGAAAGAAATCCAAACAGGCAGACGCTCCAGCGGTGCCGGAGCCAGCCGGAACGACGCAGCAGCCCCGCCAGAAACCCGATCATGCCGCAGCAGAACATCTGCCAGGGCGTCCACGGCCCCTGCCCGAAAAACAGGTTGGAGGCGAGCATGGCCACCGCCCCTGTTAAAAAACCCGCTTCCGGCCCAAACGCAAAGGCGGTGATGATCACCACCGCGACAATGGGCTTGAATTGCGGCAGCGCGGCAAATGCCAGTCTGCCCGCAGCCGCCACCGCCGCCATGACCGCGATGGGAACCAGTTCCCGCGCTTTTGGTTTTCGCTTTTCAAACACCAGAAAAAACGGCAGCATCGAAAGCAGCAGCACAACCGGGCTGACGACGGCATAGGTGCGGTTGCCCAGCGCCACCCCTGCCGCCAGCATGCATGGTATGACCACCAGCAGCAGAACCGAGGCCACTTTCAGCCGCAGGGAGTTTCGCTTGACCGACATCTTTGCACCACCTCCTCGCATGTGACCGCATCCGGAAAGACCCGGCGGGCGATGCGGTTGGCCGCCGAGGTGTAGAAATTGTTGCCCGCGAAAAACGGGACCGGAGCGTCCTCGGAAACCACCGTACCGTTGAAAAACAACAGACAGCGGTCGGCAAAGGATGCCGCGAACTCCACATCGTGGGTCGCCATCAAAATGGCCGTCCCCTGCCCCGCCAAGCGCCGGAGCACAGCGGCAAACGCCTGCTTGAACGGGGCGTCCAGCCCTTTGGTGGGCTCGTCCAGCAGGATGACGCGCGGGCCGCGCAGCAGCAGTTTGGCAAACGCGGCCTTCTGCTGCTCGCCGCCGCTCAGGTCATAGGGGTGCCGCTCCAACAGAGCTTCCAGTTCCATCTCCCTCACCACGTCCGCAAGCCGTTCGCCGTCGTCCGCTTCGGCCAGATCCTCCCGCACGGTGTCTTTCACAAACAGCAGCTGCGGGTCCTGCGGCAGCATCGCCACGACGCCGCGGTACTGCTCCGCGCCGCCGTATGCCGTGCTTTTTTCCCCGAGCAGTTCCAGCGTGCCGCGGTGAGGCCGGTGCAACCCGGCGATCGTTTCCAGCACCGTGCTCTTGCCCACGCCGTTTCCGCCGAGCAGACAGGCGATCTGCCCGCCGTACACCTTCATCGAGGCACCCCGCAGTACATCCCGCCCCTTTTTGTCATATCGAAACCAGACGTCCCACATCCGCACGGCGGGAATCGCCTTGCCGTCAGCCTGCGTTTTGGACGGCACACCTGCTTCAGTTCCCTGCACGGCGGGCACTGGGCAATGCCGCTGCAGCCAGCGGCTGCCCTCCCGGACCGTCAGCGGACACTCCCCTGTGCCGCCCGCCCCGGCATAGATGCGCGCGGCCGCCGGGAACCCCGCAAACAGCGCATGCTCCGCCCCGCCGGAAGCAAATGCCTCCGCCACCCGGCGGGGCGTGTCGCAGCAGAGGAGCCGGCCGCCGTCCATCACGGCCACCCGGTCTGCCATGGGGAACACCTCTTCGAGCCGGTGCTCGGTCAGCACCACCGTCACCGCAAGCGTGCGGTTGATGCGCCGCACCGTTTCCAGAAAATCTGCGGCGGCAATGGGGTCGAGCTGGGCGGTCGGCTCGTCCAGAATCAGCACGCGCGGCTGCATCACCATCACCGAAGCGAGATTGAGCATTTGCAACTGCCCGCCGGAGAGCGTGCTCACATCCCGGTCGAACCACTCTTGAATGCCGAAAAAACTGGCCATTTCCGCCACACGGCGCCGGATGACAGGCGTAGAAAGCCCCAGGCTTTCCAGTCCGAACGCCAGTTCGTGCCACACCTTATCCGTCACCGTCTGATTCTGGGGCTTTTGCAGCACAAACCCAATCTCCGCGGCCGCTACGCGCGCGTCCAGTTCACGCAGCGCCCTGCCGTCGTACCGCACTTCGCCGCGCACCCGCCCGAACGGGGTCAGCTCACGCTTGAGGTGCCGCACCAGCGTGCTTTTCCCCGAACCGGACGCGCCGCACAGGAGCAAAAACGCACCTTCCTCGATCTCAAGGGAGATGTCGTCCAGTGCGCGGCCGGCCTGTTTGGGATAGCGAAAGCTCAGATGGTCGATTGCAAGGAGCGCCATTTCCATTCCCCCCATCCTTCCAGCCCCGCAGGCAGGAAACAAAGTACGCCGTAAGCCGCCGCCACCGCCGCCGTGGCCGGACCCGACGTCCATTTCACATATGGGTAATACTGCACATAGACCGTGCCCGTCAGTTGCCCCAGCACACAGGCCGCCACGGCGGCCGCGATCACCGCCAGGCAAATCGCGTCCCGTCCGCAAAAACGGAAGATGGAAAACGCCGTCCGTCCAGGCAGGCCGTAGCCGCGTGCCTTCATGGAATCGGCGGTTTCCACCGCATTTTCCAGCGCCCAGGTGATGAGGATAGATAGGATGCGCATCCCATTGCGCGCCCGTTTCCAGAGATTTCCCGCACCCGTCCCCATCCCGATGGCGGCCTGCGCACGGGAAATGCGGCCGATCTGCGTTTTGAATCGCGGAATCAGCCGCAGAGTCATCGACAGCAGCAGCGCAAGCGACGGAACCGCCCGGCCGAACAGATACAGAAACTCGTCGGATGTGAATACCTCGTTGCAGCAGAAGAACCACAGCAGCATCGCGGCCAGCATCACGGACGCTGCCGCTCCGAACAGCACCGCCTCCAATGTGACGGGGTTGTCATGGATATAAAACAGCATCGTCATGCCCTGGTGGACGAACAGCGGATTAAGCACCGCCACCGCCGCAAGCATCGGCAGCGTGAACAGCAGGCTGAACCGCAGCGCCCGCGCGCGCCCGAGCAGCACCGCATACAGCATGGCGGCTGCGAACGACACCCCCAGAAACACCGGATGCATAAGCAACAGCGTGCAGATGACCACCGCCGCAAAAAATGCGAAATGGACGAGGGGATGATAGGACTGGAAACGGTTCATCATGATCTCCTCAGTTGGCGGCACCGATGTCGTGGCCGAGGTCGCAGGTGTAGGCAAAGAGCACCGTGTCTCCGCTTTTGAGCGTATACTGCGACACCCCATAGCCGGGGAACGTGCCGTTGACCGCATAGTCCCATCCACTGAGCGGCCCCGCGTCGAACTCATAGAGGTTGTTGATGCCCTCGATGTATTCGCCTGCGGCCGAACCTTTATGCTCCATCTGGATACCGTTTTTTTCGCAGACGGACACAAGCAGGTCGTAGACCGTCGCACCCGGCTTGACCGCCATGGAAGTTTCCGGCAGAATGACACCGTTTGCAGGCACCACGCGGTGGTCCTGCTTGTTGGCGGAAAGGCTGCTCCAATTCTGCACGGCCGTGTCACAGCGGATGGAGATGTTCACCCGGATGGTCTGCGGGGCGGGCGCAGAGCTCACCGGCATTTTCGGCGCGGACGAGACCGGCGCGCTTGATGCCGGCACGCTTGATGCCGGCACGCTTGATGCCGGCACGCTTGATGCCGGCACGCTCGAAACCGCCGGCGGCGCAGCGGACGACACCGCATCCGCCTGCACCTGCGCGAGCAGGTAGGGACCCGTGTTTTCGGATACCCGGATGGTGGCGGCACCGTTCACCACCTGCGCCGTGCCCGCCTGCCACAGGGCGCCGGGCTTCCCGGCGTAAAACGGATAACTGCCGTCCGCCCAGCCCTTTCCCACCGTGATGCGCAGGGAGGCCGCGCCGGGATAGCTTCCCTTTTGCTCGAGCGTAATCTGCCCGTAGGTCTGTGCGGTATCCGTGCCGTTCGGTGATACCGTCACCGGTTTATAGGAAATATGCAGATCAGCTTCGGCCGGTTTGCGGATATCCGGCCCGACGAATGTCCACGAATAGGAAACGCCGCCGCTCTTGCCGTTGTAGATAGCGATGCCTCCGCTTTGTTGCAGCCGCTGGAAATCGGCTTTGCGGACCACGCCATTCGCCGGGACGGAAGCAACCGTCGTCCTGCTTCTGGTGTTTGCGGTGCAGCCCGCAAACACCGCGGTGCAGGCGACCAGCAACGCGAACCAGATGGCCATCACGCGCTTTTTCAAAACATCATCCCCATAATCTGTCGGCCTTCGAGTTTGCAAATAAAAAAGGCCGCGCGCGGCGGCCCCGATGCTTCCCACGCTTTTAGCGCGGGAAGCAAGCAGCCGCCTTTCCTCCGAAAGAAGCTCTGTTCCACGCGATGCGGCAGGTCTCCTGACTCGAATTCTTCCGCCGCCCCGGCCTTCCCGATCTCCCGGTGGCACAAACGGAGCGTTGTCCTTCTCACAGTAGCGGAGGCTGTCACGGTTTCGCACCGTGTTCCCTTGTTTCCCGCATGCACGCGCATGCGACCGCATCGCTTGATTCTGTTTTTTATCACTCAGGCTGTATGCGCCGTTCAGGCTTCGTAGGCGCGCACCCGAAATTTGGCACCGATGGACGCGGCGATGGCGCGGCTCTCCTCGATCTGCGCGGGAGTGAGAAGGTCGAGCACCGTCATCGTCACCGACGGGATATACCGCATGCAGTCTCTGGCATAGGCCAGCACGGCGTCATACGCCGCGCGGCCGAAATCGCTGCGGCAATAGTGCTGATAGGTCGCGGCATCCGGCGCGTTGAGGCTGATGGACACCGCATCCGCCAGGCCCGCCAGCTCTTTGGCGGTTGCCCGACCATGGATAAGGTCGGCCAGTCCGTTGGTATTGATGCGCACCGGCAGCCCCGGCGCTTTTTCCTTGGCTCTCCGGATCACGTCTTTCACGGCGTCCAGCCGCTCCAGCGGTTCGCCGTAGCCGCAGAACACCAGTTCTTTATATTTGGACAGATCGTTGGCAAAGATGGCGTCCACGATCTCCTCTACGGACGGCTCGCGCTCCAACCACAGGCTGCCCGATCCATACGCGCCGTCTCCCTCGTTGCGGATGCAGAACGTGCAATGGTCGGGGCAGCGATTGGTCACATTGACATACAGCCCGTCATGTACCGGATATGTGATGGTCATACGGTCTCCTCCCCTCGGTTGATGCCAAACAGCTCGCGCGCGTTTCTCGCCGTCACCTGTGCGGTCTCCTCCGCGGAAAGCCCCATCATCTCGCCCATGCGGGCCAGCGTATGCGTCAGCATGGAGGAATCACAGCGCCGGCCGCGCAGCGGCTCGGGCGCCATATAGGGGCAGTCGGTTTCGCAGAGCACACGGTCATGCGGCAGGGTTTCCAGCACGGCGCGCGCCTTTTTGTTGTTCTTAAACGTGACAGACCCCGTAAAGCCGAGGTACAGCCCCAACTTGAGCAGCTCGCGCGCGGTCTCGGCGCTGCCGGAATAGCAATGCACCACCCCGCGCGGACGGTATTTCTGCAAAAATGCCAGCGTGTCGGCATGCGCGTCGCGGTCGTGCACGATGACCGGCAGGTCCAGTTCTCTGGCCAGCTCAAGCTGGCCGGCAAACCATTTGTGCTGGAGCTCGCGCGGGACATCCCAGTGATAGTCCAGCCCGATCTCCCCGATGGCGGCCACCGGAAAGGATTCCGCCAACCGCTTGATCTCCGCCAGGTCACCCGAGGCGGCGTCCGCCGCCTCTTCGGGGTGGATACCCACCGCCGCGTGACAGAACGGATACGCTTTAGCCAGCTCCACACAGGCGGCGCTGTCAGCCGCCGTCGTGCCCGCATTGAGCACATCGGTCACGCCCGCGGCGGGCAGACCGCCCAGCACGGCCGCACGGTCGGCGTCAAACGCATGGTCGGCATAGTGCGCGTGTGAATCAAAGATTTCCATATTATTACCGGACCTTCGCGCCGGAAGGAATAGCGCCGTCCACAAACAGTACACGCGCGGCGGCACCGTCGTCGGCCGCCAGAATCATCCCCTGGCTCTCCACCCCGCAGAGTTTGGCGGGCGCGAGATTTGCGACCAATATGATTTTTTTACCGGGCAGGTCTTCCGGCGCATACCATTGCGCGATGCCCGAAACCACCTGGCGCGCTTCGCCGCCCACATCCAGTTCCAACCGAAGCAGTTTTTTCGATTTTTTAATTTTTTCGGCGGCTTTGATCTCGGCCACGCGCAACTCCACTTTGCCGAACTCGTCGATGCCGATGCGCGCCACGCCCGCAGGCGCGTCATCCGCTTTCTTCGCGTCCGCTTCGGCGGTCGGAGTTTCCGCCGGGCCGGGCGTGATCTGCGCCAGCGCTTCCAACTCAGCCGGAATGTCCAGCCGAGGGAACAGCGCCGCCCCTTTTTGCACACGCAGGCCGTCGGGCAGCACATCGAACCGTGCGGTGTCCGACCAGTCGGGCACGCCTTCAGGCAAGCCGAGCTGTCTTCTGATCTCCGCCGCGGTAGCGGGCATGAACGGCGCGATGCAGACGGAGATCAACCGCACCGATTCGCAGAGGTTGCGCAGCACCTGCGCCAGCCGGGGCTTATCCGCCTCGTTTTTGGCCAGTATCCACGGCGCGGTCTCATCAATGTATTTGTTGGTGCGGGAAACAAACTTCCAGATATCCGCCAGCGCGTTGGAAAACTGGAACGCATCCATATCCGCTTCCACGGCTTTAGCCGTTTCGGCCGCCAGCGCACGCAACTTGTCGTCGAACGGGCCGGATTCTCCTGCGGCGGGCAATACGCCGCCGAAATACTTCTCCACCATCGCCACCGTGCGGGAAACGAGATTGCCCAGATCGTTGGCCAGGTCGGCGTTGATGCGGCCAAGCAGGGCCTCGGTGGAAAACGTGCTGTCCGCCCCGAACGGGATCTCCCGCAGCAGGAAGTAGCGGATGGCGTCCACACTGTACCGCTTGCAGAGCAGCACGGGATCGACCACATTGCCCTTGGATTTGGACATCTTATCCCCGCCCAACAGCAGCCACCCGTGCCCGAACACGCGCTTGGGGAGCGGCTCGCCCAGCGCCATCAGGATAGCCGGCCAGATGATGGTGTGGAACCGCACGATCTCTTTGGCCATCAGGTGCACGTCGGCGGGCCAGTATTTGCGGTAGTCCGCATCGTTCTCCGTGCCGTAGCCCAGCGCGGTGATATAGTTGCTGAGCGCGTCGATCCAGACATAGATGACATGGCCGGGGTCGAAATCCACCGGGATGCCCCAAGTAAACGATGTGCGCGACACGCAGAGGTCCTCCAACCCGGGCTTGATGAAGTTGTTGACCATCTCGTGCATGCGCGAGGGCGGCGAGATGAACTCCGGATGCGCTTTGTAATGCTCGACAAGCCGGTCGGCATATTTGGAAAGGCGGAAGAAATAGGCTTCCTCCTCCGCCCGTTTCACCTCGCGGCCGCAGTCGGGACACTTTCCGTCCTTGAGCTGCGTCTCCGTCCAGAACGACTCGCAGGGGCGGCAGTACCAGCCCTCGTATTTGCCTTTATAGATATCGCCCTGCTCATACAGCCGCCGGAAGATCTGCTGCACCACTTTTTCATGAGCCGCGTCGGTGGTGCGAATAAACCGGTCATAGGATATATCAAGCAGCTTCCAGAGCGACTTGATCTCCGCCACGATCTCATCAACGTATGCTTTCGGGGTCTTGCCCGCAGCCTCAGCCCGCTCCTCGATCTTCTGGCCATGCTCATCCGTACCGGTGAGGAACAGCACGTCGTAACCCTGCATCCGCCGAAAGCGCGCCATCGCGTCCCCCGCCACCGTGGTGTAGCCATGCCCGATGTGCAGCGTGCCGGACGTGTAATAAATAGGGGTGGTGATATAATAGGTTTTTTTCATGGTGGACGCCTCCCGCTTTGCATGACGAACCCCACTCCCGCCCGAACCGGGCACGGCAGCCGGATTCCCATTCCTTTTATTATACCAACTGGGCGCCATAAATTCAACTCGCGCGCCAAACTCGGGCGCCCCAGCGTTTCCACGGGCTGTCTCGCGCCCGCAGCCTCCCCCTCCGGCATGCACACCCCGGGCCGGCGCAAATAAAAGACCGCCCCGTAAAACGGGACGGTCAAGTGCCGAAGGCGTGTCATTTTAACACATAGATGTTGACAGTTCTTTTCCCGAACGCATCGCATTGTGCCTGTGTCGGGAAAAAGAGATCGGTGAGGACGCCGCTTCCGTTGGACACAAACCCGCCGGTATCGGCTGCGACCGCGGTGCCGTAAACAAATGAGCGGTCGGGCGTGGCGATATACAGCTTGGTGCCATACGGGATCTTGTTGGGGTTTACGGCGACCAACCCTTTTGCCACCTGTTGCCCGGTGGCGGTGTAGGTTCCCTGCGCTTGCGTATAGGCGGTAGCGATCCCGGTGAACACGGTGGAATAAGCACCGGGGACGCCATCCGCCGCGCCGTCCACAGTGGTGGACTTGGCGGTTTTGGTCGAAACAGACGAACTAAGTGAAGATTTGAGGTTGAGCGGCGAGGCGGTACCGACGACGACCTGTTCGTTGACCGGCGATGTGGTGGAGCGGCCGGTCTCAGCCTGCTCCGCCAGCTTTCCGTCTACATATTTTAAACGTAGCGTCACTGTTTCGACGCCGTTCTGACCGGCCACGAGGACGTTGCGCGTGCCTTGCGCCAGCGTGGAGTCCTGCGTGGTCTGCGTCTGATACGGGATCGGGTTCTGCACGGTGCTCGTCTCATAGCGCACGCGCGTGACCGCGATGTTCATCCCGCGGGCGATTGCCTGATCGGGCTTCACACTCACGGTGTCGTCTGCGCCGAGCTTCACACCGGCTTTTTGCAGTGCGTCCGCCACCTTGCCGGTGGCGATCATGATTTCCTGTGTTTTCCCGTCCGCAGTAACCGGAACGGGGAAGGCCGTAAAGAAATCGATGCGGCCGTACTGGTTGTGGATACCCGTGAAGGTATACCGGTCGTCCTTGGAAAGGCGGATGCCGCTTTGCCGCAAAATCGCGTCCGGATCAGACCGGAACGTATAGATTGTCCGCGTACCGCTGCCGTCTGTGATCTGAATGACCTTGGTGTTGAGCACGACCGCCGTGATAGAGACGGACGCCAACGCGGCGCATAACAGAATGGCAAAGGTTCGGGTTCTGACAAGCGGCAGGATCCTGCGTCCCCATTGGGACGCGGTTTCCCGCGCGGTTGCCAGGCGGCTCAGCGACCACCGGATCTCCGGCAGGGGACTGGGGCCAAATTTCACGATTACATTGCTCCTTTTTTCCGTAATTCTTTGTTTCGGCACACGGAAAAACACGCCTACCCCCACGTTCTATATCTGTTATGTGCGGGGGTTTCGCCTATTATATTGCATGGCGGGGGGAGCTGTCAAGGCGGATTTGGCCTGAACAATCTGTTTTGTTTTGTCAAAATACGAAAAACAGAGGCAGAATATTGTCGAAAGAAACAAAAAAACGCACAAATCACGGAGCGTGATTGTACGTTTTTTAGATTTTTCACATATGAAAAAGCAAGCTCAGCGTTTGGAGAACTGCGGCGCACGGCGCGCGGCTTTCAAGCCGTACTTCTTACGTTCTTTCATGCGCGGATCGCGGGTAAGGAACCCGGCTTTTTTGAGGACGGGACGGAAATCCTCGCCCGCCTGCAACAGCGCGCGGGAAAGGCCGTGGCGCACCGCGCCCGCCTGACCGGAAACGCCGCCGCCCGCCACGCGGGCCACGATGTCGTAGCGGCCGAGCGTCTTGGTCACTTCCATGGGCTGGCGCACGATCAGTTTCAAGGTCTCCAGGCCGAAATATTCATCGATATCGCGGTCGTTGATGGTGATGCTGCCGGTGCCCGGATACACGCGCACGCGCGCGACAGAGCTCTTCCGGCGGCCGGTGCCATAAAAATACGGTTTCTCGTTATACATTGCCTTTCCCCCTTATCAAAGCGCCCAGACTTCCGGTTTTTGCGCGGCGTGCTCATGCTCGGTACCCTTGTAGACCCGCAGGCGGTCCAGCGCAGCACGACCGATCACCGTGGACGGGATCATACCCTTCACGGCAAGTTCGATCGCCTTTTCCGGATGCTCGGCCATCAGCGTGCGGTAGCGCACTTCTTTGAGGTGGCCAGTGTAGCCGGTGTGGTGCCGGTAATATTTCTGGTCAAGCTTGGAGCCGGTGAAAACGGCCTTCCCGGCATTGACCACGATCACATGATCGCCGCAGTCGAGATGCGGGACAAATTCCGGCTTGTGCTTGCCGCGCAGCAGCACGGCGGCCTCGGCGGCAAGGCGCCCCACCGGCTTGCCCGCCGCGTCAAGGATGTACCATTTGCGGGTGATATCCTTCGCTTTCGGCATAAACGTAGACATATCGCGTTCCTCCTGATAAAAACTGCCGCGCGACATCGGGCCGCGCGGCCTTTCATAATGATGCACGTTCTATTATATCCACCGCCGGGCGCAATGTCAAGAGAAAAATCCGAAGACCGTAATTTAGAACGGTTCAATCTTTTAAAATCGGCCTTTTCCTCCGTCATCCGTTCTGTGGCTCCCGCTTCATTTCAAAAAATCGTATTGACCATTCAGGGTGCATACCGCCGGTTCTGCCTGCCGAACGCCTTTTCCGCCTGCTTTTTTTCCGCGGCGGAAAGGGTGAACGCCCCGCTGTCACGCCAGGCGGGCAGCAGGACATCCACCCGTCCGCCGGACGCCGCCGCCTGCTCCAGCGCCCGCGTCTTGCTCAGCAGGTCATTCATGGAAAACGTCGTTTTGGCCATATCGAACCGATTGCCGAACGAATCCGGCGCGAGGTCCTGCGCGTTGCAGGTTTCCCGCAGCAGCGCCTGCAACACGGCGCCCTGCGCCGCCAGCCTGTCGGTCGGATCCGTATAGGCCGCATAGCCCGCGACAGCCTCCACCTTCATACCATTAAGGTGCTGAACTCCGCTGTCCGCCTGCACCTGCGCGCCATGTGGCACGCGGGCATCCACCGCCGCGGGCAGCGTGCAGTCCACGCCGCCGTTCAGATCGACCACCTGCGCAAACGATGTGCTGTCCTGCACCCAGTAATAGTCCACCGGCACCCCCAGAGTTTCCGCACAGGCGGCGGACGTTCGCGTGGGGCCGCTCCCGCCGAACAGATCCAACAACGTGCCGCCACGCACGGAGAGCGCCTCCGGCAGCGGCATCACCGTCAGGTGTTTGTCCGGCGCGTCCAGCCCGATGAGCGCAAACAAAAGCGGCGCGCCCGAATCGGGGTCTGTGAGTACAAACAAAAGATTGAACGAGTCGGAGGGTACAATTTCCAGCGAACGGGACGCCGGTTGCGCGGGCTGATACAAAACCGCATACAGTCCGGCCCCCGCCGCGAGCAACAGCGCCGCCGCCGTCAGCGCAAGCCATGGCCAAAATTGCCGGATACGAGCGGAAATCGCCTGTGCTTTCTGCATTTTCTTCAATATAATACACTCCCGGAAGAATCACATGATGGTTTTCCTTGCTTTCATTCTTGCCGGAAGTGTAAAAGCCATACATATATTATAATGAAAAAACACGGCCCAGCAAAAAACGCACCTGCCAGAAGCAGGTGCGCCGCAAGTCGCGGGATCGCTCCCGAAAGCCGTTATGGCAACGGTACGCCGCAAACATCCGAAAGCTCCACATAGACCGCGGAGAACCGGTCCTTGAGATAGCGTGCGCCATCCTGGGCCAGAAAGTCCGGCGCGTTGCCTGTTTTGCAGAGCGGAAGCGAAAACGCCACGTCGGTCCCCTCGCCCAGGCGGCTATGGATCGTCAGTGTGCCGCCGTGCTTTTCCACCACCGCTTTCACCAGCGCAAGCCCGATCCCATTGCCCGAAAACCCTTGGGCGTCCGCCATACGGAACCTGTCCTGTGCGGAAAGCACCGCCACGGTGGCCTCATCCATTCCCAGCCCGCAGTCGGACACCGTCACGATCACATTTTCCGCAGTCGCGTCCACCCGCACATGAATCCGATTTCCTTCTTTGGTGTAGCGGCAGGCATTGGAAATCAGGTTCAGAAACGCGCGGCGCAGGCGCACCGGGTCGAACGCTGCGCTGACCGGCTGCCGGGGCACCTCACAGGTCAGCGAAATGCCGATGCCGTCGGTCAGTACACCGGCCGCATCGCACAGGCCCCGGATGAACCGGGCGATGTTTCCGGTCTTCTTGTGCAGTTTGCCGTCCGCCATCCACAGCCGCCCGATATCAATAAAGTTTTCCGAAAACCGCATCAGGCGGTAACAATTCTGCATGATCAGCCGGAGATAATTCATGGTGCCGACGTCGGCGCCGATTTCGCGCGCGAGCAGGCCGAGAGTTGAAAAAATGATGGTAAGCGGCATCCTGTAACTTTTTTCGCCCATCCTCAAAAGACGTTCGGCCGTTTGACGCACGGAGGTATCCGGCGGTTCTTCCGGCCCGCCGCCCAGCACCTGGAACCCCACCGGCCTGTCCTCGTCCAGCACAGGCAAAAAAAGCAGCGAGCCGGCACCGTCCTGTATCCGTATGGAAAGCGACTTCCCGTTTTGCAGGGTCCGCACGATTGTTTCTTTCGGCAAACACGCCGGCCATCCATACCTTCCGCTCCCATCTTCCGGCAGCGGAATCTGCTGCGCAGCAGCCTGATTGCACCAGCAGATTTGCAGCGATGCATCCGTTAGCATGGCCGGAAATAAGGCATGGGCATAAAGGCTCTGCATCATATGCAAAACTGCGTCCAACTGCATTCCGCTCACACCCCTATTCGCTATTATATCATCTTCCTTCGCGGTGTAAACCATCCATGTTCCCTTTGGGAAGATTTCCGGCACAAGTTGCGTTCCCGAACGCCTGTGCGGCATTTCCGGCCACCGCACAGGCCAAACCTTGAAAAAGCGCCGCATTTAATTGATAAAAATCTAACAATCGCTTGCAGAAAAGCAGGAAATGGTATAGAATAGTTAAGGAATTTAGTTATGGAGGTTAAAGCAATGGGTATTAAAATCGGTATCAACGGTTTTGGCCGTATCGGCCGGCTCGTGTTCCGTGCTGCGTTCGAGCAGCCGGATCTGTTTGATGTAGTGGGCATCAACGACCCGTTCATCGACGCGGACTACATGGTTTACATGCTGAAGTATGACACCATGCACGGCCAGTTCAAAGGCGAGGCTTATATTGACGGCGACGGCAAATTTGTTGTCAACGGCAAAAAATGCGCGCTCTTTGACAAAAAAGATCCGACCGAAATCGGTTGGGGTGAAGTCGGCGCCGACTATGTCGTCGAATCCACCGGCGTGTTCGCCACCACTGAAAAAGCTTCCGCGCACATCAAAGCGGGCGCCAAGAAAGTGGTCATCTCCGCTCCGGCAAAAGACAAAGAGACCCCGACTTTTGTCTGCGGCGTGAACCTCGACAAATACACCAAAGACATGACCGTCGTCTCCAATGCTTCCTGCACCACCAACTGCCTGGCTCCGCTGGTCAAAGTCATCAACGACAAATTCGGCATTGAAGAAGGCCTGATGACCACCGTCCACTCCACCACCGCTACCCAGAAGACCGTTGACGGCCCGTCCAAAAAAGACTGGCGCGGCGGTCGTGCGGCAGCCGGCAACATCATCCCGTCTTCCACGGGCGCTGCCAAAGCCGTGGGTCTGGTTCTGCCGGAAGTGAAGGGCAAACTGACCGGTATGTCCTTCCGCGTGCCGACCCTGGACGTTTCCGTTGTTGACCTGACCGTCAACCTCAAAACGGAAACCACTTATGAAGCCATCTGCGAAGCCATCCGTGAAACCTCTGAGACTTCCATGAAAGGCATCCTCGGCTACACCGATGAAGATGTTGTTTCTTCCGATTTCCTGAGCGATCCCCGCACCTCCATCTTCGATGCCAAAGCCGGTATCGCACTGAACTCCAAGTTCTACAAACTGGTTTCCTGGTATGACAACGAGTGGGGCTATTCGCACAAAGTGCTCGATCTCATCGCGCACATGGCGAAAGTGGACGCTGAATAATTTCGCTTTTTCTTTATAATGAGCAGGGCCGTCCCAGTCCGGGCGGCCCTGCTTTTTTATGCGTGCGTTTGGTCAGCCGTTCACGCGGGCGACCACCATACCGTTTTCGGCATATGAGATGGCCACGGTTTTGGTCATTGTCTGCCCATCCGTAAAGGTCACCGTCACGGTCAGGGTGTCGTGTATCTGTGTCCTGTCCGGTTCCGAGCCGGACGTTTCTTTTATCAGCTTGTCAATCATTTCGGAAGATGGGTTCCAAAGCACTCCGGCTTTTGCAAGCTCTGCGGAAATCAGCAGGGATCTGCCCTTACGGTCCTGCTGCACATCGTCGGTCAGCATGCCGCTATCCGCCGCAAACAGCACCTTTTGGATATCGACTCCGACGACCCCAAAACCGCCGATTGCCAGACCTTTCGGGCCGAAGCCCGGAATCAGGAGCAGCCCTTTCACTTGATGGATCTGCACATCCACATTCGGCCTTAAAACCGTGCCGTTCTGTAGCTGGGAAGAACCGCCCCCGCCCGACGCTACCGGCTCCGCGAACGCGACCAACTCAAACGCATGCCGCACAGGCGCAACCGATGTTCCAGACGATGGCCTGTTTTCCGCCGTTTCATGAACGGAAAACCACTGCGCAGGCGCCAGCGCAAACAGCACCGTAGCCACGCACAAAGCTGCCGCGGTAGCCAGTGCTATTCGCAGCGGCCCGCGGATGCGGCGGTCGTGTTGTATCCGCACGTCCTCATCCGCATAGGGCCGCCCATCCCGCCCTGCCTCGATTTTATTCCACACATCAGGTGTGTACTGTTCCGCTTTTCTTTGGATGAACCGATGCAGCTCCCGTTTGTTCATCGGAAAGCCCCCTTTCTTTCAGCCATCGCCTCAGCTTGGCAAGCGCCCGCTGGTATTTCCAGAGCGCGGTGCCCAGCGGAATACGCAGCAATGCGGCTGTTTCGCGGTGTTTCAGGCCACCCAGCACATGCAGCAAAACGATTTGCCTTTCATCGGGCGGAAGACGCGACAAGGCTTCATCCAACTCCGTGGTTTCTTCCATACCGGCCCCACGCCGCACGGCCTTTTCCACCGGCGCCGCAGGTTCCACCCGTTTGCGCTCACGCAGGCAGGTCAGCGCCAGATTCCGCGCAATAGCAAACACATACGCTTTCGCGTTTTCGCTATGGTATCCCGCGTGTTTGAGCCGGATGAACGTATCCTGCAAAATATCCTGCGCGTCGTGGTAATTGCCGGTGATGGCCAGCGCAAAATAGAACACCGCAGAACGCCACGCCGTATATAACAGATGCAGCGCGTCATTGTCCCCCTGCCCGGCGCGCACCAGCAGTCCGTCCATCTCCTCATCGGTCATGCACACACCCCTTTTCCGAAAGCAAGCGTTCTCCGGAGGAACGCTTCCCTTTGTATAACGCCGGAAACGGCGGTTTTATTGGCCGGCCAGGCCAAAAACCCATGCAAAATAAAAACTGCCCTGCGAACCTCAAAACATCCGCAAAGCAGTTTGGAATATATCAAACGGGCGGTTTCACGCTTCCGGCGAAGCAGGCGGTGCATCGGTCTGCACCTGCACATCCTGCTTCCGCTCTTTCGCGCGCTTGGTGAAGATGATATGGCGCGCAAACACGGCCGAGGAAGCGTTATAATACGGCATGACATAGAGCGCGGGGAAAACCATGACGCACAACAGCCACCACAGGATGAACGACAGTTGGAACTTGATGATCTCCCAGCGGAACCCTTTGGCGTAACGAGCCGCCGTGCGCACGCAGTCGTTCGTTTTGCGGCCGCTATCTTCCACCAGCAGATACACGGCCGGAAAATACCGCATGGCAATAAGCGCCAACACGACCGATGCGCACACCCACAGAACCATTCCTGCAATCAGCAGGAAATTGGCCAAAAACGTATTTGCCGCGCCCAGCACAAACGCATAAACCACCCAGAGCGCAGCCGGCGTGGCATAAACGGCAAGCCCCCAGAGCGCCACCCGCCAGAGGATGTGCAGTTGCAGGAGGATACTTTTCGCATACAGCCCCGGCGAACCATACCAACCGAACACTTCCCCGAGGGGCGTTTCCTTCCGCTCAACCAGTTTCCAATACCATTCCACCTGGCCGACCTGCAGCGGCGCGGTGAACAAAAACAGCACTACGGAAAAAATAATAGAAAGAATCAGCGACGGCACGGACACATTCGGCAGGGCACCCATCAGGCCGGTACCGGAAGACTGCGGCACACCCGCCACCTGGCGCACACCCTGCTCAAGCAACGTGACCCCGCCCATGGGCAGCAGGTAAAACAGCGTGATCAGCATTGCACGCGTCCAGTTGCCTACCAGGAGCCGCCGGCCGTTCAACTTGGCCTGAAATCGAATTCTCGACATTCTATCACTCCAAAATTATCGCTCTACGCAGTACCCTTATTCTACCCCGTCCGCTCACAAATGTCAAAGCCGGGCGGGCCGGCCCGCGGCAATGTTCAAGCAACCCGGCCGGAATGCACCGCCGCACAGCCTGCTTATCGTTGTCCCCCGGCCACGCGGTTGATCGCAGAAAGAATGCCGCGGATAGACGCGATGGTGATATCGGAATCCAGCCCCACGCCATAAACGGTGCTGCCATCCGGTGCGCGCAGAGCGATATAGCTCAGTGCCATGGAATCGGAACCTTTGGCAACAGCCTGCTCACTGTACGAGAGGAAGGTATAGCCCGTCACGCCCGCGGCTTCCACCGCTTTGAAGAAAGCATCCACTGCACCATTGCCCACGGCATCCAGAGGCAGCTCCGCGCCGTCGCGGACCAACACACCCTCAAACCGCACATGCGGCGCGGCGCCATCTTCACAATGGGCAAACCGGTATTTTTTCAGTGCATACGGCGTGCTGATATTGACATAGTACCGGTTGAACAGATCAAGCACCGCCTGCGGCAGCAGCTCGGTGCCCGCCTCGTCGCAGGCTTGCTTGACGATGTGGCCGAAATCCGGGTGCATGGCTTTGGGCAGTTCATAGCCGTAAACCGACTGCATGACGAACGCCGCGCCGCCCTTGCCGGACTGGCTGTTGATGCGGATGATCGGTTCGTAGGCGCGCCCCACGTCGGCCGGGTCCAGAGGCAGATACGGCACCTCCCAATAGGGGGAGTTCGTCTCCCGCATATAGGCCTCGCCTTTGTTGATGGCATCCTGATGGGAACCGGAAAACGCAGTGAACACCAGGTCGCCCGCATAGGGGTGGCGGGGATGCACCTCCATTTTGGTGCACCGCTCATAAACCTCGCGTACATGGCGGATGTTGCTGAAATCCAGCTCGGGGTCGATGCCCTGTGTAAACATATTCAGCGCCACCGTAACGATGTCCAGATTGCCGGTGCGCTCCCCGTTGCCGAAGAGCGACCCTTCCACGCGCTCCGCACCGGCCAGCAGCCCCAATTCCGCCGCCGCCACGCCGGTGCCGCGGTCGTTGTGCGGGTGCAGGCTGATGATGGCGTTTTCGCGGTGCGGCAGGTGGGTGATGAAATATTCGATCTCATCCGCATAGATATTGGGCATGCAGCACTCCACCGTGTGCGGCAGGTTGAGGATGATCTTGTTCTCCGGCGCGGCTCCCAGCTCCTCCATTACCCTTGTGCAGATGGCCACGGCATTTTCCGGCTCGGTGCCCGAAAAGCTCTCGGGCGAATATTCATACCGGATATGCGTGCCCTGGTCCACCTCGGCGGCCAGCGTGCGGATAAGCCTGGCCCCCTGCACGGCAATGTCGATGATGCCGTCCATATCCTTTTTGAACACAACTTTGCGCTGGAGCGTGGATGTGGAATTATACAGGTGGATGATGACGTTCTTGGCGCCCCGGATGGCCTCGAACGTTTTGCGGATGAGGTGCTCGCGTGCCTGCACCAGCACCTGGATGGTTACATCATCCGGGATGTGGCCGCCCTCGATGAGGGTGCGGATGATCTCATACTCCGTTTCGGACGCGGACGGGAACCCCACCTCGATTTCCTTGAACCCGACCTCCACCAGCAAGTGGAACATCTCCAGTTTTTCGGCGAGGTTCATCGGCTGCACCAGCGCCTGATTGCCGTCGCGCAGGTCCACGCTGCACCACGCGGGCGCGTGCGTGATGGTGCGCGTGGGCCAGAGACGCTTGGTCATGGGCACCCCCGGAAACGGGACGTACTTTTGGTAAGACGGTTTCATCCTGCAAGTTCCTCCTTTATGATGGTTGACGGGCAAACGGGCGCAAAAAATCCCCGCCCCACGCAGGGGCGAGGAAAACTTCCACGCGGTACCACCCTGATTCGGCGGCAAGCTGCCGCCCTTTACAGGCCTCTAACAAGGCCCGGCGCGCTAACGTGCACCACACGTCCGCCCCTCATCGGGACGGCGACTCCGGGATGAGCTATCCACCTCTGCCGCTTTGCCCGCTCACACCAGCCGCGGGCTCTCTGAAAAACGGGCGAAGGTCTTTTTCCCTTCATGGTCTTTTTGAGTCTACGATATTGTCTTTATCATATCAACGCCCGACATGGTTGTCAAGCACTTTTTACGGCAACCGCGCGCACCGCTCACCTGCGGGGCTTCTTATCACTGTCCGTAATGAGGCGGATGACATCGTCATACAGCGCGTCCATACTGGTGGAAAGCCGCTTGTTGCAGTGATAATTGCCAAAGATCCAGCGCGCAAACCGGCATTTTTCCCGGATATGGTCGAGATAAACATGGAACGCATTGAGCTCGCCTTCATCCCGTACCAGCATCCGGCGCACGCTCGACGGCGCTTCGTAGGTGAAGATATAATCCACCTGCCAGTCGTTGGCCACCAGGTTCTCAATGCCCGTGCGCATCTCCTCTTCGTTGGGTATCTCCTGCGGCCACCAGCCTTTGCCGGGCTCGCGCATGTCGCGGTCTTCGCTCTCGCCGCCGCCGAAGGTGAACACCTTCTTGCCGTCGATGGTATAAACCTGGCCGCGCATCAGATGCATCACATTGCCTCCGACGACCTGCACATCTCCGCCGTTCCATTGCTCGACGGGATACGATCCCAACAGGTCGAAATTTTCATGCGCGCCGTCCACAAACAGGATGGGGTGTTTGGATTTTCCGAGCTTCTCCAGCGTTTTCTTTTCTTCCGGGCTGCCGTCCCAAATCATGCCGAAATCGCCGCACACCACCACAAAATCTTCTTTTTTCACCCGGCCGAACGGACGGCTTTCAAAATCACGCAGATCCGCGTGCACATCACCGGTTACAAAAAGCATGTCTGATTCCCTCTTACAGTATGTAAAGATGAACGGTCCTGCGGCAGCGGCAAAACAAAGACTTTTAAGGCAAAATGTAGTTGAGTTTGCCGACCTGCCGGCCGCCCTTGAAGAACACCCGGGGCACCCGCTTGCCGATGAGGCAGGCAGTCTCATAATTGATGGTGCCCATCTGCGCGGCGATCTCCTCCATGGAGACCGTTTCGCCGCCGTCCCGCCCAATGACGGTGACCACATCGCCGCTCTGCGCGTTGGGGATGTCGGTCACGTCGGCCATGCACTGGTCCATGCAGACGCGGCCGACAATGCGCGCGCGTTTGCCGTGGATGAGCACGTCCGCCCGGTCGGAAAGGCTGCGCGCATACCCGTCCGCGTAGCCGATGGGCAGCGTGCCCACCCGGCGCGCCGACGGCGTGCGGTAGATCATGCCGTAGCTCACGGGTGTGCCGGGCGTAAGCGTCTTGGTCTGGAACAGCATGGTCTTGAGCGCCATGGCCGGCTGCAGTTCAATGGGCAGCGGCATGCCCACCGCGGGCGTCAACCCATAGAGGATGATGCCGGGGCGCACCATGTCGAGCTGCATTTCGGGATAATTGAGCAACCCCGCACTGTTGCAGCAGTGACGCAGCGAAAAGCGCAGCCCCTGCTCCTCCAGCAGCGCGACGGCACGGATAAACCGCTCAAACTGCGTGCGGGTAAACGGGTTGCCCGGCTCATCCGAAACGGCAAAGTGCGTAAACACCCCGTCAATGCGCAGGTTCGGCAACGCGGCCGCCGCGGCACCGTCCTGCAGCAGAGCAGGCGCATCCTCTTCACCGTGGAACAGAAACCCGATGCGGGACATACCGGTGTCCAGTTTAAGGTGCACATCCACCGTGCCGCCCGCTTCTTTCGCGGCGGCGCTGAGCTGCTCCCCATATTCCATGCTGAACAGCGTCTGTGTGACGCGCTGTTTGATGAGCATGCCCGCAAACTCGGGCGGCGTGTAGCCCAGAATGAGGATGGGCTTTTCAATGCCCGCGATGCGCAGCTGCTCCGCTTCTTCTATATTGGAAACGCCGAACCAGTCCGTGCCGGCGTCGTCAAACGCTTTTGCTACAAAAGGCGCGCCATGCCCGTAGCCATCAGCCTTGACGATGGTCATGATCTTGCTCTGCGGGGACACATACGCCCGAATGGCAAGGTAATTCGCTTCTATTTTATCCAGGTCGACTTCCGCCCAGGTACGCTTTAAAAAATCAGACATGCGGTTTCCTCCGGTTTGGCCGTGAAACGCGGCAGAAATGGATACGCCCCGCCCATACAGACTGCGGACGCATATACAATTATAGCCTGTGGCGCACAAAAAGCAACCGCTTTCACCGAATTCACACAAAAGCGGAGACATCTCCGTTTTTGTGCCGAGGCGGTGGACAAGCCTGCCAAATCATAGTATACTGTTGATTGATGTATGAACTACCGGGAGGATCGTTATGAAGAAGCATTGGACCAAAGCAGCAGCTTTTCTGGTTGCCTGCACGCTCGCGCTCGGCCTGACAGGCTGCGCCGACACGCTGTGGGTGATGAAGACCGATAAGATCACCGTGCCCACCGGCGTCTACCTCTATTACCTGCTCAGCGCGCGCAGCGAAGCGCAGTCGAAAACTTCCTCCAGCACTTCCTCCAGCACCTCTTCCGGTTCATCGGTCGACTGGTCGAAGAAGATCGACGGGAAAGATGCCAAAACCTGGGCCGACAACGAGGCCGTGAAAAACACGCGGGAACTTTTGGCCGCCGAATCGCTCTGCACCCAGAAGAAAATCACCCTGGCCGCAGATGAAAAAAGCCAGGTGACTTCTTATGCGCAGAACATGATGAGCTCCTATACCGTGTTAAAGAACAACGGCATCGCCGAGGCGTCCATGAAGCGCGTGCTGGCCTACAACCAGTATCTCAAGGACAAGCTGTTCCAGTCCTATTACGGCACGGGCGGCTCGGAAGCTGTTTCGGACGCCGACCTGAAAGACTATTACACCAAGAACTTCGTGCAGATCAAGCAGATCTTTTTCAGCACCCAGGACGACAGCGGCAACGCCCTATCCACCACCGACCAGCAGGCCAAGAAGAAAAAGGCCGACAACATTTTCGGGCAGATCAACGCCGATCGTTCCAATTTCACCGCGCTGATGGACGCCAACAACGAGGACCCCGGCATGCAGTCCAGCCCGGACGGCTATGTGTTCGGAAAATCGGAGGACTTCGTGCAGGTGTTCAAGGACACGGCGTTCTCCATGAAGGTGGGCGACGTCAAACTCATCCAGTCCAGCCTGGGCTACCACATCCTGTATAAAGTGGCGCTCGACCCGAACAAGTTCGATTCGGTCAAATCCGACGTGCTTACCGATATGAAAAACCCGGCGTTTCTGAAGATGCTGGACAATTACAAGGGGATCACGGTCAACAACAGCACCATCAGCCGCTACGACGTCACCAATGTGAAAGATTCCTGACACCGCCGCATGTTTTCCGGAAGCGGGTGTTTGCCATTTGGGTAAACACCCGCTTTTATGCTGTTATTTACAGGTTGCCTGTGGCGTACATGATGACCGACAGCACGCAGAGCGGCGCCGTTTCGGTGCGCAGGATGCGCGGCCCCAGCGTGCAGACGCGCACACCCAGTTCCCCCGCCAGCGCGACTTCCTCATCTGCAAAGCCGCCTTCCGGTCCGATGCAGACGCCGATCTCCCGCACGCCGTTCCATACGCCGAGATGCGCATCACCGCCCTTTTCATAAAACAGCACGCCGCGCTCCATACCGGCCAGTTCCCGGGCGGCCGCGGAAAAATCCACCGCTTCGCCCACCACCGGCAGCCGCCCACGTCCGCTCTGCTTGGCCGCCTCGGCGGCGATCTTCTGCCAGCGGGCCGTCTTTTTGGCCAGCGTGGCCCTGTCCGGGCGGGAGACACAGCGCGCCGTCAGCACGGGCACGACGCGGCTCACGCCGAGCTCCACGGATTTCTGCACGATCAGTTCCATCTTGTCCGCTTTGGGCAGCCCCTGAAACAGCGTGACATGCACGCTCGGTTCGGCGATGGTGGGCCGCTTCTCCAGCACGCGCAGCTCCACCGCGTCTGGCGCAGCGGACAGAATTTCGCAAAGGTAGTCGCTCCCCGCCAGATCGCAGACCGTCAGTTTGTCACCCGGCCGCATGCGCAGCACCCGCGCGATATGCGCGGCATCCGCACCGGTGATGCATCCGTGTGTTTCGTCCACATCCTGCGTGAAAAAACGCGGCATCCCTTCACCCCTTTTTGCAGCACAGGCAGTGCCAGCCTTTTTCCTCGTCTTCCTCCACGGGGAACAGCCGGTGCCCGGCCAGCGCCTGCGCCACCTCGTCCCGCCGACCCTCGATGATGCCGGAGGTGACGAGCACGCCGTCCGACGCCAGCACCCGCGCGATGAACGGCGCCAGCCCGATGATGACGTCCGCCACGATGTTGGCAAACACCAGATCGTACCCCGCGCCCACACGCGCGCGAAGCATGTCGTCGGTCAGCACATCACCCGTATAGACCTCCAGCACCTCCTCGGGAATGCCGTTGAGCGCCGCGTTTTCAAGCACCGTGTCCCGCGCGATGGGGTCGATATCCACCGCCGTGGCTTTCTCCGCGCCGAGCAACAGGGAGATAAGCGAAAGAATGCCGCTGCCGCACCCGAGGTCGAGCACCTGCGCGCCCTTGCGGACATAGCGCTGCGCCGCCTGCACACAGAGACGGGTGGTCTCATGCGTGCCGGTGCCAAACGTCATGCCGGGATTGATGGAAAAGACCGTATAGCCCTGCACCTCCTCCGAGAGCGGCTCCCATGCGGGCCGGATGAGCACATTGCCTACCGGCGTGGGTTTGAAATACTTCTTCCAGTTATTGGCCCAGTCCTCTTCCGAAACATGGACCGTTTCCAATGTCAGCCGGCCGTAGGCATGCGCGCCGTCCTGCGCGCGCATGGCGTCCATCTCCTGCCGGATGGCCTGCACCGTCTGCGGTGCCGTGAGAACCGGCAGATACGCTTTGATTTTGGTCTCGCCCGCCATTTTTTCACGCAGCTCGTTGTCCACATAGTCCCAGTATTGCCGGTTGTTCTCCAGAAACTCGTTGAAATCGGTTTCGTCCTCGATCTCCACACCGGTGATGCCGAGCAGGCAGAGCCTTGCCGTGACGGCCTCCTCGCCCGCATGCGTACTGTAGATCGTTACCTGTGTATAGTCCATAGCTTTTTGCTCCGTTTGTTCGTTTTTTCGATTATACCACAAATGAAAGGGAAACAAAAACGGCAGTACCGCAGGAAAACGCCGCAGAAAAACGGGGCGGATGCCGCCGCATCCGCCCCGCAGCCGGAAACCGTGCCGGTCTTCGTCGGAAAAATCCTTTTCAGTGCCGTCCGCGATGCAGCCGGTGATGGTTCTCGCCCAGCACATCGCCGTAGACCTTGGAAAGCACCGGGTTTTCCTGTGAACGGCGGATCTGTGTCTCGCTGTCCGCCTGATACAGCCCTTTGGCGCGCGCGGCACGCGTCTCCGCCGCCTGCGGGCCCGGCTGCCCGCCGCCGCCGATGCAGCCGCCCGGGCAGGCCATCACTTCCACGAAATCATACTGCCGCCTGCCCGCCTGCATATCTTGAATGAGCTGTTCGGCATTACGCAGGCCGTGCACCACCGCCACGCGCAGTTCCCGGCCGTCCACCGCGGCGGACGCTTCTTTTACGCCTTCCATGCCGCGCACACCGGTGAACGCCACCTGTTGAAGCGTGTCGTGGCCGCTGTCGGCGGCCAAATTGCGCAGCACCGCTTCGGTGACGCCGCCCGTCACGCCGAAAATCACCCCGGCGCCGCTGGTCAGGCCAAACGGCATATCCGGACCTTCGGATTCCAGCGCGGCAAAGTCGATGCCGCCCTCACGGATCATCTGCGCGATCTCCTGCGTGGTGAGCACGACGTCGATATCCTTGCCGATCTCCGTGACCATTTCATCCCAGCCGGCCTCAAGCTTTTTGCCCGTGCAGGGCATGACCGCCACGCTGAAGGTCTTTTTGCCTTCCGCCGTGTCTTTGCCGCTGAAATAATCACGCAGCACAGCGCCGAACATGCCCATAGGCGAGCGGCAGGTCGAGATATTCTCCGCAAGCTCCGGGTGCCGGTTGCGCGCGTAAGTGACCCAGCCGGGGCAGCAGGAGGTGAACATCGGGAACCTGCCGCCGTTCTGCAGGCGGTCGAGCAGCTCATTGCCTTCCTCCGTCACGGTCAGGTCGGCGCCGAGGCCGGTGTCATACACTTCATCGAAACCGAGCATGCGCATGGCGGCGACCAGCTTGCCTAATGTGACTTCGCCGGGTTCCATGCCGAATTCCTCGCCGATGGCCACCCGCACGGCGGGGGCGATCTGCGCCACCACGCGGGTCTGCGGATCTTGCAGCGCCTTCCACGCGCGGGCGGTGTCGTCCCGCACGGTGATGGCGCCGGTGGGGCACACGCCGGCGCACTGGCCGCAGCCCACGCAACCCACATCGCCAAGGCTGCGGTGAAACGCGGTGGTCACTTCCATATCCGAGCCGCGATAGGCGAACGCCAGCGCGCCCACGCCCTGCACCTCGGCGCACATACGCACGCAATCGCCGCAGAGGATGCACTTCTGCGGGTCGCGCAGGATGGCCGGGCTGCTGGTATCGAGCGGGAGGTCGCGCACCTCCTGCCGGAAGCGCACCTTGCGCACACCGAAGCGCAGCGCCAGCTCCTGCAGCTTGCAGGAACCGTTCTTTTCGCAGGTGGTGCAGTCGCGGTTATGATTGGAGAGCAGCAGCTCCAGAATCATCCGGCGGTATTTGCGCAAACGCTCGGTGTTGGTGCGGATCTCCATACCGGGTTTGGGCGGCGTGGAACAGGCGGCCATGGTGCGGCCGCGGCTGTCTTCCACCGTGCACATGCGGCACGCGCCGTACACGCTCATGCAGGAATAATAGCAGAAGGTCGGCAGGTCGATCCCGGCCTTGCGCACCACTTCCAACAGGTTCTTCTCGCCGTCCAGTTCCACCCGGCGGCCGTCGATTACAATACTGTCCTTCATGCTTTACGCCTCCTTGATCGCGTGGAACGGGCAGTTTGCAATGCACGCGCCGCACTTGATGCATTTCTGGGTGTCGATGGTAAACGGATGCCTGATCTCGCCGGAGATCGCACCCACGGGGCAGATACGGGAGCATTTGCTGCACCCTTTGCAGGCCTCGGGGTCGATGGCGTAAATGCTCATGGCCTTGCAGGTGTGGGTGGGGCATTTTTTGTCGCGCACATGGGCAATGTATTCGTCGCGGAAATATTTCAGGGTGCTCACCACCGGGTTGGCGGCGGATTTGCCGAGGCCGCACAGCGCGGTGTTGCTGATGGTATCGGCCAGCTCCTCCAGCATGTCGAGATCCTCCATCTCGCCCTTGCCCTCGACGATGCGGGTGAGGATCTCCAGCATGCGGCGGGTGCCTTCCCGACAGGGCACGCATTTGCCGCAGCTCTCGTTCTGCGTGAAGTTCATGAAGAAGCGCGCCACTTCCACCATGCAGGTGTCCTCATCCATGACCACCAGACCGCCGGAACCGATCATCGCACCCACTTTCTTGAGCGAGTCGAAATCGAGCGGCAGGTCGAGGTGCTCGCTGGTGAGGCAGCCGCCGGACGGGCCGCCGATCTGCACGGCCTTGAACGCCTTGCCGCCGCGGATGCCGCCGCCGATATCGAAAATGACCTCGCGCAGCGTGGTACCCATCGGCACCTCGATGAGGCCGGTATTGTTGACGTTGCCGGAGATGGCGAACACCTTGGTGCCCGGGCTGTTTTCCGGCCCGATGCCGCGGAACCAGTCGCCGCCGTTCTGCACGATGCGCGGCACGTTGGCGAAAGTCTCCACATTATTGAGCACGGTGGGGCGGTTCCACAGGCCATGCTCGGTGGTACGGGGCGGCTTGACGCGCGGCATGCCGCGCTTGCCCTCAATGGACGCGGTGAGCGCGCTGCCCTCGCCGCAGACGAACGCGCCCGCGCCTCGGTTGACCCGAATGTCGAACGAGAAGCCGGATCCGAGGATGTTTTCACCCAGCAGGCCGACGCCGCGCGCGGCTTCAATGGCCTTGTTCAGCCGCTCCACCGCCACGGGGTATTCGGCGCGCACATAGATGTAGCCCTGTGTGGCTTTGGTGGCAAAACCCGCGATGAGCATGCCTTCGAGCACGCTGTGGGGGTCGCCCTCCATCACGCTGCGATCCATGAACGCGCCGGGGTCGCCCTCGTCGCCGTTGCAGACCACATATTTGATCTCGTCCGGGCGGGAGAGCACCTGCTCCCACTTGCTGCCGGCCGGATATCCGCCGCCGCCGCGCCCGCGCAGGTTGGAGAGCTTGATGAGCCTGCAGACATCCGCAGGCTCCATGGTGAACAGCGCCTTGCGGAACGCCTGGTAGCCGCCCATGGCAATGTATTCGTCGATGGATTCGGCGTCGATGTCGCCGCAGTGGTGCAGCACCAGGCGGGTCTGCCGGCTGTAGAACGGGATGTCCTCCTGCTTGGCGAACGTCTGCTCGCCCTCTTTGTAGAGCAGACGCTCCACGGGCTTGCCGCCGAACAGGGTCGTCTCCGCGATCTCCTCGGCGTCTTCCGGCTTCACGCGCAGATAGAGGTAACCCGCCGGCTCGATGCGCACGATGGGGCCCATCTCGCAGAAGCCGTGGCAGCCGCTCTTGTGGACGCCGATGCCGTGCTCCGGTTCTTTTTCCAGCCGCACGTCCACCAGCAGGCCCTTTTCGGCCACGATGGCGCGTAGACGCTCATAGAACTCGAGCGAACCCCCCGCCAGGCAGCCCGTGCCCGCGCAGACGGATACGCGCAGCTGCTGTTTATCCATCCGCTCGCCCGCCACATGGGAGAACCGGTCGAGTTGTTCCGCTGTTTCCAGTTTCATGCCTTTGCCTCCTCACGCAAGCCGTCCACCACCGCGAGCGCCGTTTCCGGCGTCATCTTCGGGTGCACATGGTCGTTCACGGTCATCACCGGAGCCAGGCCGCACGCGCCCAGGCAGGACACGGTCTCCACGGTGAAAAGCTGGTCGTCTGTCGTCGGTTTCGCCTCGCTCACGCCCAGCTTGTCGCGCAGGGCGTTGAGGATGGGGATGGATTTGCGCACATGGCAGGCCGTGCCGTCGCAAACCTTGATGACGTATTTGCCTTTGGCCGTGAGCGAAAAATTCTTGTAAAACGTGGCGACACTGAAAATCTCGCTTTCCGAAACGCCGGTGCGTTCGGACACGCGCGCCAGCGCATCTCCGGGCAGATAGTGGCACTCTTCCTGAATCTCTTCCAATATGGCGATCAGTGCCGACGGCGAAGCATCATGGCGGTCCACGATGGCGTCCACCGCCGCGATGGTCTGTTCTTTTGTCATTGAACTATTCCTCCGTTCCGCTTTGCAACAGCGAGACTCTTAGATTCACAATATACAAAAAAAGTTTAGCTTTTTTCTATTTTTTCTACAAGAATTGTGTAAACCCCGTCCCTGGCATTTTTTGATCTTCTCATTGTAAATATGGTATTCATAAATAGACATCTACATGCAGCAGGCCCCTTCCGCCGCAATGCGGTGGAAGGGGCCTGCTAGCGCCGGCTGCCGCTCAATACAGCGCCGGCTTGCAGATATATTCATGGATCTTGACGTTTAAAATCTCGCTGGCGTGGGCAGGCGTGAGGATGAGCGCCGTGTCTGCGCCGCGCGCGGTGCCGCCAACGGCCACCACCGGCTCGCCATAGGGCAGCAGGCCGGCGTCCAGCGCCATCACGGCCACCTCCACGCAGACTTTCGTGCCCGCGCCGAACATCCGCAGCGTGTCGGCGATGACTTCCACCGGATGGATGCCGCCGTATTTTTTGCTCAGGCCGCGCTCCGCGCCGCTGAGCACATGAGAGGTGGTGAGCACACGCACGCCGGCGCGCTCCAGCGCCTCCCGCTCGGTCTGCGGCAGTTCCATCTCGCCCGGCTTGGGGTAACCAAATGCGTGGGTGACACAAACCACGCCGACGCCCTCGTGCGCGGGCAATGCACGCACCGTTTCGCCCCTGCTGGAAGCGACGACGATATGGCCGATGCCGTGCGCGCGGGCCGCTTCCACGGCCGCTTTGGCCACCTCCACGGTGTTTTCGCGCCCGGGCTGTGCGAAAATCATGGAAATCATCCTTTCTCTACACATCCCATATTTACAACGTACTTTATTTTATTATACCACACGCGCAAGGCACGCCGTCACACCGGGCGGATCTTGAGCATATCGCCAAACAGCTCGTAGGGCACGATGAAGACCGGGATGCCGGTCACATAGGGCGCAATGGTGTAAAGCTGGAAGAAAAAGGCAAATCCCCGGGGCGTGAGGTAATAGTTTTTCTCATCAAAATACTGAAAGACATTTTTCTGATAATCCTCGAAATATTTATCCGGGTCCCGCTGGATCTGGGCAAAGATAGCACGAAAAATGATGTTGCGGTAGCCCGGATCGCTGAAAAACGCGTTCAGCGGCAGGCGGCGCGCGTCCCACGCCCGCCAGGTGTCGGCATGGCGGACGGTGGTGCCGTGCGCACCGCCCGTGTATGTATATTGGTCGTAGTAAATGGAGAGCAGGCCGCCGTGGTTGAACGGCACCTCATAGGTCATGCCCGCCCCGTATGCGTGAAACGGATAGCCGTTTTTCTGCGCCTCCCGCCAGGACTGCACCGCGTCCGCATACAATTTTCTGGATGCATAGGCATAGAACCGGCGGGCCGCATGGTCGTAAAACACACTGATGACCTGCCCCGCCGGGCTGCCTTTGGTCAGCACCCGCGGGTAGGCGATGTCGATCTCTACCATCATCACGCCGCGATACTGCGGCTTACCCTGTATCTGGCGTCTTGTCACTGTAACCGGTTTCTCATTCATGCGCCGCGCCTCCCTGTTCCGGCCGCCGCCGTCGCGCCGCCTGCGCGGCGTCCGGGCGGCGCCCTCTGATTTGCGGCGGCCGGACCCGCCGCCATCGCATCGCACAATCCAATCTATGCGGCGGCCGGGAGAACGTGCACAAAAAACACGTATTTCACGCCTGCGGAGCGGCTTCCAGGCGCGCGGCCGTATACAGCCCCGTGACCGGATGACGCCGCGCGTAATCGAAACAGTAGACAACCGGGCCGCTCGTCTCCCCGGTCTGCACAAGGGCCGGCGGGTCGAACGGAAAGGCTTCGAAATGCACGCGCGCACCCTTTTTCTCCGCGTAAAGAGCGCGTGCGTGCGGCGGCGCTTCGCGCGGCAGGCACCGCGGCGGGTTGCCGGAATTGTCACTGCGGTAAAAATCGAACCGCAGCAGCGCGCACAGCGTATCGGCTTCGCCGGGGAAGCGCCCTGCGGCGAACCGCACCAGTTCCGCACAGAGCTCCGGGTAGGCCACCGGCCTGGCAAAACAGCCGCGCGCCCGCAGCGCCCCGGCAAACGCCTCATAAAACGCGAACGGCCCTGCGAACCGGGCAATCAGATACGGCAGGGAAAGCATGAAGCGGCCGCTGTTGTAGAGCCGCTCCACGCAGAACGCCGTATCCTCCAGCCGCCCCAGCTCCGCGAAGGACAGCCACGGTGTCTGCAGCACCTGATACGGCGGTTTTTCACTGTAAAGATAACCGGGCGTGCAGTCGGCCACGGCGCGCATCTCCGAGCCCTTGAGCAGTTTCAGAAACCCCAGTTGGATACAGTGAGACGCAAGCGCGTGCAGGGTATCGAACGAGCGCGCAAACGTCATGTAATCCTCAAGCGGCAGCCCCGCGATCAGATCGGTGTGAACATGCACGTTCCGCGGCGCGCACAGGTGGGCGATGGCGGCGGCGCAGCGCGCAAGGTCGCTGGCCCGGTGCACGGCGGCCAGCGTGGGTGCGTGGAAGCTCTGGATGCCGATCTCAAGCTGGAACAGGCCGGGCGGCGCGGATGCGAACAGATCGAGCAGTTCCTCATCGAACAGGTCGGCCGCCACCTCGAAGTGGACATGCCGCGCGGCAATCGCCGGGTTTTCTTCCGCCAGTTCCAGCACCGCGCGCACGATCTCTTTGGCGCGGGACAGGCGGCAGTTGAATGTGCGATCCACAAATTTGACCTGCCTGGCCGGGGAATCCAGCACGCGCGCCAGTTCCGCGCGCACACGGTCCAGCGGGAAGAAGCGCGCACCGCCGCCCAGCGACGACAGGCAGTAGGCGCAGCGAAACGGGCACCCGCGCGACGCTTCATAATATAAGATGCGTCCCGCCGACGCGGCCAGCATCTCGTCGGTGTAGGGGGAGGGCAGGCTGCCCAAATCGGGTTCCGCCGCCGGTGGGCAGTCCCGCTCTCTGGACGCTACGCCGGGGATGTGCGTATCCAGCCCGTCGCGCAGCGCCAGCAGCAGCGCGCGGAATGCGGTCTCTCCTTCCCCGCGCACCACAAAATCCACGGCCGGGCAGGCGCGGAAGACATCCGGGTCAAGCCCCGCCTCCGGCCCGCCGAACACGATGACCGTCTCCGGCAACAGCGCGCGGACATCCGCCGCGAGGGCGCGCACCTGCTCGATGTTGAACAGATAGGTGCAGAAACCCAGCACGTCCGGGCGCGCCTCCATCAGCCCACGCAAAATGGAGCGGTCGTCCCGGTTGACGGTGTATTCCTGCACCGTGACATCGCAGACATCCGCACAGGCGGCTTTCAGGCACCACGGGGCCAGCGCCATGTGCACATACTGTGCATTGAGCGCCGCCAGCACCACGTTCATGCCACCCCTCCTTTCATCAAATGTGCAAAAACGTGCTTTCCATAATTTACATTTGTATCCGGATATGATAAAATGCGAGTATCCTTATGCCCCTGTGTTTTAAATGACCGCCTGTTCCGCATATCCGCGGCAAACCGGGAGGAGGGCTTTTTATCAACGCACAACTGGACGAGATCCTGAAAAACAATCTTTTGCAGACGCTTTTCCAGCCGATTATTTCGCTGGCTTCCGGGGAGATTTTCGGCTATGAGGCATTGACACGCGGCCCCGAAGGCCCGCTGCGCGCGCCCCTCACCCTGTTCAGTGAAGCCAAGCGGTATCACCGTCTGGCCGAGCTGGACAGCCTTTGCCGGGACAATATTCTCCGCCGCGCACACGAACAGAAACTGGGCGGCATGCTGTTCATCAACATCGACCCCGCCGCCGTCTTTTACCATATGGAAACGCCGTCCGGCCTGCTGCGGGCCAAAGAGGAAGGCTATACCGAAAACCGCATTGCGCTGGAGTTCACGATGACGGAGGATCTGTGCCGGTTCGCAAATTTCATCGACCTAGTGCAGGGCCTGAAGCGGAGCGGCTACCATATTGCCTGCGACAACACCGTGCCGGGCAACACCGCGTTCCTCTCGCTGCATAACCTGCATCCGGATTTCATCAAGATCGACCTCTCCAGAACCGACGACGCGGCTGCAGCCATCCAGCAGAGTGTCCACACGATCGTACAGCTCACCCACGCGCAGGTCATCGCGGTGGGCGTGCATACGGCGGAACAACTGCAAGCCCTGGCGAACAGCGGCATCCTTTATGCGCAGGGCAATTTTCTGGCCGAGCCCGCAGAGATTGGGCCCCGGCCGCGGGAAGAAGCAATCTCCCTGTTGCGGAAATTTGCGGCCCGGCCCGAAACGGCACAGCCCTGAACAAACACCGTCGGAAATGGAAATGCAGTTGCACAGACGGACATACGCCGCCTGTGCAACACCTATATGGTAATATCCAGAAGGGGACGACTGCCGCAAAACGGCATGAAGTCCTCCCTTTTTTTTCACTGTGCGAACCGCATGCCCGCACGCCGCGCCCTCCCTTCCGCGGGAAGCGGCGGGTTATCCTGCCGGGGCTTACCGCCCGTCGGTAAGAAAACGCGTGTCCCACAGGCAAAAATGCGGTTTGAGCCCGTCTGTGACGGAGATCATGCCGTCCGTGGTCACAAGGACGGCTTCCGCGCCCTGATCCTCCACCAGCCTTCTGCCCTGCTCGGGGCCGAGCAGCAGCGCGGTGAACGCCAGCGCATCGGCGTCCAGCGCGTTTTCGGCAATGACGGTCACGCTGCGCAGCCCGCTGTCCACCGGATACCCGGTCTTGGTGTCGATGACCGGGCGGCTGCCGGCGCCCGCCGTCACCACCGAGCGGTCGATGATCTCCACCGAGCCGAACATTTTATCCGGCCTGCTGCTGCCCGGGCAATGCAGCCGCACCTCCCAGGGCTTTCCATCCGGGCGGGCACCCACCGCCACCGCGCTGCCCCCCAGATCGACGAGGGCGGAGCGCACGCCGTGCGCGCGCAGGATCTTGCGCACCTCGTCGGCGGCATATCCCTTGGCGATGGAGCCGAGGTCGATGGCCTGTCCCTCATAATTGAGCCGGATCTTGAAACTGCTCGCGCCCAGCAGCACGTCTTTGTAATTCACCAGCCGCAGGGCCTTGCCCAGCGCGCGGTTGTCCGGCACGGCGCCGGTGCACGCGGCCTCGTCCCACAGCCGCAGAACCGGCGCGACGGTGATATCCATGCAGCCGGAAGTCTGCTCGGCATATTGCAGAGCGCGCTTGACCACGAAAAACGTATCCGGGCTAACGCTCACGTCGCCGTGCCCCGCGCCGCGGTTGACGGCAGACACCTCACTGTCCGGATTGACAAACGACATATGCGCGTCGATGACGCGCACACGCTCCGCCGCTTCCCGCAGGGCCGCTTCCGTGCCGTCTCCTTCCACCCGGAGCGCCTGCGCCTGTTTCAGCGTGTGGACCTGCGTATGGCTGCTCCACGATATATAAAATGCCATGGGAATGGCACTCCTTTCCAGTTCTCCATGCCGGGTACGCCGCGGACTGTTCGCTTTCATTGTATCCCCGCCGGCCTCCCCGTTTGCAAACAGAGTGTGAACACTTTGTGGCCGGACGTTCCCGTTATCCGGCCGGGTACATGCTTTCTTTCGCCCGGATGAGCGACGTCAGCATCCCGCTGCACGGCACGTTCACCCCGTGCGTTTCGCCGTATTCCGCCACCGCGCCGTTGAGGGTGCCGATCTCGGTCTTCCGACGGGCCTCTACATCCTGCAGGGTGGACGGCCGGTGCGCACGGGTGGGTGGCAGGATTTTTTCAAAAAATACACGCTCATATGACGCGGCATCCGGCCAATAGGTCGAAAAACCCAGCGCTCGCATAACGGCGAACGTTTCCCGGATGAGTTGTTTCATCAAGACCACGGCGTCCGGGCTGTCGGCCAGCATGCCGTAATCCGCCCCCAGGATCGCGCCAAGGGCATTTAATGTACAGTTATACAGCATTTTCGCCCAGACGGACTTGCCGATCTCCGTTTCCGCCGTGCAGGGGATTCCCCCCGCCGCGACGGCTTCCGCCAGCGGGAGAACCCATGTATCGCCGCCGTACAGGCTGCCCAGACGCACGGGAGCGGAAAAGACCGTCACCTCGCTCACCGACGGCGCGGGACGGCAGAACCCGATGCTGATGGTAGCCTGCACGAACTGTTCTTTTTTAAAATACGGCAAAAACGGCCGTTCGGTGCCAAAGCCGTTCTGCAGCAACACGATGCGGCCGCCCGGCGCCAGCAAAGACGGGCACGCCGCTAGCCGGGCCGCCACCGCAGCGGATGCCGTGGTTTTGACCGTGACCAGCACCGCGTCGTAGCCGCCCGGCGCCTGTGTGATCTCTTCATATAAGCGCAGGCGCTCCGGCGGCACGAACGCTTCGCCCAGCGCACCCGTGCGGGTGATGCCGTTTGCCGCCAAGGCCCGCCGGGTTTCCCCCCGCGCCACCAGGTCGGGCGCCTCGCCCGCGGCAAACAGCGCGCTTGCCACGCTCAGCCCCACGGCCCCGCAGCCGATCATCAGCAGTTTCATCTGTCCGTCATCCCTTTGTCGATTTGCTCACCATCAAGGCCAAAGCCGCGGCGGTTTATTCTCGTTGGGCGGCTTTTCCGCCGGATGCCCCGCGGACGGCGCGTTTTCCGGCGCACCGGAAGCCTCCGTGCCATCCGCCGTTTCGTCGTGCGGCTCCTGCGCACCCGGTTCCCCGCCGCCCGCGACCATGGCGTGCAGGCGCTTCATAAAACGGTCCCACAACGAGCCGCTTTCTTCATCCGCGTCCGGAGCGTCTCCATCATACTGCAAGCCGAAATGCTCCATCAGCGCCCGGTAATATGCATAGCGGTCGATCCGGCGGCTGCGGTCCCGCCCATAGGTCGCGGCCCGCGCCCGCACCTCCGGCCCATACAGCGCCATGCAGAGCTGCAGGGCCATGTCGTAATTGACCGGGCGGCCGCCCTGTTCCTGCACCGCCTGCTGCAGCGCCGGGGGCAGGCCGGCTGTGAACGCCTCCAGCATCCGGGGGTCGCGTTCCAGTGTCTGTGCAAAGCGGCAAAGCGCCTTGCCCATCTCGCTGATGATGACCTGGTCGGCACCCAGTTCGCCGCCCGTCTGGCCGACGGCGGGCGGCGGCGGCAGCTCAAGTTTTGCGCGCAGCGTGGCCAGTTTCTGCGGGTCGATCGGCGTGTTGACCGGGCCCTGCACCCGTTCGGTCCGCGTCGCGTTTACCGGCGTGATCGGTCCTTCCATAACCGCCATTCCTTTCGTGGCCGCCGTCCGGGCAAAACCCCGGCGCATCGTGATTTCTTCTCCTTAGCTATATCGGCCGAAAAGGCGGAACCGTTAGGACACCGGTCCCCGGTTGTTCCATTATACCGGCCTTTCCAAATGATGTCAAACAAGCGGCACCACGCAGGCACCCGGCCATTTTCCCGGCAATGCGAACAACAAACGTCCGCGCATAATGCAAAATTTATGTAAAGAAATTTTCAAATTTTCGTAGCGAAAACTATACTATTGTGGTATAATACTCATTGACCAAAACCGACGGCTCCGGCATCCTGCGCAAGTGCCTTTTTTACCGCCAAGACGCACGGCCGGCCGGATATTTTGTTTGAACAGGATATGGCGCGCGGCGTGTACGCGCGGAAAATAGAAGGAGTGGACGACATGGCGGAAACATTACTGGAGATTCGCGGCCTGCATGTAGAGGCAAACGACAGGGAAATCCTCAAGGGTCTGGACCTGACGGTACACAAAGGCGAGGTGCATGTGCTGCTCGGCCCGAACGGCGCGGGCAAATCCACACTGGTCAACACCATCATGGGGCACCCGCAGTACCATGTGACCGATGGGCAGATCTTTTTCGAGGGCGAAGACATCACCGCCGCCAAAACGGACGAACGCGCAAGGCGCGGACTGTTCCTCTCGTTCCAGAGCCCGGAGGAGATCCCCGGCGTTTCGGTCGAGAACTTTCTGCGCACCTCCTACGGCGCCATCACCAAAAAGCCGGTGAAGATCTTTGCCTTTAAAAAGGAACTCGCCGCCACCATGGAAGAACTGAAAATGGACAAAAGCTATGCGGAGCGCGGGCTGAACGTGGGCTTCTCGGGCGGCGAAAAGAAAAAGAACGAGATCCTCCAGATGCTGATGCTCCACCCGAAACTGGCCATACTGGATGAGACGGACTCCGGCCTGGACGTGGACGCGGTGAAAATCGTATCCCAGGGCGTGGAAAAATTCAAAAACGCCGAAAACGGCCTGCTCATCATCACGCACAACACCAAGATCCTGGAATTTGTGGATGTGACGGCCGCGCATGTGCTGGTGGACGGCCGTATCGTCCGCTCAGGCGACCGCTCGCTCATCGACGAAATCAACGCCTCCGGCTTCACCGGCTTGCAGGGCGCTGCCGTATAAACGCCTATTTGAGAAAGCGGGTGAACCTATGTCCAAGCAGAAAAGCGATGTGGCCGATATCGACCGCAGCATGTATGACTTTCGCAACGAAGACAAAGACAACTTCAAAGTAAAAAAGGGCCTGACGCCGGAAATCGTTGAAAAAATCTCGGCGGAAAAGCATGATCCCGCGTGGATGCGGGAATTCCGGCTCAAATCTTTGGAAATCTATAACCGGACGCCGCTCCCGAAATGGGGCCCGTCGCTGGACGAGCTGGACATAGACAACATCGTCACCTATGTCCGGCCGGACACCAAGATGGCAGGCAACTGGAAAGAAGTGCCCGACGAGATCAAAGACACTTTCGAGCGGCTGGGCATTCCCAAAGCCGAGCGCGAGTCGCTGGCGGGTGTGGGCGCGCAGTACGACTCCGAAGTGGTCTACCACAACGTGCGCGAAGAAGTCACCCGGCAGGGCGTGGTCTACACCGACATGGAGAGCGCGCTGACCGAACACGGCGACATCGTCCGGGAATATTTTATGAAGCTGGTGCCACCGCAGGACCACAAGTTCGTTGCGCTGCACGGCGCGGTCTGGTCGGGCGGATCGTTCGTCTATGTGCCGGAGGGTGTGGACGTATCCATCCCGCTCCAATCCTATTTCCGGTTGAACGCGCCGGGCGCGGGGCAGTTCGAGCACACGCTCATCATCGTGGAAAAGGGCGCGCGGCTGCACTTCATCGAAGGCTGCTCGGCGCCGAAATACAACGTGACCAATCTGCACGCCGGCTGTGTGGAGCTGTTTGTCAAAGAGGGCGCGCACCTGCGCTATTCCACCATCGAAAACTGGTCGAAAAACATGATGAACCTCAACACCAAACGATGTTCGGTGGAGAAAAACGGCAGCATCGAGTGGGTTTCTGGTTCGTTCGGCTCCCATGTTTCGATGCTCTACCCCATGAGCATCCTGAAAGGCGAGGGCGCGCGCTCGGAGTTCACCGGCATCACCTTCGCGGGGCACGGCCAGCACCTGGACACCGGCAGCAAAGTGGTGCACGCCGCGCCGCACACCTATTCCACCATTAACACCAAGTCCATTTCGAAGGACGGCGGCATCTGCGTCTACCGCGGCGGCGTGGTGGTGGGACCCAACGCGCACGGCTGCCGCTCAAGCGTATCCTGCGAATCGCTGATGCTCGACGGGATCTCCAAATCGGACACCGTGCCCGCGATGGACATCCGCAACGACGATGTGGACATCGGACACGAGGCGCGCATCGGCCGCATCAGTGAGGAAAGCATCTTTTACCTCATGTCCCGCGGTCTGAGCGAGGAAGACGCCCGCGCCCTCATCGTGCGCGGCTTCGCCGAGCCGGTCGCCAAAGAGCTGCCGCTCGAATACGCCGTGGAGATGAACAACCTCATCAAGCTCGAAATGGAGGGCTCCATCGGGTAGGCAGGCACAGCCCTCTTTCAAGTTCAGGCAAGTGCATGGTAAAACGCGAACGCACGGCCTGAACGGGCGGGTTTCCAACTTGCCGCGCGGCAGCGGTTGCGAAAGGCGGGCAGGCACAGCCCGCAAACCGAATCGCTTCATCCAAACCCGCTTTTCGCCGGCATGTCCGGCATCTCTTTTAAAAGGAGTGAACCTTATGCAGGTGAATATAAAAGACATCGACCGCCTGCCAACCTCCACCTGGAGCTGGCTGGGCGTGAACGGCGAGACCCTTGAAACCGAGATCCCCGACGTGACCCCTTTTTCCGCCTTTTCCCTGCCCGAACATCTGCCGGAGGGCGTGAAAGTAAGCGAGGTGCTGAAAAGCGATATCGTGTTTCTGGAGGGCGACATCGACACCGGGGCCGGCCCGCAGGTGCGCGACTTCGTCAAGGCCAACCACAACGCGGGCGTGTTCGTCGAGGTCAAGCCCGGCGTACAGGTCGCCGAGCCGCTGGTCTTCGACTACACGCTTGACGCCACAAATCCCGTTCTGGCCGACGAGAACACTGTCATCGCCGAACCGGGCAGCAGCGTCACCGTGGTGCTGCGCTACACCTCCGCGGCGGACCTGAACGGCTTCCATGCCGGGCTAACCCGGCTGTATGCCAAAAAAGACGCGAAGATCACGCTGGTGCAGGTGCAGGTGCTGGGCAAAAACTGCCCGCATTTTTCGGACGTGGGCGGCACGGCGTTCGAGGACGGCCGCATCGAGCTTACTCAGGCCGAACTGGGCGGCTCACGCGCCTACGCGGCGGCCAAATTCAAACTCACCGGCGACCGCAGCCATACGGACATCGGCAGCATCTATCTCGGTGACGGCGCACGGAATATCGACATCAACTATGTTGCCGAGCACTACGGCGAAAAATCAGTCAGCGAGATCCTCTCGCGGGGCGCGATGCTGGACAAAAGCCAGAAAATCTTCCGCGGCACCATTGATTTCAAGCGCGGCGCGGCCGGCTCCAAAGGGCATGAAGAGGAATACGCCGTGCTGCTCAGCCCAAAGGTGCGCGCCCGCAGCGCCCCGCTCATCCTCTGCGATGAGGAGGACGTGGACGGACAGCATGCCGCCAGCACCGGCCGCATCGACGAAAACCGCCTGTTTTACCTCATGTCCCGCGGGCTGAGCGAGGCGGACGCAAGGCGGCTTATTGTGGAAGCGCAGTTTGCCCCTATCCTGGATCGCATCCCGGTCGCGTCCATCCGGAACGATCTGCAAAACCATATCATAGGGAGGTTGAACGAACATGTCGGCGAATAAACTTGTGCAGGCCGGCGTCGATCTGTCCGACTTCCCCATCCTGCAAACAAAAACGCACGGCAAACGGCTGGTCTATCTCGACAGCGCGGCTACCGCGCAAAAACCCCTGCCGGTGCTGGATGCCGTGCGGCACTATTATGAAGAAGAAAACGCCAACCCGCACCGCGGTAACTATGAGCTGAGCGTGCTGGCCACCGAGCGGTACGAGGAGGCGCGCGCCCTCACACGCGCGTTCATCAACGCCAAAGAGGACGCGGAGATCATTTTCACCCGCAACACCACCGAATCCCTCAACCTCATCGCCTACAGCTACGGCATGCATTTCATCCAGGAGGGCGATGAGATTGTCCTCTCCATCGCGGAACACCACAGCAACCTCATCCCGTGGCAGCAGGTGGCAAAGGCGCGCGGCGCCACTCTCAAATACCTCTACCTGGACAAAAACGGCCGCATCACCGAGGAAGAAATCAACGAAAAGATTACCGAAAAGACCAGGCTGGTGGCTATCGTGCATGTTTCCAACGTGCTGGGCACCGTCAACCCCGTGAAGGAGATCGTTAATAAGGCGCACAACGTGGGCGCCGTGGCCGTGGTGGACCTCGCGCAGAGCATCCCGCACTTCCCGGTGGACGTGCAGGACATCGACGCAGATTTTGCCGTGTTCTCCGGCCACAAGATGCTCTCACCCATGGGGATCGGCGTGCTGTACGGCAAGCGGGAGCTGCTTGAAAAAATGCCGCCTTTCCTTTTCGGCGGCGATATGATAGAATATGTCTACGAACAGGAAGCGACGTTTGCCCCTCTGCCGGCCAAATTCGAGGCGGGCACCCAGAACGTGGGCGGCGCGGTGGGCCTCGCCGCGGCCATCCGTTATATCCAAAAGGTGGGGTACGACCGTATCCGCGAGATCGACAGCAAACTGGTGCACTATGCGTTCAGCCGCCTGCGCGAGCTGGATTATATCACCATATACGGCGACGGCGGCGCCGGCAACCGCTGCGGCGTGATCTCCTTCAACATCCGGGACGCACACCCGCACGACGTTGCCTCCATCCTGGACGCCGACGGCGTGGCTATCCGCGCCGGTCACCACTGCGCCCAGCCGCTGCTGCGCTATCTCGGCATCAACGCGACCTGTCGCGCGAGTTTCTATTTTTACAACACGCCCGAAGACGTGGATACCTTCGTCGAGAGCGTGAAGAAAGTGCGTGGGGTTCTTGGCTATGGATCTAAATAGTGTATATACGGAAATCATCACCGAGCACAACGCGTCCCCTTCCCACAAGCACCACATCGAAGACCCGACCGCCGTGCTCAAGGGGCACAACCCCAGCTGCGGCGACGAGATCGAGTTGGAGCTGCGTGTGAAAGACGGCGTGATCGAGGACGCGTCGTTCACCGGCATCGGCTGCGCCATCTCGCAGGCCTCCGCCGACATCATGATCGACCTCATTCAAGGAAAAACGGTGGAGGAGGCCAAAAAACTGGCCGCCACTTTTCTTGGCATGATCAAGCAGGAGATCACCGACGACGAGCAGCTTGAAGCGCTGGATGAAGCCATCGCGCTCAAAAACATCTCCAACATGCCCGCGCGCGTCAAATGCGCGGTGCTTGGCTGGCACACGCTCGAAAACGCGGTGGAGGGCAAAAAGGACTGACCGTATCCCTCTTCTTTTTCGCATGGTTATCAACACCCGCCTGCGGCACACAGCGCCGGCGGGTGTTTTTTTATGCATCCCGCCACTTGCGCCGCCGCCCGCGCGGGCGTATAATAGCACCGTGTTTTGATAAAGGAGGAAATTCCCTATGAATCTATCCGTTTTTCCCGGCGTGCACCACGTCTGCATGAAGGTTCGGGACATACAAAAAAGCGTCGATTTCTATGTGTCGCAGCTTGGGTACACCGTGCGCCTGCAGTGGGACGGCGGCGCCATGCTCAAATCGCCGGACGGCACCCATCTCGAATTTTTTCCCGTGGACGAGGAAGAAGGCTATTCGCACGTGGCCTATATCTGCAAGGATGTGGATAAGGCGTATGCGGAGCTGCTGGAAAACGGCTGCACCAGTGTTTCCGCACCCGAAAGCCTGACCATTCCTTCCGACCCGGCCCTGCCGGTGCGCATCGCGTTCGTGCGCGACCCCGCCGGCAATAAAATCGAGCTGTTCAAGGAACTGTAAGACCGCGATTGAACACACCGCATGCAGGGGCAGGAGCCTGACAACGCAGGCTCCTGCCCTGTCGCGTGCCAGGGGAAAAGCCCCCCTTTGAAAGATGAAAACGGAACAGGATACGCTATGGAACTTTGGAAACGAAACCTGATCGTCTGCTGGCTGGGCGAATTTACCACCAGCTGCGGCATGAGCATTGTGGTGCCGTTCATGCCGTTTTATATCGAACAGATGGGCATCAAGGACCTCAGCACGGTGTCGGTGCTCTCGGGCGCGGCGTTTTCGATCACGTTTGTCACGGCGGCGGTGATGGCACCGGTCTGGGGCACGCTGGCCGACCTGCGCGGCCGCAAGACCGTGATGATGTGCACCGGCCTGGGGCTGGCGGTCTCCAACTTTTTTTACCCGTTTCTGCACAGCATCTGGCTGCTGATGCTGATGCGGGCGCTGCAGGGCGTGGTTTCCGGCTACATCCCTTCCGCCAACGCGCTGATGGCGCGCGTAACACCCGAGAAAAAAACCGGCTGGGCGCTGGCCACTCTCTCCACCGGCATGATGAGCGGCTCCCTGCTTGGGCCGGTCATAGGCGGCTACCTGGACACCACCATCCATATCCGCAATACCTTTTTCGTCACAACCGCCTCGCTGTTTCTGTCTTTTCTCATCGCCGCGCTGTTTGTGAAGGAGGACGCGGGCGAGCGGCCGCTCGCCGTCGTCACCCATGCCAAACCCGGCCCTTTGCTCCCGACCATAGACGGCAAACTCCTTTTCGTCGCGCTGATGGCCACCACCTGCCTCATCAATGTCGCCAACCAGTCCATTGAGCCCATCGTTTCGCTGTTCGTGCGCCAGCTTTTCGTGCAGAGCCACACCGGCACCGGACAGATCAGCCTGTTTTCGGGCATCGTCATCTCCGCCACAGGCGTGGGCATCCTGCTTTCGGCCTCCCTCATCGGGCGCCTGGCCGACCGTACCGGCTGCATGCGGGTGCTCATTCTCTCCCTGTTGTTCTCCGGCATCCTGTTCGTCCCGATGGCGCTCGTTCAAAACGCCTGGCAGCTGATGGCGCTGCGTTTCCTGTTCGGCATCTCGCAGGCCGGCATCATGCCCGTGGTCTCCACTCTGCTCAAAAAGACGTCGCCCGCCGACGTGTTCGGCCGCGTATTCGGCTACAATCAGGCCATGACGTATCTGGGCATGGTGCTGGGCCCGCTGCTCGGGTCGCTCATCTCCGCCCGCCTGGGGTTTTCGCATATCTTCTGGATCACTGCGGGCATTCTGTTGGGCAACCTCGCGCTGGTCGCCGCCGCCAGGCGGAAACTGCCCGCGGCCCTGTCGCCCCGTTCCTGACACGCCGCGCCTGCCGGCGGCCCGCGAAGCCAAAACTGCCACTTGCCAACCTCTAGTCCGATACGATATAATAAAAATATATGTTGTATTTTTTACATTTTGCCGGTTAAGGCGGGATCTGTTATGCATGAATTTGACAGGTGTATCCTCATAGACGCTGCGCACACCCCGGTCTCAGAGGGCTTTGTGCGCTCTTTTGACAACGGCGTGATGGAGATTATGAGCGCGAAAGATATCGCGGGCTGGGTGCAGGCCGGGCAATCGGTCCAGGTGCATGTATATAACTCTTCTCTGGGTGAATGCGTGTATGAGGGGCGTGTACAGTCCGTCATGCTGCTGCATGTCTATCTGGACGGGCTGCAGCTGATTACCAACCGCCAGAAACGCAACAACACCCGCGTCAACACCGAGCTGCCGTACCTGATGCGGTATTATGAAGACGCGGACGGTGCACACCCGTTCGAAAAGCCGGTCCCCGTCACCATTCTGAATGTGAGCGCCGCAGGTGTCTATGTTGCCTGCAAAGAACGGTTCGACATCGGCTTACGCTTTGTGTTCACGTTCCGTGAAACGGCGCGCGATATCCGGGTGACCGCCGAGATCGTCCGGCGCGACATTTCGCCCAACGGGTTCCATTACGGCTGCCGCTTTGCCGATATTCCCGAAAAGGACGCAAACGAGATCCACCGCTGGGTTTTCACCCAGCAGATCGAGCAGCGGCGGCGTCAGTTTTTTTGACAGCCGAGGCTTCCCCTTGGATACGCGCGCAGGCCGCCGGGTAAAACCGGCGGCTTTTTCGGTTTGGGAAGCTTTTAGGCCTGAAAATGTGGTATAATATGAAAAAATCATGCGGAGAGCGTATTATTGGGACCGTGCGGACACGCGCGGAGATATCCGGCAGGAAGCCGGTGCGGAGAACGGCATGACACAACAAACGGCAACAACTCAAACCTGTCCGGCCGTATCGGTCTGCGCGCCGGATTTCGATCCTGCGGCGGTGTTTGAAAACGGCCAGTGTTTCCGCTGGGAGAGGCGGCGGGACGGCACCTGGTCGGGCATCGCTCACGGCCGCAGGTTGCATCTGCGCAAGGAAGGCAACCGCCTGCTGTTCCTCGGCGCTTCCCCCGAAGAGGTGCAGACCATCTGGCACCATTATTTCGATCTCGGGCGGGACTATGCGGCTATCCGCACCGCTTTCGCGCGGGACAAGGCCCTCGCGCGCGCGGTGGCGTTCGCCCCCGGCCTGCGCCTGCTGCGGCAGGACCCCTGGGAAGCGCTCTGCTCATTCATCCTCTCGCAGAACAACAACATTCCCCGCATCAAGGGCATCATCGACCGCTTGTGCGCCGCATTCGGCGCGCCGCTGGAAGACGGCGGCTTCGCCTTTCCGTTACCGCAAGCCCTGGCAGAACTTGACGCGGCCGACCTTGCGCCGGTGCGCTGCGGGTTCCGCGCCGGCTATGTGTTGGACGCGGCGCGGAAAGTGGCCTCCGGAGAGATTGACCTCGACGCGCTGGCCGCACTGCCGCTGGACAAAGCACGCGCCATGCTGCAGACCATTCGCGGCGTGGGGCCGAAGGTGGCCGACTGTGCGCTGCTGTTCGGCTGCGGGCGGCTGGACTGCTTCCCGGTGGACGTGTGGGTGCGCCGCATCCTAACCGCCTATTATCCGGACGGTTTCCCCGAAGCGCTGCGCCCGCTCGGCGGCATCGCACAGCAGTTCCTGTTCCACTACGAGCGCTGCCACGCCGTCCGCCGCCCTCAATCCGCTCCCGCCGGAGGAATCGACCGATGAAATTACTCGTACTCGACGGCAACAGCATCATCAACCGCGCATTTTACGGCATCCGTCTGCTTTCCACCAAAGACGGGCAGTACACCAACGCAATCGTCGGGTTTCTCAATATTCTGAACAAGGCGCGCGACGAGACTGCCCCGGATGCGGTGGCCGTGGCATTCGACCTGCCCGCCCCCACCTTTCGCCACCTGTCCTATGACGGTTATAAGGCTGGGCGAAAAAAAATGCCGGACGAGCTGGCCTCGCAACTGCCGGTGCTGAAAGACCTGCTGCGCTACATGGGGCTGCCCATCCTGGAAGCGGAAGGCTTTGAAGCGGACGACATCCTTGGCACCGAAGCGTATGCCTGCGCAAAGCGCGGCGATGCCTGTGTGCTGCTCACCGGTGACCGCGACAGCTTCCAACTGGTGGGTCCCTCCGCCACCGTGCGGCTGGCCTCCACCAAAGCCGGGCAGCCGGTGACCACCCTGTATGACGAAGCGGCTATCCGGGAGACCTACGGCGTGGAACCCCGGCAGATGATCGACGTGAAGGCCCTGATGGGCGACACTTCCGACAACATCCCCGGCGTGGCGGGCGTGGGCGAGAAAACAGCGCTCTCACTTATCCGGACCTACGGCACACTGGACGAGGTCTATGCCCATCTGGAAGACGAGAGCATCCGCCCCGCTCTGCGCGCCAAGCTGCGCGCTGGTAAAGAAAGCGCCTACATGAGCCGGAAACTGGCGAAGATCTCCACCGACGCACCGGTGGAGACCGACCCCGGCGCGCTGGCCGGCGCCAAAGGAGACAGCCACGCGCTGGCACTGCTGATGGCCCGGTTGGAGCTGTTCAAGCTGATGGAAAAGATGGGTGTGACGGGCGGCGCGCCCGCCGAAGCGGATGCCCCCGGCCCGCAAAAAGCCACGCCCTGCACCGCTGCGGTGGACGGCAGCACCCTGCTCGCCGCACTGCGGGCGGAGGCGCCGGTGGATTTTGCCTGCCGGTACACAGACGACGGGCTCATCGACGGCATCGCGTTCACGCGGGAATACGGCGTGACCCTTGCCCGCGCGGGCGAGACCGCCGGGTTCGACGCGTTCCTTGCCGCGTTCTTTGCGGACGGCTCCATCACCAAGCGCACACACGACAGCAAGCCCGTCTATGCCGCCGCACTGCGGCAGGGTTTTACCGTATCGGACGCGGAGCCGGACGACACCATGCTGCTCGGCTATCTGCTCAACCCGCTCGCGTCCTCCTACGCACCCGCAAGACTCTGCGAAGAATACACCGTGTTCCCCCCCGCCACCGAAAACGTGCCGGACGGTTTTTCCGGCTGTGTGGATACCGCTCTCGCCGTGCGCGCGCTGGCGCCGGTGCTTCTGCGGAAGCTGACGGAGAACGGGCAGGAAAAGCTCTACCGGGAAGTAGAGCTGCCGCTCGCCCGCGTGCTGGCGCAGATGGAACACGCGGGCTTTCTGGTGGACGCGGCGGGCATCGCCGCCTATGGCGAAACGCTGGGCAAAAAGCTGGCCGCCATCGAGCAGGAGATCGTGGACGCGGTGGGTTACCCGTTTAACCTCAATTCGCCCAAACAGCTCGGCGAGGCCCTGTTCGTCAAACTGGGGCTGCCGCACGGCAAAAAGACCAAGACCGGCTGGTCCACAAGCGCCGACGTGCTGGACAAACTCCGGGGTGCGCACCCGGCCATCGACGCGCTGCTCGGCTACCGCAAGCTGAGCAAACTCAAATCCACCTACACCGACGGCCTGCTCAAGGTCATCGCGCCGGACGGCCGCATCCATTCCAGCTTCAACCAGGTGGAGACCCGCACCGGGCGCATCAGCTCCACCGAGCCGAACCTCCAGAACATCCCGGTGCGCAGTGCGGAAGGGCGCGAACTGCGGCGCTTTTTCGTGGCCCGCCCCGGCTGGGTGCTGGTGGACGCGGACTATTCCCAGATCGAGCTTCGCATCCTCGCGCACATCGCGGACGATGCCGCCATGATCGCCGCGTTCAACAACCACGAGGATATCCACACCATCACGGCGTCGCAGGTATTCGGCATGCCGCCCGAATACGTCACGCCTATCATGCGCTCACGCGCAAAAGCCGTCAATTTCGGCATCGTCTACGGCATCGGCGCGTTTTCGCTCTCGCAGGATATCGGCGTGAGCGTGAAGGAAGCCGACAGCTATATCAAGGGCTACCTGCAGAAATTCTCCGGCGTGCGCGACTATATGGAGCGGGTCATTCGCGAGGCACACGAAAAGGGCTATGTGGAGACGCTGTTCGGCAGGCGGCGGGTGCTGCCGGAATTGCTTTCCTCCAACCACAACATGCGCGCCTTCGGCGAACGCGTAGCGCGCAACACGCCCATTCAGGGCACCGCCGCCGACATCATCAAGATCGCCATGGTGCGCGTGCGCGACCGGCTTGAGCGCGAACAGATGCAGTCCGCGCTCATCTTGCAGGTGCACGACGAACTCATTGTGGAAGCGCCGGAAGACGAAGCCGCACGCGCCGGGCAGATTCTGGAGGAAGAAATGGAAGGCGCCGCCAGCCTGCGCGTGCGGCTGGAAGCCGACGTGCACACCGGGCACACCTGGTACGACGCCAAAGGCTGAACGATCCGCACGGACCGACTGTGTGGAACTTAAACCCATCCATGAAGCGAAAACCACACATTCAGGGGTCGGCTTTATACCATTCTGCGTTGCCGTTGGTGGAATACGAAAACCATTTCTTTCACCTCCGCCCTTGCATGAATAGACTTATCGTTTTCGCATTTCCTTATTTACGGATCGGCTTTTAATCGAGGGATCATGATGAAAAAGGTTCTGTTTGTCTGCACCGGCAACCTCTGCCGCAGCCCGATGGCGGAAGCCATCTTTAACCACATGCTCAAAGAACGCGGCCTGCCGCCCGCCGCAACGAGCGCGGGCATCGCGGCGCTGGAGGGAGAAAAAGCGTCCGCGCACGCCATCACCGCGCTCAAAGAAATCGGCATTGACCTGCGGCATCACCGTGCCCGCGAGCTGACGCCCGCCATCCTGAACGATAGCGACGACGTTTATGTAATGACCCGGTCCCACTACAACTCCATTGAAAACGTGCTGCCGGAATATCTGCACAAAGCACATATCCTCGGCGGCGGCATCGACGACCCCTACGGCCAGAACCTGCGCGTCTACCGCGCCTGCCGGGACAAAATACAGAGCGCCCTGCGCGAGATCATCGGGGGTTACCTCAAACCATGAGCGCCGCGCCATTCGACATCCTGCCCATGGAAGAACGTCATTTAAACGCCGCGGCCGCGCTGGAGCGCATCTGCTTCGGCGACCCGTGGTCACGCGAGGCCTTTGGGGAAGAGCTGCGCAACCCGTCCGCCCGGTTTCTCGTAGCGGAGCGGGACGGCGTGCTGGCCGGCTATGCCGGCATGAGCTTTGTGCTGGACGAAGGGTATGTCTTCAACATCGCGGTGGCGCCTGCCTTCCGGCGGCAGGGCGCGGCACGCGCCCTGCTCACCGCGCTTGACCGTTTCGCGCAGGAAAAGGGGTTGGCGTTCCTCTCGCTGGAGGTACGCGTTTCCAACACCGTCGCCATCGCGCTCTACCGTTCCTTTGGCTTCCGGATGATGGGCGTGCGCCCCGGGTTTTACGCCCACCCGCCTGAAAACGCTTATATTATGACCAAGCCGTACCGTCCATAACGGCGGCGGATGCGCCCGCCGCGGCGAAAGGAGCAGATGTATATGCCGGCTGACACGATCCGCATCACACCCATCCCGCTCGGTTTTGTCAATGCGTTTCTCATCCGCGGCAAACAGGCCGTCCTCATCGACACCGGCAATCCCGGTTCGGCAGACCGCATCCTGCATGCGCTGGGTGAACAGGGGCTCGCACCCCATGACCTGGCGCTTATCCTCCTCACACACGGGCACGGCGACCATGTCGGAAGCAGCCCCGTTTTGAGAGAAAAAACCGGGGCGAAGGTGGCCATCCACATACGCGACGCCGACGCCCTGCGTACCGGGCGCGGCCCCAATCTTACGGGAACCAACGCCCTTGGCCGCGTGTTTGCCGTGCTGCTGCCCCGACCCATCCGCGGGTTTGAGCCGTTCGAGCCGGACATCCTTATCGAAGGTGAACTATCCCTGCAGCCCTACGGCATTGCGGGAAAGGTCGTGCCCACGCCGGGACATACGGCGGGCTCGATCTCGGTCGTGCTGGAAAACGGAGCCGTCTTTGCCGGGGACACCATCATGGGGGGCATGGGCCGGAAAGGGAAACCCCGTTTTCCGCTGTTTGCCGAAGACGCCGCCCGCGCCAAGGAGAGCATCGCCTATCTTCTGGGGCAGGCACCGGAATCGGTTTACACCGGGCATGGCGGGCCGTTTTCACCAGCCGAACTGCGGGCGGTCTTCCCATGACCGGCTCCGATTTCCTGATATGAAGGTGAAACTGTTTGAATATCCTTGCATTTGAATCCTCCTGCGACGAGACCGCCGCCGCCGTGGTGCGGGACGGCCGGGAAGTGCTTTCAAGCGTCATCGCCTCGCAGGTGGAGACCCACCGGCTCTACGGCGGCGTAGTGCCGGAGATCGCCTCCCGCCAGCATGTAGAGGTCATCGCCCAGCTCTGCGCGCAGGCGCTGGAAGAAGCCGGCTGCACGCTGGATGCCATCGACGCCGTAGCCGTCACCTACGCGCCGGGGCTGATCGGCGCGCTGCTGGTGGGCGTCAATTTCGCCAAAGGGCTGGCACTGGCGCGCGGCCTGCCGCTCATCCCCGTGCACCATCTGCGTGGGCACATCGCCGCCAACTACCTGGCGCACCCGAACCTCACGCCGCCGTTTTTGTGCCTTGTGGCATCCGGCGGGCACAGCCACATCGTACAGGCGGACGACTACACCCACTTCACCGTGCTGGGACGCACGCGCGACGACGCCGCAGGCGAAGCGTTCGACAAAGCCGCCCGCGCGCTGGGGTTCCCCTATCCGGGCGGCGTGGCCATCGACCGCGCGGCCCAGAGCGGCAACCCGGACGCCATCCGGTTCCCCCGTCCGCAGGTAAACGGGGCCCCGTACGACTATAGCTTTTCCGGTCTGAAAACCGCCGTGCTCAACTATGTGCACAATGCCGCGCAAAAAGGTGAGGCAATTTGCAAAGAAGACGTGGCGGCCTCGTTCCAGGCCGCCGTGGTGGACATGCTGGCCCACGGGTTCCTGCTCGCGGCCGCGGACACCGCCAGCACCACACTGGTGCTGGCGGGCGGCGTGGTGGCCAACACCGCACTGCGCCGGCGCATTGAGAACGACTGCGCGGCCAGCGGGCGCAGGCTTTATCTGCCGCCGCTCGCACTCTGCGGTGATAATGCCGCCATGATCGGCGCGCAGGCCTATTATGAATATCAGGCAGGCCATACCGCAGGGGCAGACCTGAATGCCTGCGCCAATATGGAAATCGGATGAACCCGACCGCATCAAAACACCCGAACGGTTTTAAAAACCGTTCGGGTGTTTTTTTACCAGATATTCGGCAAGGGCGGAAGTTTCTGCACGGTACGCTGGAGAGACAGCACCGCTTGCCGCACGCGCTGGCCCTGCGCGCGAAGGAGCAGCGTGCCCGCCTCCTGCGCCAGCCACACCGGCGCGGGCTTGAGCGTGTCCATCCCCTGTTGATATCGCTGTATATACGCGGCGGCATGGTAGGCCGGTTGAAGCGCAAACGTGCCGCTTGCGCCAAACACCGTCAACCGCACGTCATCCCCCATGAACGAAACGGCAAATTCCTGCCGATGCTGGTTCCAACCCACCGCGCGCGACTGATAGTCCACCACGCCCATGGCGGTGAGGAACACGGCCACCATCCCGGCCAAAAAAAACCATGTAATCATTTTGACTGCCCGTGGGCGAGGCGGCGCCTGCACAATGCGTTCATCCGTCTTGAAAACCCGATGTTTCATGCGACATCCCCTGTATGATACGTCCTGCTTTGGCCGCCACGGCCGGTTTGCGGAGACTATTTGCCGGATGCGACGGATTTCCCTGCCGCTCGGCTGGCGGTGGAAGATGCCGGCTGCTTCAACGTGCTGCCGGAAAAAAGTGTCTGCAATTTCTGCATCTCACGCGCGGCAACCGATCGTCCTCCCTGTGGATAGGTGAGCTGGGCGCTGAGCACGGCGGCTTTTCGTGCGGTTTGCCCCAACGAAGCGGCCGCTCCTTCATGCACGCCCGTGATGACGGTGGCGGCAAACGCCACGCCAAGCAGAATAAACACCCCGTTGCCTGAACGCTGTTTTTTCACATGCTGCGCCGGTTTTACCGTCTGTGCCGGCCTGGAGGCCGCGGGCCGTGTGCATGCCGATCGTTCCGGCACGGTTCTTGCCGGCGCGGGCCGTGTGAAGGCGGTGGAACGCGCGCGCTCCGGCACCCGCTCCCGCTTTGCGCGCGCATCCTGATCCTTATGCACTTTTCCCATGATGATCCGCATTATTTTGCACGCCCTTTCCCTGTACGCGGGCACAGAACCCCTGCCTGCGCCTTTACATCCTCCCCTTGAGGGGATTGTCCGTTCTCCGCACTATATGCGACCGGCGGAAACATTATGCGCACAGGAGAGAATCCGTCAGGCCAGCATAGCCACCATATCATCGTATGCGATGGACGGATTGAGCGCCCGGTTGATGGCAAACCCTGTCAGGCGGGCGGCATGCTCCACGATCAGGTCGATAAACCGTGGGGTGACGAACATCGGCGTGTCATTCGGGCAGGCGCTGCGGCGGATTTTTTCACGCGCGCCTTCGTCGGCGTGAAAGCCCGCGTCCTCGATCAAATCGACCGCGAGGGTGGCGGCGTCCACCACCGTGGGGATGCCCAACGCGATTACCGGCACGCCCAGTGAATCCTTGTTGACCGCAAACCGCGCGTTCCCCACGCCGGAGCCGGGGATGATGCCGGTATCCGCAATCTGGATCGTGTTGCCCAGCCTGGCCGCGCGGCGGGAGGCCAGCGCGTCCACCGCAATCACCGCCACCGGCCTGATCTTCATCACCAGTGCCTTGAGTATCTCACCGGCCTCCACGCCGGTCTGTCCCAACACGCCGGGCGCGATGGCCGCCACACCGCGCGTGCCTTCCATACCGCTGATCTGCGAGAGCTCACCCGCCACATGCCGGGTGACCAGCACGTTTTGCACACTGCGCGGGCCGATCGCGTCCGGCGTCATTTCAGCATTGCCCAGCCCGGCCACCAGCACCTCGCCCCGCATTTCCTGCAGCATGGCGGCCAGCTCTTTGCCCACCGTTTCCACTGCTTCCAGAAAGGTTTCGCCCTCCGTATCGTCCAGCCCCGGCACCTCCACCGTCACATAGGTACCCACCGGCTTTCCGATGGCCTGTTCTCCTCGTTCATCCAGCACTTTTACCCGCGTTAGCTTGACATGCCCGGTCGTTTCCTCTGTGGATTCCACGCCCGAAAGGTTGCCCGCGCTTTTTGCAATCTCATGCGCCTCCACGGCAAGGTCTGTCCGTACCTGCGTCATGGCCGCACCGCCTTTTCATTTTTCAATTATTCTGCCCCCACATCGCGCGGTTATGCACAGAACCCCCTGCCTGCACGCAAGTGGAGGGAATTTCAAAAAACTGTTGCAATACAGGTGCACCTATGCTATACTAGGTAGTACTGGTTTATATGAAAAAAGGAGGTGTGAACATGCCAAATATCAAATCCGCCAAAAAGCGCGTGAAAGTCACCGCTGTTAAAACCCTGCGCAATAAGGCGTATAAATCCGCGCTGCGCACCTCCATCAAAAAGGCGCAGAGCGCCGTGAGCGATGGTGCTGAAAACAAAGCCGATGCTTTCAAAGCCGCCGTCGTCAAGATCGACAAAGCGGTCTCCAAGGGCATCCTGCATAAGAATACAGCCGCCCACAAAAAATCCAAGCTGGCCAAAGCATTCAATCAGGCGCAATAAGCGTGCGGAAAGTTTCCACGCGGCCCTGCGCATGAGTATGCAAACAGATTCCGAAAAACGTGCAGCACGTTTTTCGGAATTTTTGTTCCCCGTGCCATGCGGCCGCGCAAGTTGACTTTCTTTCAAAAATAGATTATCATGCTTTTATGAAAGATCGACGGGCATCCGTGCAGTCTATCCGCGGTGCCCCGGCCGGAAACGGAGGCTTGTTATGAAATTCACCCATACGGTAGGCGCTTTGTTCGCCGCGGCTGCTGTGCTGTTGGCAGTGTCCGGCGGGGTTGCCTATTTCCTTTACCGCATTTCCCGCGAAAGAGCCTACAACGAGAAATGGAAAGACTATGTGGACTGCGGGCTTGCCTAAAGCCCCGCACAGCCGATTTGCATACCTGCCCCAAAAGGCCCGGGAATCCAGACGACATCTGGATTCCCGGGCCTTTTGGGGCAGGTAGTTGCCTACGGGCAAGAAAAAAAGGAGCGCGCCTTCCTCGGCACAACTCCTCCCGGTGCGGCCAGCCTGCGCTGAGAGCAGGACGGCTTTGCATACGAAAACGGATTTATTTCGTCTTCTCTTCCACATAGTGGACAATATCGCCCACTGTTTTCATGTGCTCGACATCTTCATCCGGAATTTCGATCTCAAATTCTTCTTCGAGCGACATAATCAGATCGACGACATCCAGAGAATCTGCTCCGAGGTCCTCGATGATAGAAGCCTCCAATGTAACTTTATCTTCTTCCACATCCAGTTGCTCACAAAGCGTCTCTTTCACCTTTTCAAATACCATTCGTTGTCCCTCCTTCACGTTGTGATCAACGGCCTTTTGGGTAAGAACCGTCCACCGGCGATTTTTACAGCGGCCGCCGTGCAGGCGGCAGGCGGCAACGTCGGTCTATGCACGTGCCAGAACCATTATCGGACTTCCACCGTATCAAGTCCAATCGCTCTCTTATTCTACATGCGCTTGCCCCGCTTGTCAAGCGGGCAAGCGCAGCCTGCGCTAAGGTTCAGGCAGGTTTTGCAGCGGGCATCATATACACACAGCCTGCACACCTGCATGTGTGTAGAAAAGGCATCGGGCACACCCGCGCTTTACAAATTCATTCGGCAAACAAACCCACCTGACGGAATTTTTGATACCGCCGCTCCAGCATCGTTTCCTCCGGAAGACCCGCGATGCGCTCAACCGCCTGCCGGAGATACTCGTCCAGCGCCGCAGCCATCGCCTGTGGATCGGCCTGTGCGCCGCCTTCCGGCTCAGGGATGATGGTATCGGCCACGCCGAAGCGCACCAGGTCGGGCGCCGTCATTTTGAGCAGCTCGGCGGCCTCCTGCTCGCGCGTGGCATCTTTCCAGAGGATGCTGGCGAACCCGCGCGGCGAAATGACCGAATATACCGCATTTTCCAGCATAGCCAGCTCATCGCAGACGCCGAGCGCCAGCGCGCCGCCGCTGCCGCCCTCACCCATGATGACACTGACGATCGGCGTGCGGATGCGGAAGAGCTCCATGATGTTGCGGGCGATGGCCTCGCCCTGGCCGCGCTCCTCTGCGCCTACGCTGGGGTTGGCACCCTGGGTATCCACCAGGCAGATGACCGGCCGGTGGAACTTTTCCGCCTGCCGGATGAGGCGCAGCGCCTTGCGGTAGCCCTCCGGGCTGGGCATGGCGAAATTGGCGCGCCGGTTCTCTTCAAACGTGTGCCCTTTCACCATGCCGACCACCGTCACCGGCCGGTCGTGAAACAAGGCGACCCCGCCAAGAATAGCACCGTCGTCCCCGAAGCAGCGGTCGCCGTGCAGCTCGAAGAAATCGTCGAACAGCTGCGGGATATAGTCGTGAATAGTCGGCCGGCCTTTGCCGTGCACGATCTGGATGCGTTCCCACGCACTGCGCTCAGCCATGCCGCGCACCGCCTTTCGTATGCATTCGGAGAAGCCGCGCCAGTGTGGACTTCATGTCCGCACGCGTGACAATCGCGTCCGCGAAGCCGTGCTCCAACTGGAATTCGGCGGACTGGAACGCATCCGGCAGGTGCTGGTGGATGGTCCCCTCGATCACACGGCGCCCCGCAAAACCCACCAGCGCTTTCGGCTCGACGAGGATGATGTCCCCCAGCGAGGCAAAACTCGCGGTCACGCCGCCGGTGGTGGGGTCGGTCATCACCGTGATGTAGAGCAGGCCGGCGTCGCCGTGGCGTGCCACCGCCGCCGAGGTCTTGGCCATCTGCATGAGGGAAACGATGCCCTCCTGCATGCGCGCGCCGCCGGATGCCGTGAACAGCACCACCGGCAGCCTTTCCCGGGTGGCATATTCAAATGCACGGGTGATCTTTTCACCCACCACCGAGCCCATCGACGCCATCATGAACCGGCTGTCCATCACGCCGACGACAGCCTGTTCGCCATCGATGCGGCCCTGCCCGGTCACCACCGCGTCGCGCAGGCCCGTTTTCTGGGAGAGAGTCTCCACTTTCTTCTCATAATCCGGGAAATCGATCGGGTTGAGAGAATGCATCGACGTATCGAACGCGGAAAAACTGTCTTCATCCACGGTGAGCGCCAGCCGATCGGCGGCGGAAATACGCGCGTGATACCCACATTTGGGGCAGACCTGCAGGTTTCGCGCGAATTCTTCTTCCAATGTGGCCGCCCGGCAGCGCGGGCACTGGAACCACAGGTCTTCCGGGATGTTGACGCCGCTGCCCGCGGCATGCGGCAGTGTTACATCCGCCATGCGGCTCTTGACGTTTTTAAACAGGTCTTCGAGCAATTGGATTCACCTCTCGTCGGGCACACGGCCCACAATGACAGCCGGCAGACCATCGTGCGTCAGCGCGATGCGGCGGACTCTGCCTTTTTCTGTGTCTGCAACTGCTTGCGGTCCAGAAAGCCCACGTCCACGTTTCCGGCCAGAAAATCGGGGTCTTTCAAGATGGCAAGCTGGTAATCAATGTTCGTATCCACGCCTTCGATGAGAAATTCCGCGAGTGCCCAGCGCATTTTCCGGATGGCTTCGTCGCGCGTGGGCGCATAGGCGATCAGCTTGGCGATCATGGAATCGTAATACGGCGGGATGGCGTAGCCCTGATACACCGCGCTGTCGATGCGGATGCCTGGGCCGCCGGGCACATGCAGCGAAGCAATCCGCCCCGGAGACGGGCGGAAATTCTCAGCGGGGTTTTCCGCATTGATGCGGCACTCGATGGCATGCCCTTGGGGATGGATGTCTTTTTGCCTGAAAGGCAGCGGTTCGCCGCTTGCGATGAGGATCTGTTGCTTGATGAGGTCGATGCCGGTCACCAGTTCGGTGATGGGATGCTCCACCTGAATGCGGGTGTTCATCTCCATGAAATAGAAGTTATGGTTTTTGTCTACCAAGAATTCGATGGTACCCGCGTTTTGGTAGCGGCAGGCCTTGGCGGCGCGCACGGCGGTCTCGCCCATCACGCGGCGCATTTTGTCGTCCAGAATGATGGCCGGGCTCTCCTCCAGCACTTTCTGGTGACGGCGCTGAAGCGAGCAGTCGCGCTCGCCTAGGTAGACCGTATTGCCCGCCTGGTCGGCCAGGATCTGGATCTCCACATGATGCGGGTCGATGATGTATTTTTCTAAGTAAACGCCCTCATTGCCGAACGACGCGCCGGCCTCGCCGCGGGCGGCGGCGATGGCGTCTTCCATTTCGTCGGGCGTATGCACTTCGCGGATACCGCGCCCGCCGCCGCCCGCCGTAGCTTTCACCATAACGGGGTAGCCGATCGCGTCGGCGACTTTCCGCGCGTCCTCCAGCGACTCGATCAGCCCGTCGGAACCCGGCACCACCGGCACGCCCGCCTTCTGCATCGTTTCGCGCGCGCGAGCCTTGTCGCCCATCAGCTCGATGGAGGAGGCATCCGGCCCGATGAAGATGACGTTGCAGCGCTTGCAGAGATAGGCAAAGCGCGCGTTTTCCGAGAGAAACCCGAAGCCCGGATGGATGGCTTGCGCGCCGGTAAGCTCGCATGCGGCGAGGATGGCACCCATGTTCAGATAACTGTCGCGGCTGGGGGCAGGCCCGATACAGACCGCCTCGTCGGCGATCTCTGCGTGCAAGGCGTTTTTGTCCGCCTGTGAATACACCGCCACCGTGCGAATGCCCAGTTCCCTGCACGCACGAATGATGCGCACGGCGATTTCGCCGCGGTTGGCAATGAGGATCTTGTTGACCATGTATCTACTGCTCCCTGTCTGTCCGGATGCGGTCACGCCCTGCAAACGGCTCATTTACCGGCAGGTTCGCTGACGGCGAACGAGATCTCGGCCGTTACGGCTTTTTTGCCGTCCACGCTGGCTACGGCAGTGCCAAAGCCGACCGGTCCCCGGAATTTATTGACGGTCACTTCAAGGGTAAGCGTTTCGCCGGGCAGGACGGGACGGCGCCAGCGCACCTTGTCCGCACCTGCGAACATAGCAACTTTGCCCTGGTTTTCCGGCATGGAAAGCACACACACCGCGCCCGCCTGTGCGAGCATCTCCAGTGTGAGCACGCCCGGCTGCACCGGCATGCCCGGAAAATGCCCTTTAAACCAGTATTCGTCTTCTTTGAGGTGCTTTTGGGCGACCACATGATGCCCCGGCTCCAGTTCCACGATCTCATCAATGAGCAAGAACGGGTCACGGTGCGGGATCACCGCTTTGATCGCTTCTTTATCCATCACAACCGCCATGCGCCTGTTCCTCTTTTCCTGTTTGGTGCGGCCGCGGCATCACACGATGCGCAGCACCGGCTGGCCGTATTCCAGGCTTTGGCCGTCGCGCACGTAGATTTCCTCCACCGTGCCATCGTATTCGCTGGTGATCTCGTTCATCAGCTTCATGGATTCCACGATGAACAGCACATCGCCTTTCTGCACCCGCTGCCCCACTTTGACGTACGCCGGTTTTTCCGGCGACGCCGACGCGTAGAACGTGCCCACGATGGGGGACGTGACCACATTGCCGCACACATCCGCCTGCGCCGGCTGCACGTCCGCCGCCGGCTCCGCGGCCGCGGGCGCAGCCGGCACGGCCACCGGCGTCGAAACGACCTGCATCGGCTGTGCCTTTTCCACGCTGAGCTTAAAGCCTTCTGTTTCCAGCTTGAGGGTGGAAAGTCCCGATCGGTCCACCTCGTCGATGATTGCCTTGATAAAGTCGATATTCAGTTCCATGATGCTTTTTCCCTCTTTCGCCCGCGTCCGAACGCATGCCCGGCACGTTCTGCTTTTTCTTTGAACCGAACAGCCGACGGATCAGCCGCGGAATTTCTTCAGGCAGACCGTTGCATTGTGCCCTCCAAAACCCATGGTGTTGGACAGGGCATAGTCGTAATCCAGCTCGCGCGCGCCTTCGGTGACATAATCGAGGTCGCAGACCGGATCTTTCACCTTGTAGCCTACGGTGGGGGGCACCACGCCGTCCCGCAGCGAGAGTGCGGCAACGATGGCTTCCACCGCACCCGTAGCGCCGAGCATATGCCCGGTCATCGACTTGGTGGAGCTGACGCAGAGCTTGTCGGCATGCGCGCCGAACAGCGTGTGGATGGCTTTGGTCTCGGTGCTGTCGTTGGGCGGAGTGGAGGTGCCGTGCGCGTTGATGTAGCCGATATCGTCCGGCTGCAGGCCCGCGTCTTTCAGGGCAAACTCCATGGATTTGGCCAGCCCAAGGCCCTCCGGGTCGGGGCTGGTGATGTGGTAGGCATCATTGGTGGTGGCATAACCGACCATCTCGGCGTAGATCTTCGCGCCGCGCGCTTTGGCATGCTCCCATTCCTCCAGGATGAGCACGCCGCCGCCTTCACCCATGACGAAACCGCTGCGCTCCGCATCGAACGGGATGGAGGCGCGGTCGGGATCGGTGCTGGTGCAGAGAGCCGTCATGTTGGCAAAACCGCCCAGCGCAAACGGCGTGATGGTCGCCTCCGCACCACCGGCAACGGCCGCATCGGCATAACCGTCCCGAATCGCGTGGAACGCTTCGCCCACCGCATGGGTGCTGGAGGAACAGGCCGTCACCGTCGCGTAGTTCACGCCTTTGAACCCGGTGCGCATGGCGACATGCCCGGACGCCGCGTTGGCGATCATCATCGGGATCATCAGCGCGGAAACACGGCCCGGCCCTTTCTCCACGAATTTGGAGTGGTTGGACTCCAGCGTCTGCAGTCCGCCCACACCGCTGCCGATCATAACGCCCACGCGGAAGGGGTCGAGGTCGGCGAAATCGGTGCCGCAGTCGGCCAGCGCGATCACCGCGGCAGCCGTGGCGAAACGCGCATAGGGGTCGAGGCGCCTTGCCTCATGTTTATCCATATAGGCTTCCGGGTCAAAATCCTTCACCTGCGCCGCAAGCGAGATTTTCTGGCCCGTCATATCCACATTTTCCACTTTGGCGATGCCGTGGCGCCCGGCCCTGATGTTTTCCCAAAACGTATCCACCGTGCAGCCTACGGGAGTGATGACGCCCACACCGGTGATTGCTACTCTACGCATATTCAACCTCCGCAAGTTCATTGTCCTGCCGCGCCGGGCGGCGCGGGCACAGACACTTCTATCCAAAGACCCAACAAAGGTTCCGTATTTTTACATAATCATGCCGCCGTCCACCACCAGCACCTGCCCGGTGATATAGGCGGCTTCTTCAGAAACAAGAAACGCCACCGCGTTTGCCACATCCTCGCAGGTGCCGGCTCGTTTCAGCGCGATGGAAGCAAGCGCCGCTTCCCGCACCTTTTCCGGCATGGCCTCTGTCATGGGTGTGTCGATGAAGCCGGGCGCGACGGCGTTCACGGTGATACCGCGCGCCCCCAGTTCCTTGGCGGCGGTCATGGTCATGCCCACGATACCGGCCTTGGCTGCGGAATAATTCGCCTGGCCCCGGTTGCCGTAAAGCCCCGCCACCGACGTGATGTTCACGATCGCGCCGTGCTTCGCTTTTATCATCCGCTTGCCCGCATGCCGCATCATATTGAACACGCTCTTGAGGTCGGCGGCGAGCACGGTGTCATACTGCTCCTCGCTCATCTGCACCAGCAGCGCGTCTTTGGTGATGCCGGCGTTGTTCACCAGCGCGTCGATGCCGCCGAACCGGCCGACGACCTCTCCAACCATCCGCTCGCACTGGGAAAAATCGGCCACATCGGCCACAAAGCACGCGGCTTCCACGCCGAATTCCCTGCACTGTGCCGCGACGGCTTCTCCGCCTTTTTCCACCGAAGACTGCGCGTGACAGCCCACCGCGATGTCATAACCCTTCCGGGCCAGTTTGATGGCGATGGCCGCGCCGATCGAACGCGACGCGCCGGTCACCAGGGCGCATTTGCCCATGCCGTTTCCTCCTTCTGCATCGCCGGAACGCCGGCGCTCCACGAACATCCTGTTTTCACATAAAAAGAGGGCCTACCATTCAAAAACGACCGCACCGCAGGTCAATCCGCCGCCAAAGCCGGCCAGCGCCACCTTGTCGCCGCGTTTAAGCCGCCCGGCCGTTTCCAGTTCCGCCAGGCAAATGGGCACCGACGCGCAGGACGTGTTGGCGTAACGGTCGATGTTCACATACATTTTTTCCATCGGCACATGCAGGCGGTCGGCCGCTGTTTCAATGATGCGCAGGTTGGCCTGATGCGGCACGATGAGGTCGAGGTCCTGCACGTCGATGCCCGCACGCGCACACGCACCGGTCACCATGTTGGGGATGGCGTGCGCCGTGAACCGGTAGACCGCCCGGCCGTCCATCTTCATGCAGTTCCCTTTGGTTTCCATATATTTCGCGTATTTGGGGTCGTCTTTCTCTGTGGAAAACGGGGTGTCCAGCGGGAGGGCGCGCGCCAGCAGCGCAGCGCCGGTCCGCCCGTCGCTGGCCATGCAGGATGCATACAGTCCCTCGCTTCTCTGCACCACGGCCGCGCCCGCGCCGTCTCCGAACAGCACGCAGGTTGAGCGGTCGGTGAAGTCCAGCGATTTGGACATATTTTCGCTGCACACGATCAGGACGTTTTTGGCCGAGCCGGTGGACAGGTAGCCCCGCGCCACGTCCAGCGAGTACACAAACCCGCTGCATGCGGCTTCCATATTCCAGCAAAACGCATTGTCCGCGCCCAGCTCATCCTGCACCGTGCAGGCGATAGTGGGGTAAAAGTAATCCGGCGTGATGGAACAACTGATGATGACGTCGATCTCTTTCGGGTCGATGCCCGCGCGCTTGACCGCCTGTTTGGCCGCCTGCACGCCCATATACCAGTTTGGCTCGCCTGTGGAGAAATGGCGCTCCCGAATGCCCGTGCGCTGCACGATCCATTCATCCGATGTATCGACGAATTGGGTCATTTCATCGTTGGTGACCACCCGCGACGGCACATACATTCCGGTTCCGGCAATAAATACGCCCGACATGGCCGCACCCCCTTGCGTACTGTAGTATGTTATGTTATATTGAGTATTGATAGCTCACCCGGAAATGAATTTTTTTTAAATGCGGCATGCATTATCTGTGATGAAGCGCCCGCCACCTGTCGGTGGGGCAATGCTCATCATTCCAATATTATATGGGTTTGGCCGATTTGTCAAGGCGCACCGCCTTGTCGATAGCCGCAGCCCGTTTATGGGAGCGATGCAATTTGGGTAAAACAGCCTTTTTATTCTCCGGACAGGGCGCACAGTATCCCGGCATGGGCGTGGACCTGTGCGCAAATCATCCGGTCGCCGCGCGTGTATATGAGGAAGCCTCCGAGGCGCTGGGCTTCGATGTACTGGCACTTTCGCGGGACGGCGATGGGGAAACGCTTGCGAAGACCGCCGTTTCCCAGCCGCTCATCTTCACGCTTTCGCTCGCCGTTTTTGCGGTTTTGAAAGAAAACGGCGTAATGCCGGACGCGGGCGCCGGCTTTTCGCTGGGTGAAGTATCGGCTCTGGCCGCCTCAGGTGCGCTGGACGCGGCCACCGGGTTCGCGGTGATCGACGCGCGTGCGAAAGCCATGCAAAAAGCCGCCGAGGAGACCGGCGGAACGATGTTCGCCATTCTGGGCGCGGAAGAAAGCGCGGTGGAAAAAGCCTGCGCCGACGCACCGGGATATGTCGCCCCGGTGAACTACAACTGCCCGGGCCAGATCGTCATCGCGGGTGAAGAAGCCGGCGCCGTGGCGGCCGCGGAAACCCTGCAGGCCGCCGGTGTCAAGACCGTGCGGCTGGCGGTGAACGCGGCGTTCCATTCCCGGCTGATGGCATCCGCTTCGGAGTCCTTTTATGAAGCCATCCGGGGCTTTTCCTTCACCGCGCCCACATTCCCGCTCTTTTCCAACGTGACGGGCGGCACACTGGAAACAGACAGTATCCCGGACTATCTTAAACGGCAGATGGTCAGCCCCGTGCGGTTCTCGGATGAGATCGCCGCGCTGGAAGCGGCAGGGTTCGACACGTTCCTGGAACTCGGTCCGGGCAAGACGCTCTGCGGCTTCATCCGCAGGGGCATTAAGGGCGCACGCACCTTCCCGCTGGACGACAGTGCAAAAATTGAAAAATGTCTGCGCGCACTTGCGGGCTGATCTGAAATCATGCAAAGCACAGCAACGGCGGCTGCGGTTGACCTCATATCTGTATACGACATATTTGAAACCGTCATGACGTAATGGCGGTTTTTCTTTATCATACTGTTCACTCTGTCATCTACGGGACCTGTTCGGTCCGGTATGCCAAAGGCATTTTGCCGACCGCGGTACAGCACGGCAGACCCGCCCCCGGCAAACAGGGCATGCTACCAACGACGTATCCAGGTGGTTCCCATTTATTGATATTGGAGGAGTTATATATGGGTCAATTTGCATACGGCCTCATCGGCCATCCACTCGGGCACAGCGTCTCCCCGGAGATCCACCGGCGCCTGTTCGCGCTTTCCGGCGTGCCGGGCACCTATGAACTGTTGGATTTTCCGCCGGAAGAACTGGAAGCCCGGCTGCCAGCTCTGCGGGCACTCGACGGTTTCAACATCACCATTCCCTACAAGCAGACATTTCTGCCGCTGCTCGACACGGTGGACGGCCGCGCGGCGCGCTATGGTGCGGTGAATACCGTGAAATGCGCGGAAACCGGCATGAGGGGGTTTAACACCGACGTGACCGGGTTCCTGCGCGCGCTCGCGCAGGCGGACATCCCGCTTTCCGGCCACGTGCTGCTCTGCGGCACGGGCGGCGTCTCGCACATGATGGCCTGTGAAGCGCTCGAACGCGGGTGCACCCTGACGGTGGGCGCGCGCACCTACGGCAAGGCTTCCGCTTTCGCCGACGAACTCACCGCGCGCTACCCGGGCAGCCAGGTGGAACCTTCCGCTCTGGCCTACCTGAGCGGGAGCTTTGATCTCATCCTCAACGGCACCCCCGCCGGTATGTACCCAAACGTCAAAGAACTGCCGGTGCCACTGAACGTCGCACGGTCGTCCCGTGCGGTGTTCGATGCGATCTACAACCCTACCGAGACAACATTGCTGGCCCGCGCGCGCGCCGCGGGGGCCAAAACACAGAACGGCCTGTCCATGCTGGTGTGGCAAGCTGCCGCGGCGCAGGAGATCTGGACGGGCAAAACGTTTGCCCCCGAAGATATCGACGCGCTGTGCAGGGAGATGGCCGTCTACATAAAGGAGCATTTTGCATAAACGATGAAAAACGTGGTGCTCTGCGGCTTCATGGGCAGCGGGAAATCGAGCGTAGGTGCGGCGCTGGCCGCCCTGACCGGCGCACGGTTCGTGGACATGGACCGCTATATCGAAAAGCAGGAAAACAAGCGCATCCCTGCCATTTTCCACGAAAAAGGTGAGGGCTATTTCCGCCAGTTGGAAAGCCTGGCTGCGGCCGCCCTTTCCAAAGAAAGCGGACAGATCATCGCCACAGGCGGCGGTGCCGTGATGCGCGCCGAAAACGTGCAGGCGTTCCGCAGCGGCGGTGTCATTGTGCTGCTGGACGTGCCGCTGCATGTGGTGCAGCGGCGCCTGCGCGGCGACCGCTCCCGTCCGCTGCTCAACACGCGCGACCGCGGGCGCGCCCTGCGCGAATTGTATTGCAAGCGCTTGCCGGTCTACCGCGCCGCCGCCGACCTGGTGGTGGAAAACCGCGGCGCCCTGCCCGTCTCACAGATGGCAGGGCGTGTGTGGGAAGCCGTGCGGGCTCTGCCCGCCTTTCAGGAGAATGCCGGCCCCACCGGCTGAACCGCGCGCTTTGCAAGGCGACGCGTGCCCCTTTCAAAAGCTTTAGGGCTTTTAGATGTTAAAATCCCAAATTTTCTATTGACAAGCGCTGCCATTTGGTTTAAGATAAATGCAGTTGCAAAAAGGAGGATACAGTCTCATGGCTTCCAGCAAGGCTTTTGCATTTTATGGCACATTTTTTCCGGGCTTTTACTTTAGCACCGGTAATTTGTGCTGCGAATATGCAAAACCATGAGATTGTATCGCTACATCTGATACGTTGAACACCTGCGGGGCTCATGGAAATGAGCCCCTTTTTATTTTGCGCGCAGGGGCAAGTGCAAAACCATTGTGGAGGGTTTAAAACATGATCGTGGTACTGAAAAACGGCGTAGGCAAGGAACAGCAGGACGATTTAAAACGGTTTCTGGAAGGATATGGCGTAAAAGTGAGCGTAACAGAAGGAACGCAGACCACCATCTTCGGTCTGCTGGGCGATACGTCCAACATTGATATCAACGCGGTGGAAGCGCAGGACGCGGTGGAGACGGTCAAGCGCGTGCAGGAGCCTTACAAAAAGGCCAACCGTAAATTTCACCCGGACAACACCGAGGTCAAGGTGGGCGACCTGGTTATCGGCGGCAAAAAGCTGACCGTTATCGCCGGCCCGTGCTCGGTGGAATCGGAAGAACAGATCGTGGAAATTGCCCGGCGCGTCAAGGCGGCAGGCGCCACGATGCTGCGCGGCGGCGCCTTCAAGCCCCGCACCTCGCCCTACTCGTTCCAGGGCCTGCACGCCGAGGGGCTGGAACTGCTGCGCATCGCGCGCAAAGAAACCGGCCTGCCCATCGTCACCGAGATCATGAACACCGAAGACCTCGACCTCTTTGCCGATGTGGACGTCATTCAGGTAGGCGCGCGCAGCATGCAGAACTTTGAACTGCTCAAGGAACTGGGCAAAACCGACAAACCCATCCTGCTCAAACGCGGCCTGGCCAACACCTACGAGGAAATGCTCATGAGCGCCGAATACATCATGGCCGGCGGCAATGAGAACGTCATCCTCTGCGAGCGCGGCATCCGCACCTATGAGACCTTCACCCGCAACACGCTGGATATCTCCGCCATCCCGGTGCTCAAGCGCCTGTCTCACCTGCCGGTCATCATCGACCCGAGCCATGCGGCCGGCCTGCCGTGGATGGTGGAGCCGCTGAGCAAGGCCTCCATCGCCGCGGGCGCCGACGGTCTCATCATCGAAGTGCACAACAATCCGGCCAAAGCCCTCTCCGACGGCGCGCAGTCCCTCACGCCCGACCAGTTCGACGGCATTATGGAACGTCTGGCGCCGCTCGCGCAGGTCGTCGACCGCACCCTGTAAACGCATATTATTATGGAAGAAACATTGGATGTACCCTTTACCCGCGCGGGCGTGGCCGGCTTGGGGCTGATCGGCGGCTCGCTCGCGCTCGCGCTCCGGCAGGCGGGGCTGTCTGTGACAGGATACGACATCGACACAGCGACCGTCCGGGCGGCAAACACGGCGGACATCGCAGCTTCCACGACGCCGGACGCGCTGTTTGACACGGATATCCTCTTTATCGCACTTTACCCCGACGCCACCATCGACTTCGTGCGCACGCACGCGGCACGCATCAAACAGGGCGGACTGGTGGTGGACTGCTGCGGCATCAAAACGCGTGTGGTGGAAGCGCTCACAACAGTGGCGGCGGAAAACGGTTTCACATTCATCGGCGGGCATCCCATGGCGGGCAGCGAATTCGGCGGGTTTGGCGCCGCGCGCGCCGATCTGTTTGCGGGCGCGAGCTTCCTGCTCACCCCGCCCGACCCTCAAATGCCGCAGTTGGCGCCGCTGGAAACGCTGCTGCGCCGCATCGGCTGTGTGCCAAACGTGACCGACCCCGCGCACCACGACCGCATGATTGCCTTCACCTCCCAGCTGCCCCACGCGCTGGCCTGCGCCTATGTGCTAAGCTCCTCCTGCCCGGGGCACGCAGGGTTTTCGGCGGGCAGCTACCGCGACGTGTCCCGCGTGGCGCATATCAACCCCACGCTCTGGGCGGAGCTGTTCCTCGAAAACCGGGACGCCTTCTGCGCCGAGATGGACGAGATGATCGACCACCTGCAAACCCTGCGGAACGCGGCGGCGGCAGACAATCGAAAATCGCTGGAAGACCTGCTGAAAAAGGCACGCAAACGCAAGGAACTGGACAACCTACAGCAACGATAACACATGACAGCGGTGAACGGTATTGCAGTTTTGCAGGAAAGCAACGCAAATCATTTCGACCGGGCCGTGAAGTCAAGACCAATACACAAAAGAAGGGAAAACGCATGGCGGACATCATTCCGGTAAAAACCGGACGGGCGTATGACATCCACCTCGGGCGCGGCATCCTCGCGGAAACCGGCCGGCTCGCGGCGGGCGTGGCGCGCACCCGAAAGGCCGTGATCGTGACCGATACCCACGTCGGCCCGCTGTACGGCGCGCGGATAACGGCCAGCCTGGAGGCGGCGGGGTTTGAAGCGCCGCTTTATGCCTTCGAGGCGGGCGAGGCGTCTAAAAACATGCGGACTTTGCAGGCGCTTTACCGCTTTTTCGCGCAGAGCGACCTGACACGCGCCGACCTTGTGGTGGCACTGGGCGGCGGCGTGGTGGGTGACGCGGCGGGCTTTGCCGCCGCCACCTATATGCGCGGCGTGGATTTCATCCAGGTGCCCACCACGCTGCTGGCGCAGGTGGATTCCTCGGTGGGCGGCAAAACGGCCGTGGACCTGCCCGAAGGCAAAAACCTGGCGGGGGCGTTCTGGCAACCCCGGCTGGTCGTCTGCGATCCCGATGTGCTGGATACGCTGGACGATGAGAATTTCGCCTGCGGCATGGGCGAGGTGGCCAAGCACGCCTGCATCCGCAGCCGGGCGCTGTATGACCGGCTGCTCGCCTGCGGAGATATCCGCGCGGAACTACCGGAAATCATCGCGGAAAATGTGCGCATCAAGCGCGACGTGGTGGAACACGACGAGCGCGAAAAGGGCGAGCGGATGCTGCTGAATTTCGGGCACACGCTGGGCCACGCCATCGAAAAATGCCTGCATTACACAGGTATCAGCCACGGGGCGGCGGTGGCGGCCGGCATGCATCTCATCACCCTGCACGCGGAACAAAACGGGCTGACGCCGCCCGGCACCGCCACGCGGATCGACACGCTTCTGAAAAAATATGGCCTGCCCACCGCTTCTCCGCTTCCGCTGGAAGAAGTGGTGCATGCCGCGCTGAACGATAAAAAGCGCGCGGGCGGCAGCATCCATCTGGTGCTGCTCAAAGGCATCGGGGATGCATTCATCCACACCGTGCCGGTGGCCGATCTGCCCGCATTCTTCGGGCTGAGCGCGTAAACGCTTCCCATCGTTTTTACCGCAAAAACCGAACGGAGCAATCCGTTCGGTTTTTTGGACAGGACGCGCTGTGCGTCGCCCAAAACATGGTATAATAATACAGGCGCCTGCCAAAAAGCGGGCACAGTCTTGCACATTCCGGCCCCCAGCGGGCCCACGGATAGAAAGGGTTGGATCATGGGAACTGTACGCATTCGCGCGGGCAAACTGGTCGGCGGCGTTACGCCGCCGCCCTCCAAAAGCGCCGCGCACCGGGGCATCATCTGCGCCGCGTTGGCAAAAGGCGCGGGCCGCATCACCCCGTTTGCCGAATCGGACGATATGCGCGCCACCATCGGCGCCATGCGCGCGCTGGGCGCTTCCATCCGTGCAGAGGACGGCGCGCTGCTGGTAAACGGCACCGATACGTTCCGGAACGTATCGGGCACCATCGACTGCCTGGAATCCGGCTCCACACTGCGTTTCCTCATCCCCATCGCGGCGGTCTGCGGCGCAGACTTTACGTTTGAAGGGCACGGGCGGCTTCCCAAACGCCCCATCGGTCCCTACCTCGACTGCCTGCCCAAAGCGGGCGTGACCTGCCTCACCGAGGGCGGCCTGCCGCTTTCGATTCGCGGCGCGCTGCGGCCCGGCACATTCACGCTGCCCGGCAACATCAGTTCCCAGTTTATCACCGGCCTGCTGCTCGCCCTGCCGCTTCTGGACGGGGACAGCCGCATCCGCCTGACCACCCCGCTGGAATCGGTCGGCTACATTGACCTGACGCTCGATGTGCTGCACGCGTTCGGCATCGAGATCCGGCAGACAGCGGACGGTTACGACGTGCCCGGCAAACAGCGCTACACTCCGCGCGACTTCACGGTGGAAGGCGACTGGTCGCAGGCTGCGTTCTGGCTGGCAGCCGGCGCACTGGGCGGTTCTGTCACCGTGCGCGGCATGCGCACCGATTCCAAGCAGGGAGACAAAGCCATCGTAGACCTTCTGGAACAGTTCGGCGCACGCATCACCCGCGGGCCGGACGGTGTGACCGCTGCCGTCGCACCCCTGCACGGCATTGCAATCGACGCGGCGCAGATTCCCGACCTGGTGCCCATCCTTGCGGCCACGGCCTGCTTTGCCTCCGGCACCACCACCATCCAAAACGCGGCGCGTCTGCGCATCAAGGAGAGCGACCGCCTGCACACCATCGCCGTGGGCCTCACCGCACTGGGCGCGCGGATCGAGGAACTGCCGGACGGGCTGGTCATCCGCGGCCCGCTGTCAAGTATCACCGAGCCGCCGGTGCTGGATGGTGCAGGCGACCACCGCATCGTGATGGCCCTTTCGGTCGCGGCCGCGCACACCGTATGCGGCGCGAAAATCAGCGGGGCGGAAGCCATCCGGAAATCGTACCCCGCCTTTTTCGCAGATTTTCACACGCTGGGAGGGAACACGGATGTCATCGACTTGGGGTAACCAACTGAAACTCTCCATTTTCGGGGAATCGCACGGCAAAGGCATCGGCGTGGTGCTGGACGGCCTGCCCGCCGGGCAGTCCATCGACCAGGACGAACTGCTGGTGCAGATGGCGCGCCGCGCGCCCGGCCGCGACGCTACGAGCACGGCGCGGAAAGAAAGCGATTTTCCCGAGATCCTCTCCGGGCTGTATCAGAACACCACCACCGGCACGCCGTTGAGCGCGATCATCCACAACAGCGACACTCACTCCAAGGATTACGCCGACCTGAACAGCCATCCGCGCCCCGGCCATGCGGATTACACCGGAAACGTGCGCTACAGCGGGCACAACGACTACCGCGGCGGCGGGCACTTTTCCGGCCGCCTCACCGCGCCGCTCACCTTTGCCGGCGCGGTCTGCCGCCAGATCCTTGCGCGGCGGGGCGTCTCCATCGGCGCACACCTGCTCGCAGCCGGGAATGCAACAGACACGCCGTTCGACCCCATGGGCATGCCCGACCACGTGCTGTCGGCGCTGGCGGCATCCCCTTTCCCCACGCTGACGCGTGACGCCGAACAGGCCATGCGGCAGCAAATCGAAAACGCCAGGCTGGACGGCGACTCGGTAGGCGGCATTGTGGAGTGCATGGCTACCGGGCTGCCCATCGGCATCGGCAGCCCGATGTTCGGCGGCGTGGAAAACCGTATGGCTTCGCTGCTGTTCGGCATCCCCGCTGTCAAAGGGCTGGAATTCGGCGAGGGCTTCGGCGCGGCAGCCCTGCGCGGCAGCACCAACAACGACGCTTATGTTTATGAAGGCGTTCGTGTACGCACCGCCACCAACCATCACGGCGGCATTCTGGGCGGCATTACCAGCGGCATGCCGCTGGTGTTCCGCGTGGCGTTCAAGCCCACGCCGTCCATCTTCAAGGAACAGCGCACAGTGGATCTCGAAGCCCACGCGGAGGTTCCGCTCACCATCCACGGGCGGCACGACCCCTGTGTGGCCGTGCGGGCCGTACCGGTGGTGGAATCGGCGGCCGCGGTTGCTTTGCTGGACCTTTTCCTGGAGGCGTATGGCTATGAATTTAGATGAGGCGCGCGCCCAAATCGATCAAATCGACAAAGAAATGGTCAGCCTGTTTGAGCAGCGCATGAACGCGGTTCTGAACGTGGCGCGGTATAAAAAAGAACACGGCATGGTGGTGTTCGACCCCGCGCGCGAAAGCGCCGTGCTCGACCGGGTGCGGGAATCGGTTTCCCCCGCGCTGGCAGACTATGCCGTTTCCCTCTGGGAATCGCTGATGGAACTGGCCAAATCACTGGAACGCAGCATCATCGCGTCCGATTCACCGGGTGTCCAGGCTATCAGGGATCTGGCCGCCAACGCCGGCAGCCCTATTCCCCACCCGCGCGTGGCAGTACAGGGGGTGGCCGGGGCCTATGCCCATCTGGCGGCAAAACATATGTATCCGGACGGTGACATCTCTTTTTGCGAACGTTGGGCAGACGTATTTTACGCACTGCAGGACGGTTTATGCGACTATGGTATACTGCCTGTGGAAAACTCCAGCGCCGGAGCGGTAGCGGAAGTATACGACCTGATGCGCCAGTTCAAATTCTACATCGTCAAGGCCTATCCGCTGCCGGTGAAACATTGCCTGTTGGGCGTGCGCGGTGCAACCCTCCGCGATATCCGGCATGTCTACACCATCCCCATCGCCTATATGCAGTGCGCCGATTTTTTCAAACAGCATCGCCATATCCAACAGGTTCCCGTTGCCAACACCGCCATAGCCGCACAACAAGTTGCCCGTCTCGGTGACAAGACCTGCGCGGCACTCTGCTCGAGGGAATGCGCCCAGTTATACGGACTGGATGTCCTCGCGGAGCATATCCAACAGACCTCCACCAACTGCACCCGGTTTATCTCCATTTCGCGCCATCTGGAGATTCCACCGAACGCAAATAAGATCAGTCTGCTTTTCACTCTGCCGCATGTTACCGGCTCGTTGCACCGCACACTTGCGCGCTTCGCGCACGGCGGTCTGAACCTCACCAAAATCGAATCCCGGCCGAACCCGGACAAAAATTTCGAGTACGTGTTCTATCTCGATTTCACGGGAACACTGGCGGCACCCAGCACAGCCGAGCTGTTGGGCAACCTGTGGGACGAATTGGTCGTGTTCCATTTTCTCGGGAACTACTACGAACCCAAAGCCTGACCGGTTCTGGGCGGCGACAGGCTGTGCCGGACAAGCGATAGAACCACAAACGGCGCCCCGCACATGGGGCGCCGTTTGTGGTTCTATCAGGGTATGAACAACTGCCGCGCGCTCGGCGCGGCATTCAAATTCAGATGTTGTAGAAAGCGGCAAGGCCCGGGAAGTTGGCTTCCGCACCCAGCTGTTCCTCAATGCGGAGCAGCTGGTTGTATTTCTCCACGCGCTCGCTGCGGCTCGGGGCACCGGTCTTGATCTGGCCGGCGTTGAGGGCCACGGCCAGGTCGGCGATGGTGGTGTCGCCGGTTTCGCCGGAACGGTGGGAAATGATGGTGGTGTAGTTGTGGCGGTGGGCCAGCTCGATGGCGTCGAGGGTCTCGGTCAGGGTACCGATCTGGTTGACCTTGATCAGGATGGCATTGCCGGCGCCCATTTTGATGCCCTTATCCAGGCGGGCCGGGTTGGTGACGAACAGGTCATCGCCCACCAGCTGGATCTTCTGGCCCAGCGCTTTGGTGAGTTCCGTCCAGCCGTCCCAGTCTTCTTCGGCCAGGCCGTCTTCGAGGGAGATGATCGGATATTTGGAAACGAGATCGCTCCAGAAGTTAATCATGTCGGTACGGCTGAGCTTTTTCTGGCTCTTGGTGAGCAGATAGCTGCCGTCTTCCTGATACCACTCGCTGGAGGCGGCGTCGATGGCGATGCGGAACTGCTCGCCCGGTTTGTAGCCGGCTTTCTCGATGGCTTCCAGGATGATCTTCAGCGCATCTTCGTCGGTGTCGAGGTTCGGGGCAAAGCCGCCTTCATCACCCACGGAAGTGGCAAGGCCGCGGCCTTTGAGCACTTTGGCGAGCGCGTGGAAAACTTCGGCGCACCAGCGAAGAGCTTCGGAGAAGGACGGGGCGCCCACCGGCATGACCATGAATTCCTGAATGTCAACGGTGTTGGTCGCATGCGCGCCGCCGTTGAGAATGTTCATCATCGGGACCGGCAGGGTGTGCGCGTTCACGCCGCCCAGGTACTGGTAGAGCGGCAGATCCAGCGCTTTCGCGGCGGCTTTCGCAGTGGCAAGAGAAATCGCCAGAATGGCGTTGGCGCCCAGGTTGGATTTACCCTCGGTGCCGTCGGCTTTCAGGAGAGCGGCGTCGACCGCGCGCTGGGAAAGCGCGTCCAGACCGATAACAGCCTCGGCAAGCGGGCCGTTGACGTTCTCGACGGCTTTGAGCACGCCTTTGCCGAGATATACGGATTTATCACCGTCACGGAGCTCCAACGCTTCGAATTGGCCGGTGGAAGCGCCCGACGGAACGGCGGCAAGACCGACCGAACCATCTTCGGTGACGACTTCCGCTTCAAGCGTAGGATTGCCGCGGGAATCTAAAATCTGGCGGGCATGGACATGCTCAATGTGCAATTCTGATTTCATGAGGAAACCTCCCTGTTCTAACATCTTCTTGCCCTGCAATGCAGAGCAAACCTGCGATTGGACATATATTTACCCTAATACTATAGCTCTTTTTGCCTATTTCTTCAAGTCTTTTTTCGCTTAAAGCGGAGAATTTTTAAAGCGCCGCCCTATGCGGCAGGCACAACCTTGAAATGGTGTAAAAATACAATAGCACAAAAGAAAACCAGTCGATTTTTTCCATGCGTTCTTGAAATCCGACGGCTAAATTATTATAATAAGAATGCTTTCCTGTTAGAGTTTGAAGTTTTTCTTATCTCTTTCGATTGAATGGGACTTTTCGCCCTTCTCTTTTCGGACAGGCGACAGCCGTTACTTTATGTTTTGGAGGTATTTTTTTGAACGAAACCAACGAGCCCACGTCGTACGATCAGGAATTGGATCTGGGCCGCCTGCTTTTGATTCTAAAAAGAGGCTGGCTGCCAATATTGCTTGCTTCCTTTTTGGGCCTGATCGTTGCTTTTTCTCTTGCGGCTTGGGCAATCAGCCCGCTGTATGCATCCAGCACGATGCTGGTGGTAAATGCCAACAACAACCAAAACAACACCACTACCATCACCAATGACCAGTTGACAACCGCACAGGAGCTCGTCAATACGTATTCCGTGATTCTGACCAGCGACACCGTGCTTGATCAGGTGATTTCGGATCTGAACCTCAAAACGGACGCCTCTGCACTTGCAAAGAACATCTCCGTTGAAGGCGTGAACCAAACACAGGTTTTGAAAATCACGGTAAAGGACACCAACCCCCAGGTGGCCAAAAATATTGCAAACGACATCGCCCGCGTCGCGCCGAGCATAATTATCCAGACCGTTAAAGCCGGGTCGGTGGAGGTGGTTTCGGATGCAAAACTAGAATTGAAACCTGTCTTCCCGAATATTGTTCTGTTTTCCGCCATTGGTTTGCTGATCGGTTTTATCGGCGCCTATGCCACGCTGCTGGTTCGGGATCTGCTTGACCATACGTTTGATTCGGAAGAAGATGTTGAAAATCGTTTGGGCATCAGCGTCATCGGCGTGATCCCGGTCGTTCAGGTAAAAGAATAGAGGTACATACATGGCCAATAAACATCGCGTGCTTTCACATGATGTCCTGCTGTCATCGGGCAACGTTCCTTTCCAGTTTGTGGAGTCTTACAAAACACTGCGCACCAATCTCGATTTCATTCCGATCGATGAACCCTGCAAAAAATTCCTCATCACCAGTTCCATCCCCGAAGAAGGCAAAAGCACGGTATCCATCAACCTGGCCATCACACTGGCCGAAAGCCAGAAGCGGGTGCTGCTGATCGACCTGGACCTGCGCAAACCCACCATCAAAAAGAACCTGAAGCTCAAGGATGTGCGGAGCGGAATTTCTTCCGTCCTGGCCGACCAGAAAAGCGAAGACGACTGTATCGTATATCTGAGTGACCTCAATCTGTATGTCATGACATCCGGTCCCATTCCCCCCAACCCGGCGGAGCTGATCGGGTCGGACCGGATGCAGCACCTGATTCGCCGGCTGGAGGAAAAATTCGATTATATTCTGATCGATACCCCTCCCGTTTCCGTTGTCACGGATGCGGCTCTGGCTTCCCGGCTGGTACATGGTGTTATATTTGTGCTGCGGCAAAAATATACTACAACCGAAATTGCCCAACAGGCGCAAAACAATCTGAAAAATGTCGGCGCCCGGATCGTTGGGTGCGTATTCAATGCCTTCAACGCGCAAAAAAGCCGCAAATACGCCTACGGCCATTATAGATATAAAAGATATTACACCGAGGCATATAAATAATCTGACACTCCAGCGGAACAGCCCGCGTCACAGACAGAGTGGACCTAAGTATGAAGAGGAGCAGATAAAGGAGCGCATAATGGAAGGGGATATAAAGGCAGCGAGTCCCGTTGCCGACTATCTGCCCGGGGAAACCGTCGAAACAAACCATGCCCCCAAGTTCTATCTTTTGAAAAAGCGGTGCGCAGACATCGTATTGTCCGGCGTAGGACTCGTCATTTCGGCGCCGGTCATCTTCTTGATCGCTGTCTGCATTCGGTTGACCTCCAAAGGACCTGCGTTTTTTCTCCAAACGCGCGTTGGAAAAAACGGAGCCCCGTTTACGATCTTTAAATTTCGCTCCATGGTGGATGGGGCGGACGATTTGAAGAAACATCTGAGTTCCGAATTGTACGCATGCTACTTGGAAAAACGGAAACTGGCAAACGACCCCCGTGTGACCCCTTTCGGCCAGATATTGCGCAAAACCAGCCTGGACGAATTGCCGCAGCTGCTCAACATCCTGCGCGGGGACATGAGCCTCATCGGGCCGCGCCCCTTGCTTCCGGATGAAATCGTATCCTATGGCCCTGTTTACGCCCTGTATACCCAATTACGGCCGGGGCTGACAGGCCTTTGGCAGATCAAAAGCCGGAGCTTCACCACCCTGCCGGAACGTGCAAAGCTGGATGCGGAATACTACCGCCGAAGAAGCACCCTGTTTGACCTGTACATCTTTTTCAAAACGTTTCGGACCGTACTTTCTGCGAAAGGCGCATGTTGAACCAACCGGCCGTACGTCGTTTGCCTGAAATACCGAACATACACCGCTCTCCGTGCAAACAGGATCGGACGAAAACCGTGTCGGTGCGATTTCCGTCCGATTTTTATCGGGGCGGAGTTCTCTTCCGCAATGTCTGCTTTCACGTTTAAAAAGAAAGGATCTTCCTATGATCACGGTCTCAAATGTCAGCCTGTCCTTTCAGGATAAAAAACTGTTTGACAATGTCAATCTAAAGTTCACGCCGGGAAACTGCTACGGCGTGATCGGCGCAAACGGCGCGGGAAAAACCAGCTTTATCAAGATTCTTTCGGGCGAGCTTGTGCCCACCGGCGGCGAGGTGATCGTCACACCCGGAGAACGTTTGGCCGTGCTCAAGCAGGACCATTTCCAGTTTGACCAATTCACCGTTCTCCAAACGGTCATCCTCGGGCACAAGCGCCTGTACGACATCATGCAGGAAAAAGACGCGCTGTATGCCAAGCCGGATTTCAGCGAGGAAGACGGCGAGAAAGCCGCCGCGCTGGAAAGCGAATTTGCGGAATTGGACGGCTGGAACGCCGAATCCGATGCGGAACGCCTGCTCACCGGTCTGGGGGTGGATGTGTCGCTGCATGGCAAACAGATGCAGGAACTGGACGGCAACGACAAAGTGAAAGTGCTGCTGGCGCAGGCACTGTTCGGTAACCCTCACATTTTGCTGCTCGATGAGCCGACCAACCATCTCGACATCGCCGCCATCACCTGGCTGGAGTCCTTCCTGCTGGATTATCCAAACACCGTCATCGTCATCTCCCATGACCGCCATTTCCTCAACCAGGTCTGCACCCATATGGTGGATATCGACTTCGGCAAAATGAACCTGGTGGTGGGCAACTACGATTTCTGGTACGAATCCAGCCAGTTGGCCCAGCGGCTGCTGGCCGAACAAAACCGCAAAAAAGAAGAAAAAATCAAGGAGTTGCAGACTTTCATTGAACGGTTCAGCTCCAACGCCTCCAAGGCCAAGCAGGCGACCTCCCGCAAGAAGCTGCTGGAAAAGATCACGCTCGACGATATCCGCCCCTCCTCGCGGCGCTACCCATATGTCGGCTTCACACCCAACCGCGAAGCGGGTAAGGATATCCTTTCGGTCGAGGGCATCTGCAAAACCGTGGACGGCGTGCCTTTACTGAAAGACGTGACCTTTACGGTAAATAAGGGCGACAAGATCGTGTTTTCCTCCCACAACGAGCTGGCCCGCACGCTGCTGTTCCAGATCCTGATGGGCGAAATCGAGCCGGACAGCGGCAGCTTCAAATGGGGCGTGACCACCTCGCAGTCCTATCTGCCGCGCGATGTGAACGCCTATTTCGAAGACCCGGAGCTCACCATCATCGACTGGCTGCGGCAATTCTCGGAAGACAAACACGAAAGTTACATTCGCGGCTTTTTGGGAAAAATGCTGTTCTCCGGCGACGATGCGCTGAAAAAAGCGCAGGTGCTCTCGGGCGGCGAAAAGATGCGCTGCATGTTTTCCAAGCTGATGCTGTCGGGCGCGAACGTGCTGCTGCTTGACGACCCGACCAACCACCTCGATCTGGAATCCATCACGGCGGTGAACAACGGCCTGAAAGCGTTCCCCGGCACCATGCTGTTCACCTCGCATGACCTGGAGTTCATCGAGACCATCGCCAACCGCGTCATTGAGCTGACACCCGCCGGCATCTACGACAAGCAGACCTCGTTTGCCGATTTTCTGGAGAACGAAGACGCGCAGCAACGCATCGCCGCGCTGTATGCGGATGCCTGAGTTTCCCTGCCATATCTTCAACGCCCCCGTGCCGGTGCACGGGGGCGTTTTTCATGCTCTGCAGCCCGCCAGCGCGCCGCAGAGCCGCTCGAGCTGTTCCGCGCCGGTACCCAGCATCCGCACCAGCCTGCCGCCCCGCAGCGTGTCGGTTACGCCCGCGGAAACGGCGGGCACGTCGGCCAGCACGTTGAGCAGGCAGTCTTTGTCCGGCACATGCCCGCCAAAGAAAAACAGCGCCGCCTGATGGGTGTATCCCTCATAGTATCCCAAACCGGGCAGCGGCTGCTCATCCGGAAGCAGCACGGTGCGCTCTCGCAGCACCGGCCGCCCACTCTGCGAAACCGTAAGCGCGGCGCGGTAAGACGCGAAGCGGAACACTTCCCCGCTGCCCGCCCGACCGCAGGAGAGGATGTCCCGCCAAATGAGGCTGCCGTCGGGCCGCACGTCAATCACGGTATCGGACACATAGCGGCTGCCAGCGAACGGGAGCACCGGCGGAGGCAGCCAGCGCAGCACAGCGCCCGCTTCTACCGTGATGCGTGTGCGCTTCTCGGCATGCCCCGTCCCCATGCGGAACAGCTTGGTATAGGACTGACCCGTGACCGTGACGCGCGAGCCCGCGCCGATGCGAAAATCCTCCGTATAGCGGTCGCCCTCGAGAATGCCCGCGGAAGCGCTCATCACCATAAGCTGGACGCCGCCGTCCGGCTCCGGAAACGGGCGCGCAATCTTATACGGCGGGGTGAAAAAACAATCCTCCAGCACGGTGGCGCCGCCGCGCAGGCAGGTGCGCACGTGCAGCGCGCCGTCGCTCCCGTTCATTCAGGCAAGCCCTTCGAGCAACGCGTTTTTGCGTATCCAGCCGATCACCTCGTCCACGCCGCTGCCGTTCACCAGATTGGTGAACAAAAACGGGCGGTTGCCGCGCATGCGTTTTGCATCTCTGGCCATCACATCCAGGCTCGCGCCCACATACGGCGCAAGGTCGGTCTTGTTGATGACGAGCAGGTCGGAACGTGTGACGCCCGGGCCGCCCTTACGGGGGATCTTATCGCCCTGCGCCACGTCGATGACATAGATGGTCGCGTCCGCCAGCTCAGGACTGAACGTAGCGGAGAGGTTGTCGCCGCCGCTCTCGATGAACACGATCTCCACATCGGGAAAATTCGCCGCCATCTGTTCCACGGCCTCCAGATTCATGGAGCAGTCTTCGCGGATGGCCGTGTGCGGGCAGCCGCCCGTCTCCACACCCACGATGCGCTCCCTGGGCAGCGCGCTGTTGCGGATGAGAAACTCCGCGTCCTCTTTGGTATAGATGTCGTTGGTGACGACGCAGATGCTGTAATCCGGCGCCATTTTTCGTGTGAGCCGCTCGATGAGGGCCGTTTTGCCCGAGCCGACCGGCCCGCCGACACCGATGCGTACATATGCCATGCCTGTGCCCTCCTGTACCTTGCTTTCTATTGTATCCATATTTCCGTGTGCTGTCTTCTGCGGTTCTACCGGAAAACACGTCCGGCTTTTTCGAACCTGAACGCGGGCTGTGCCCGCCCGTTCAGGCCGGGTGCCTGCCATGTTCTCCAAACTCACCTGAAACCTGCAGGCAGGCTCAGCCTGCACGCTAGGACATATATTGGCGGGCAGGGAGATGCTCGTGCTGGATGGCGCGCAGATCCAGCCCCGGCAGCGCCAGCCCGATCTCCTCCTCCGGCACGTCCAGCGCCAACCGGGCGGCACAAAGCACATCGCCCAGCCGCGCATGCAGGATGCGCTGCCCATCGTGCTGGCCCAGCGGCACGAGCTTGACGCAGTTATTCACCACGGCGGACACGGCATTGTAGGCCAGCGCCGCCACCGCGTCTTCGCGCGCGATGCCCTGCGCGCGGGCGTATAGCCCGAACGCCACCGCATACTGGCCGTATGCCTCCCCCGCCCGCACCGCCGCCGCGTACCGCTCCAGACCGCCCGCGCCCATCTGCCCGGCCAAGCGGAAAAAGCGCTGGCACATCCGTCTGGCGCCCTCTCGCACCTCACGCGGGATCCTGGACGCCGCCGCCAACGCGTCCAGCCGCAGCAGCGCGGCGAAATCGTCGATATAGTCCCACGCGCGCGCAGCCACCGCGAGGTCGTTGTATGCCGCAGAGCGCAGAAACGCGGCCAGATAGGCTTCCAGATCGGCCGGGGTGCGCAGACGCTCCTGCTGCACATAAGTCTCCAACCCGTTTGAAAGCGTGAACGCCCCCACGGGAAAAAATGCGTCCGTGATTTGCAGCAGCTTCATAAATGAGGTGTCCATCGCATTTTTCCCTTTCCGGTGCAGGCGGCTCAGAATAAAAAATACCGCTGCGCGAGCGGCAGCTCGGCGGCCGCCTCGCAGGTGACGACCTCCCCGTCCACCGTGACGGTGTAGGTCTCGGGGTCCACGCGGATATCGCCCATACGGTCGTTGAACCGCATATCCTTCTTCGAGACGACACGGCAGTTCCGTACCGGGCGAATGATCTTCCGCAGGCCCAGCCGCTCGGGCAAGCCGCCCTCGACGGCGGCTTGCGAGAGAAACGTGATACTCGTCCGCTCCAGCGCGCGACCGAACCCGCCGAACATATGCCGGTAAAGCACCGGCTGCGGCGTGGGGATGGAGGCGTTGGCGTCGCCCATACGGGAGGCCGCGATGAAGCCGCCTTTGAGCACCATCTCCGGCTTGACGCCGAAAAAGGCCGGTTTCCAGAGCACCAAATCGGCAAATTTACCCGGTTCCACCGAGCCGAGCACGTCCGCGACGCCGTGCGTGACGGCCGGGTTGATGGTATATTTGGCAATGTAGCGCTTGATGCGGTTATTGTCGCAGTGTGTGTCGCCGGGCAGACGGCCGCGCTGCTTCTTCATTTTGTCCGCCGTCTGCCACGTGCGGAGGATGACCTCACCCACACGGCCCATGGCCTGCGAATCGGAACTCATCATGCTGAAAATGCCCAGATCGTGCAGCACGTCCTCCGCCGCGATGGTCTCGGGCCGGATGCGCGAATCGGCGAACGCCACATCCTCCGGCACGCTGCGGTCAAGGTGGTGGCAGACCATCAGCATATCAAGGTGCTCGTCCAGCGTATTGCGCGTGAACGGCATGGTGGGGTTGGTGGAGGAGGGCAGGACGTTTGGGAAAGCCGCCGCGCGGATGATGTCCGGCGCATGGCCGCCGCCCGCGCCCTCGGTGTGATAGGTGTGGATGGTGCGCCCCGCGATGGCGCGCATGGTATCTTCCACGAACCCCGCTTCGTTGAGCGTGTCGGTATGGATGGCCACCTGCACATCCAGTTCATCCGCCACGCGCAGGCAGGCGTCGATTGCGGCGGGCGTGCTGCCCCAGTCCTCATGCAGCTTGAGCCCCACCGCGCCCGCCGCAATCTGCGGGCGCAGGGTGGCCGGGTCGGCGGAGTTGCCTTTGCCCAGAAAACCGAGGTTCATAGGGAACGCTTCGGCTGCTTCCAGCATTTTGGACAGGTTCCACGCGCCCGGCGTGCAGGTGGTGGCGTTGGTACCGTCGGCCGGGCCGGTGCCGCCGCCGAACATAGTGGTGACGCCGCTGTAGAGCGCGGTGTCGATCTGCTGGGGGCTGATGAAGTGGATGTGCGAATCCATGCCGCCGGCCGTGACGATCAACCCTTCGCCCGCCAGCGCCTCGGTGGACGCGCCGAACGTCAGGCCGGGGGTCACACCGTCCATCACGTCGGGGTTGCCCGCCTTGCCGATGGCTGAAATGTATCCGTTTTTGATGCCGATGTCGGCCTTATAGATACCGGTAACATCGAGAATGAGCGCGTTTGTGATGATGAGATCGGGCACGTCCGTCGCGGAACAGGACTGCCCCATGCCGTCCCGCAGGGATTTGCCGCCGCCGAACTTGGCTTCATCACCATAAACGGTACAATCCTTTTCCACCTTAGCAAAAAGGTCGGTGTCCGCCAGGCGCACAAGATCGCCCGTGGTGGGGCCGTACATGCCCGCATAGCGCGCGCGGGAGATCTCCACACTCATGCGTCCACCCCCGAAAAACCCTGCGCTTTGGCGCGGGCAAGCGCGGTGTCGCGCACCGTTTTGTCGTCCAGCGCGCCGCCGGTGAGCCCGTTCAGCCCGAAACCCTGCCGTGCGCCGCCGATGGCCACCAGCCCCACCGTTTTTTCCTCGCCCGGCTCGAACCGTACCGCCGTGCCGGAAGGAATATCCAGCCGGAAGCCGAACGCCTGCGCGCGGTCGAACCGCAGGGCCTTGTTGACCTCGAAAAAATGATAATGCGAGCCGACCTGCACCGGCCGGTCACCCGTGTTCATCACATGCAGCGTGCGCGCGGGCCGCCCCTCGTTGAGCGTGATGTTCCCCTGCGCACAGAGGATCTCTCCCGGTTTCATAAGCGCTCCTTTCAGCGGATGGGGTTGTGGACGGTGACCAGCTTGGTGCCGTCGGGAAAGGTAGCCTCGATCTGCACTTCTTCCACCATATCGGCCACGCCCTCCATCACATCGTCCGCTGTGAGGATATGCCGCCCGGCCTGCATGATCTCCGCGACCGTCATGCCGTCCCGGGCACGCTCCATCAGTTCGGCACTGATGAGCGCGACCGCCTCCGGATAATTGAGCTTGAGCCCGCGCTCTTTGCGCTCTTGGGCCAGCCGGCCCGCGAAATGCAGCAGCAGCTTTTCCGTTTCCTTGGGTTGCAGATACATCGGCCATCCCCCTTGCACCTTGTTTTATCAGCAGATGATCTCATTATAAAAGGAAGACCGTGCAAACGCAACCACATCTTTCCGGCATACATGCGCAAAACGGTGGTATCGGACAAAACCCGCGCATATAGTGGAAACGCGGATACAATTCTCCCGCATGCCCCGGCCCCGCGGCACGGCGCGCGCCGCGCGGCTGTTCGCTACGTGCCTGTTTTGCCTGAACATAGAAACAACGGGCCGTGCCCGGAGGAAAGGTGCGATTTGATTGATCATTCATGTAGTCGAGCCCGGTGAAAGCCTCTATTCCATCGCCAGACGCTATGGCGTGACCTCCGAAAGCGTGATGCAGGCAAACGCCCTGCCCGAACCCGACCAGTTGGCGGTGGGGCAGGCCGTCGTGGTGCCGCAGGGGCGGCGCATCTATACCGTGCGCCCGGGAGACTCGGTGTTTGCCATCGCGCAGCGCTACGGCGTGCCGCCCTCCTCCATCCTAGAGGAAAATCCGGACATTGAGGACGGCAGCCGCCTCTACCCGGGGCAGATCGTGGTCATTCCTCCGCCGCAGGCCCGACAGGGCACCATCGAGGTCAACGGCTATGCTTTCCCGAGCACGTCCCCGGCGCTTTTGCAGCCCATCTTCCCGCTGCTCACCTATCTGTCCCTTTTTGCCTATCGCGTACGGGCGGACGGCAGCTTGGAACCGATCGACGACGGGCCGCTCATCAACCTGTCCAGGCAAAATCGCACCGCTCCTGTGATGGTGATCGCCAACATCCGCGAGACCGGCGGTTTCAGCACCGAGATCGGACAATCGGTACTAAACGACCAGACGGTACAGAACGCGCTGGTGCAAAACATCCGCACCACCATGCGCGAAAAAAATTATTATGCGCTCAACGTCGATTTTGAGTACATCCGCCCGCAGGATCGCGAGGCCTACAACGCATTTCTCACCCGCATCACCGGCGTGATGCACAGTGAAGGATATCCCGTCTTCACGGCTGTGGCGCCCAAACTGAACGCCGCCCAGCAGGGCCTGCTCTATGAGGCGCACGACTATCCCGCCCATGGCCGCACGGTGGACCGCGTGATCCTCATGACGTATGAATGGGGCTATCTGGCCGGACCGCCGCAGGCCGTCGCCCCCATCGACCAGGTGCGTCGCGTGGTGCAGTATGCCGTTTCGGTCATCCCGCCGCAAAAGATCCTGCTCGGCATGCCCAACTATGCCTACGACTGGACACTGCCCTACCGGCGCGGCACGCTGGCGGACACGTTTTCGAATGTGGAGGCCGTGCGGCGCGCCATCGCCAACAATGCCGCCATCCAATACGACAACACCGCACGCTCGCCGTTCTACACCTATTACGACGCGCAGCGCAGACAGCACATCGTCTGGTTCGAGGATGCGCGCAGCGTGCAGCAGAAATTCGCTCTGGTCACCGAGTTCGGGCTGGCGGGCGTCAGCTATTGGACGGTGGGACGGCCGTTCCCGGTCAACTGGTTTGTGCTGAACGAAATGTTCAACGTACGCAAAGTGCTTTGAAATTTCTATGAGGGCAAAAACGCGCGCGGCGGAGTTTGTCCGCCGCGCGCGTTGCGGTTTTTCGCCGCGGCAAGCGCCGCGCGTGCCTTTTTCGCCATGCCCCGTTTTAGCGGGGCACCGGCCTATTTTTCGTTGTGGTTCACCCAGTCGCGCGCCCGCTTGACATTCTGCTCGGACGGCAGCGCTACATCGGTGCCCTCCTGCTCATGGTCCTTCTGGCTGATGGCACTCATGATGAACGTCCCGTTCTCCTGCTTTTTCAGGAGGGCGGGCTGATGTTTCAGATATTTCTTGCGGTCGAAAAACCCATCGATCACCATTTCGCTCACCTCTTTATCCAAACGCCCTGTTGCAAATGAAAAACCCGGGCATGCTGCCATGCCCGGGTTTATTGTGTGCTTTTTTGAAGAAAAGATGAGGCTTTCCAGATTTTTATTTGATTTCATCCAGCGGGCGCAGATGCCGCCGGGAAATTTCGTCCACCTTTTTCACACGACGCTCATATTTTTCCTGCCCGGCAAAAAAATCGGTGTGCATCCAGACATCCACGATTTCCAGTGCAATGGCGGAACCAATGATCTTGCCGCCCAAGCAGAGCACATTGCTGTCGGTATGCTGGCGCGCCAGCTTGGCGCAGAACGGATCCTGACAAACCACCGCCGTCACACCCGCGATGCGGTTGGCGATCAGTGCGCTGCCGTAACCCACGCCGTCCACAAATATGCCGCGCGCGGCTTCGCCTTTGCCCACCGCCAGTGCGGCCGGGTAGACAAAATTCGGGAGGTCGGCGGCATCCGTGCTATAGGCGCCGAAATCCAGCACCTCGTGCCCCTGCTTTTGCAAAAGCACCTTGATCTCTTCTTTGAGCGGATATCCCGCGTGGTCGCTCGCCATGGCGATCCTCATAACGTGAACCTCCTGTTCGCCGTCAAAAGCTGCTTCTGTTATGACCGGATGCCTGCAATCCGGTTTGCCTGAACGGATATGCAGGCGCAAACCGGAGCCGCCTATTCAGACGGAATACTTGCCGCTTTTGCCGGCCTGTGGCTTGCTCAATCGTCGCGGCCACAGCAGTTTTTGTACTTTTTGCCGCTTCCACAGGGGCACGGGTCGTTGCGGCCGGGTTTTTTGCCGACATGGATCGGCATTTTCTTTACCGGACCATCATCCGTTCCCGAGGTGGGCGTGCCGACATGCTGGGTGTTCTGCACCGGCGTGACCGGCTGGCGCACCGGTTCCTCCTGCCGGTGGATCTGCACCGTCAGCAGCAGGCGCACGACGTCTTCACGGATGGAGCCGATCATCTCCTCGAACATCTGGAAGCCCTCGATGCGGTATTCCACCACCGGATCCTTCTGCCCATAGGCGCGCAGGTACATGCCCTGCCGCAGTGCGTCCATCGCATCGATGTGATCCATCCACTTCTCATCCACCACGCGCAGGATGATGACCCGCTCAAGCTCGCGCATTACGTCCTCGCCGAACGCTTCCTCACGCGCGCCATACAGCGCGGCGGTGCGGTCGATCAGCTTCTGGAGCATTTCGTTTTTCTCCAGTGCGGCGAGTTCGTCACGGGTGTAGACGTAATCGTCCGGCTTGGTGATCCAGCCCATGTAGTAGTCGCGCAGGCCCACCAGATTCCATTCATCCGGCACATCGCCGCTCACAAACTGGACGAACGCGCTCTCGATGCTCTCGCGGACCATACCCAGCACATAGTCGCGCATACTTTCGCCGTCGAGCACGCGGCGGCGCTGGCCGTAGATGATCTCGCGCTGGCGGTTCATGACATCGTCGAACTGAAGCACGTTTTTGCGGATGCCGAAGTTCTTGCCCTCGACCTTGCGCTGCGCGTTCTCAATGGAGTTGGTGATGAGCCGGTTTTCGATGGGCACATCGTCGTCCAGGCCCAGCGTATCCATCAGGCCCTGGATGCGTTCGCCGCCGAACAGGCGCATCAGGTCGTCTTCCAGCGAAATATAAAACCGCGATTCACCGGGGTCGCCCTGACGGCCGGCGCGGCCGCGGAGCTGGTTGTCGATGCGGCGGGACTCATGCCGCTCGGTGCCGATGATGAACAGGCCGCCCGCCGCCCGCACTTCCTCTGCCTCGGCCTCGGTCTTCCCACGGAATTTATCATGCAGCTCCTTGTACGCCTCTCTGGCATGCAGGATCTGCTCGTCTTCGGTCTCGGCGTAACCGGTTGCTTCGCTGATGAGCTCCTCGGGGAACTTCTGCTTGCGCATCTCGGCTTTGGCCATATATTCCGCGTTGCCGCCCAGCACAATATCGGTGCCGCGGCCGGCCATGTTGGTAGCGATGGTCACCGCGCCGCGTTTGCCCGCCTGCGCGACGATCTCCGCCTCTTTTTCGTGGTATTTGGCGTTGAGCACGCTGTGCGGAATCTGCCGTTGCTTGAGCATCTGGCTGAGCAGCTCGGATTTTTCGATGGAGATGGTGCCCACCAGCACCGGCTGGCCGACCTCGTGGCTTTCCACGATCTGCTCGATGACGGCGTTGAATTTGCCTTTTTCGGACTTATACACCGCGTCGTGATGGTCCACACGGATCATGTCGCGGTTGGTGGGAATCTCCAGCACGTCGAGCTTGTAGATCTCTTCAAACTCCTCCTGCTCGGTGAGCGCGGTGCCCGTCATGCCGGAGAGCTTCTTATACTGGCGGAAGAAATTCTGGAACGTGATGGTGGCCAGCGTCTTGGACTCGCGCTCCACCTTCACATGCTCTTTGGCCTCGATGGCCTGATGCAGGCCCTCGTTGTAGCGGCGGCCCAGCATGAGGCGGCCGGTGAATTCGTCGACGATGACGACCTGCCCGTCGCGCACCACATAGTCCACGTCGCGCTTCATGATGCCGTGCGCACGGATGGCCTGGTTGATGTGGTGCAGGATGTCGATGTGTTCGGAGTCCATCAGGTTCTCCAGCCCGAAGAACAGCTCCGCTTTCTTCACGCCGGAAGGGGTGAGGGTGGCCGTCTTGGCCTTTTCATCGACGATGTAGTCGCCCTCCTGCTCGATCTCCTCGTTGCTCTCCTTGTCGTCCAGCTCGCGCACCTTTTTGACGGTGAACGTGCGCACCAGTTGATCGGCGCGGTCATACATCTCGGTGGATTTGTCGCCCGGGCCGGAAATGATGAGCGGCGTGCGCGCCTCGTCGATGAGGATGGAGTCCACCTCGTCCACGACGCCGAAATGGAAGCCGCGCTGCACCATCTGCTCTTTATAAAGCACCATGTTGTCACGCAGATAATCAAACCCCAGCTCGTTGTTGGTGCCGTAAGTGATGTCGGCGGCATAGGCGGCGCGGCGCGCATCGCCCGGCAGGTCGTGGGAAATAAGCCCGACCGACAACCCCATATAACGGTAGAGTTTGCCCATCCAGTCGCTGTCGCGCTTGGCCAGATAATCGTTGACGGTGACGATGTGCACGCCCTTGCCTTCGAGTGCGTTGAGGTATGCCGGCAGCGTGGCCACCAGCGTTTTGCCTTCACCGGTCTTCATCTCGGCGATGCGGCCCTGGTGCAGTATGATGCCGCCGATAATCTGCACGGGGAAGTGCCGCATGCCGAGCACGCGGTCGGCCGCCTCTCTGGCCGCGGCAAACGCGTCCGGCAGGATGTCGTCGAGCGATTCGCCGTTTGCCAGCCGCTCTTTGAGCGCCGGCGTTACGGCTTTCAGTTCGTGCTCGGACATCGCTTTGTAGGTATCTTCCAACGCCAGCACCGCATCCGCAATCGGGCGTATCTTTTTCAGCTCCCTCTTGGAGTGGGAGCCGATGATGTGTTCAATGATGTTCATGCTGCACCTCGTCACACTTTTCCAAATTTTCCAGCTGTTCTATCTTTTCACGGCGGGACCCTTTCGGAACCTGCCGTCCGCCATGGCTGCCAGGCCGACGGCCCCGCCGCGATCAACTGCCGCATGGAGAACTTAGAGCCTATCCATAAATAAGGGGATGCAAAAACAGCGAGGCGATTTTTGCAAGACAAGACGGGGGGAGGAATACTTGCCGTATTCCGACGGACGACAACACAGAATGGCGGAAAATCGTCCGCTGAATTTGCGGTTTTTATTGTATGGATGACTCTTCATATCAACTGATTATACCATATTTTCAACGCAGTGTAATGGGATACCCGCAGAAAACCGCCCCGGATGTGTAAAACTTGCGTAAACAGGTGCGCCTGCCCTACTTTTTCTTTTGGCCGCGGATGCGTGAAAGCAGCACGCCGAACAGGCCGCGCCGGGGCTTTTCCTCCTGCCGCTCGGTGGCGCGGTAGGCCTGCCGGTAGAAATACATCTGGCTGTCCAGGTCTTCTCCTTCACGCAGGACACGCGCATAGGCACCGTCCGGCTGAAGTTCCCGGGCTTTCACATTGTCGCGCAGCTGCATATCCATGATACCGATGACACGGCCCGCGAGCCGGCTGTCCAGCACAGGCATGGCGATCTCCACCCGGCGCTCGGTGTTGCGCGTCATCCAGTCGGCGGAGGAAATATACACCCTGGCTTCGCTGCCCTCCCCGAAAATATAGATGCGCGCATGCTCCAGGAACCGGCCGACGATGCTGCGGACCCGGATGTTGTCCGTTTCGCCGGGCACGCCGGGGCACAGACAGCAGATGCCGCGAACGACCAGATCCACCTTTACCCCGGCCTTCGACGCCTCGATCATTTTATCAATGATATCCTTGTCGGTGATGCTGTTCATCTTGGCGATGATCCGCCCCGGCAGGCCGCTTTGGGCTTTGGCGATCTCGGCGTCCATCCGCGCGAGCACGCCCTGCTTGAGCGAGGACGGCGACACCAGCAGATGACGGTAGGCGCCGTCCAGATTGTTGATGCTGACGTTGTGGAAAAACGCCACGGCGTCTTCACCGATCTCGCGGTTGGCGGTCATGAGCGAGAGGTCCGTATAGAATTTGGCGGTGGTCTCATTGTAGTTGCCGGTGGCAATGTTGGTGATGTATTCCACACCTCCCCGCTGCTTGCGGGTGATGAGCAGGATCTTGGCATGCACCTTGTAGTCTTCGATGCCATAGATGACCTTACAGCCGGCATCTTCCAGCAAGCGGGACCAGTTGATGTTGTTCTGTTCGTCGAAACGGGCGCGCAGCTCGATGAGCACGGTAACGTCCTTGCCGTTTTCGGCGGCGGCGCAGAGATTCTGCACGATCTGCGACTGGCGCCCGATGCGGTAGAGCGTCATCTTGATGGAGACGACCCGGGGATCTTCCGATGCCTGGCGAATGAGCTCCACCAGCGGACGCATGCTCTCAAACGGATAGGAGAGCAGAATGTCCCGCTGGAGCACCTGCGGGATCATGGGCGCCGCGCGGTCCACCCCCGCCGGCCACTGGGGGCGCAGCGGCGAAAACATCAGTTTGCCGCGCTCCTCGGCGCCGATCTGTTCCTCCAGCACGCCGACGAACGCAAAATCCAGCGGCGCGGAGGAAAGGAAGCACTGGCTGCGCTGCAGCTCCAGTTTGGAAAGGAAAAACGCCAGCAACTCGTCATCCCCCGCCCGGTCGGTTTCCAGCCGCACCGGGGAGAGTTTGTTCCGCTTTTTGATGATCTCCTGCATATAGTTGCGGTAATCCACATCCTCGTCGAGCACGCCTTCCTCGGAGTCGATATCGGCGTTGCGGGTCACACGGAAGATCGCCTTGGCCTCCACCTCATAGACCCCGAACACCGTATCCGCAAAGCGCAGCAGAATATCCTCGGCCAGCAGGAACTTGCTGGTCTCGGGGATGAAGTACACCCGGTCGATCTCCCGTGTGAGGGGGATGATGCCGAACAGTTTGCCTGCCTTGCATTTGAGCCGCACGCCGATATAAATGACCTTGTTTTCCAGATGCGGGAACGGATGGTGCGCGTCGATAATCTGCGGGCTGAGCAGCGGGAGCATCTCTGTTTCAAAATAGGTGCGCACCACGCGCTTTTCTCCGCCGTCCAGCCCTTTATAGGAAACATGCGAAAACACGCCGATATCGCGCAATATGTCCGCATATGCTTTGTCTCTGCGGGGATACATCTGCTGCACGGCGGTATTCACCGCGGCGATCTGCTCCTCGGGCAGCATGCCGGTTTTGGTGTCGGCATTGTTACCGCCGAGCAGGGACTGGTCAAGCAGGCTGCCCACGCGCACCATGTAAAACTCGTCGAGGTTGGAAGAAAAGATCGACAAAAAGCGCAGCCGCTCATACAGCGGCACCGATGTGTCGCACGCTTCCTCCAGGACGCGCTCATTGAATTTGAGCCAGGAAAGTTCGCGGTTTATATACAACGCGGACATTTGTTCACCTCATCGTTCATCTGTCATTAAGCATAACGGTCTTGAGATAGCCTTCCCTCACGCCGCTGCGGCTGAGGGATACGGTGGCGGCGCCGGCATAGCCCACCAGACGGGCGAGGGCGGCCATACCGGGCAGGATGGTGTGTATGCGGTCGGGCTCCACCCGCAGGATGCGCCGCACCCCCACCTTGTGGTGAGACAGCACCCATTTCATCAGCGCGGCGATATCCTGCGCATCGAACATATAGCCCTGCAGCGCTTCCCCCGCGCGCCCGTATACATCCTGGTGCAGCCGGGCGATTGCGCGACCCGTGCCGCCGATCAGGCAGACATGCCCGCCCACCGACTTGAGCCAGTCCACACATTCGAGCTGGTGCTCTGCAAACTCCTTGATCTTGCGCAATTCCCCGGCGCCGGGAATAATTTTTTTCACGAACCGCTTATAAAGCGAAAGGCTGCCGTACGGCAGGCTGATACAGTTGTCGATATGCCCGTCGGCAAAGCGCACGATCTCGGTGCTGCCGCCGCCCATATCCACGACCAGACCTTTCTCCACCTCCGGTGGGATATACGCGCCCGCGAAATCCAGCCGGGCCTCTTCCTCGCCGCTGATGATGTCCACATCGATCCCCACCTGCTCTTTCACGCGCCGCACCACGTCTTCGGCGTTTTTCACGGCGCGCAGGCCGGCGGTGGCGAAACAGTTGAAACGCTCCACCCGCACGGCGACCGCCGTTTCGCGGAAGGCGCGCAGACCGTTCACCACGCGGAGGATCCCTTCTTCGCTGATCTCCCCCTTTTCCATATAGCCGATCATTCCCACCACTTCTTTGGCGCTGACGATATGCTGCAACTGCCCTTCTTTTTCGTCATAGACCTCCATGCGCATGGTATTGGAACCCAGATCCACGACCGCTCTTCTCATGCTTTCCTTTCGCCGTCCATTCTTCCCCTGCCGTGCACTCCGCCCGGCTTTCTTCATTTAAACATCTCTATACAAGTCTATTGTAGCATGTCCTCCCCGTAGTTTCAACGCAGGAAACAGAATGTGCATAACATCCTGCCCGGCCGCACATGATAAACGCAGCAACCGCCGCCCGCGGGCGGCCTCACGCTCGATGCGCATCAAGGAGGTTGCCCCATGGGAATCGCGTTTATCCGTACGCTCATTCTATACGCCGTCGTCATCGCCGCCGTGCGGGTGATGGGCAAGCGGCAGATCGGGGAGCTCCAGCCGTCGGAACTGGTGGTGGCCATTCTCATATCCGACCTTGCCTCAGTGCCCATGCAGCAGACCGGCACGCCCCTCACCAGCGGAATCGTACCGATTCTAACGCTCATCTCCTGCGAAGTGGCGCTTTCCGGGCTGACGCTGCTCAGCTCCCGCCTGCGGCGCGTCGTTACCGGCCGGCCGAGCATCCTCATCCAGAACGGCCAGATCAACCAGTCGGAAATGCGGCGCCTGCGCTTTACCGTGGACGACCTGATGGAAGAACTCCGCCTTTGCGGTTATATGAACGTGACCGACGTGGCGGTTGCCGTGCTGGAAACCAACGGCAAGCTCAGCGTGTTTCCCTCCTGCGCCAAGGCGCCTGTCACAGCCGAAATGCTGCATGTGCAGTGCCCGCCGGACGGCGGCCTGCCCACCACCCTCATCTGCGACGGCAAGCTGTTTCCCGAATCGCTGCGCGCCGCCGGAAAAAACAGGGACTGGCTGGAGGCCATCCTTTCCACGCAGGGAGTAACGGTGGAAGGTGTGTTTCTGATGACGGTGGACAACCTGGATAAAACCATCATCATCAAAAAGGACGGCGGCGCGCTTTCGAGCGCACGCGCCGCCGGATAAAACCGCAAAGGGAGGTGGACCGCCGTGAACAAACTGAAGGTTGTTGCGATCATCCTGATTCTGGTCATCGCCGTGATTGCCGCCGGCCAATATTATCTGGCCGTGAGCACCCATTCCATGGTGAACGCCGTGGAAACCGCGCAGGCCGCATACCACCGGAACGGCGATTCGCCCGATACCCAGAAAAAGATGCGGCAGTTTTTCTCCCTGTGGCAGAAAAACAGCCGCATCCTTCCCATGATGATCGACCACCGCGAAATCGATATCGTGAACACCTCGGTCGCCAAACTTCCCGCTTATCTGGAAAACAACGAAACCTCAGAATTTGATGCCGAATGCGATATTTTGAAAATGCAACTGGCACATTTGTGGTATGTTGAAAAAATTAACTGGGAAAACATTCTTTAAACACAGCCTATGCCGCCCGCGAAATGCGGACGGCCTTTGTTTTGTCTGCTTTGGTAAAAAGTGATCAAAAAGGAACCGATCACATTTTTCCGCGTGGGGTGTGAAGCAGGACGGCGCGCAAGACGTTTGGGGGATTCATGATGCAGACAGAACGGAAACGGGCCTATTGTCGGCTGTCCAACAGTCTGTTAAGTTCTTCCAAAAATGTGTTGATATCACGAAACTGGCGGTAAACCGAAGCAAACCGCACATACGCAACTTCATCAATCTCTTTGAGTTTTTCCATTGCGAGTTCGCCCACCCGTTTGGATGTGACTTCCCGTTCCAGCGAGCTTTGCAGAGTATTTTCGATCTCATCCGTTGCTTTTTCCAGAACACCGAGCGGCACCGGGCGTTTCTCACACGCGCGCAGCATACCGCCCAACAGTTTGTGACGGTCGAACGCCTGTCTGGAGTTGTCTTTTTTGATGACGACCAGCGGCAGGCTTTCCACCATTTCGTAAGTGGTGAACCGCTTTTGGCAACGCATGCATTCGCGCCGCCTACGGATACGCCCCCCCTCGTCAATGGGCCTGGAATCCACCACTTTACTTTCAAGGTATCCGCAATAAGGGCACTTCATGTTGTTTCCTCCGTCAAGGGCAGAAATCCGAGCCACGCACCGATCCCGCCGGTATCGGCTTCAGGCGGTTCCGCACCCCCGACCGTGAAAACACATACCGTGCCTACCGATCCGCTAGGTAGTCCTCAACCACGTCGCGCAGTGAAACCGGCGTTACGGTGTGTGCTGCGAGGAGGTGCAACAGGTCCTCTGCCTGTTTTTGAGAGAAACAGATATCATTCACCTGATCTGAATACGACGCACCCTGCTCCCCCGTAAAAGAGACCGACACGCCATACGTCTGGACGGGAGCGATCTCGCAATTGCAGCTTGTTACATAGTACCGAGCTACCCCAACGCATCTCTCCCCTTCCCGTACCTCCGCGGTCGCTGTTGGTTGCTTCATCTGTATTTCCCCCAAATAGACGCGATATTCTTGCGATTACAACAACCGCATTCGGGTTGCCGTCCAAGAATATTATACTTGCTGGACAATACGGATGAAAGCGTGCTTTATGTACGAGACTCAGAAATATTGCATAAATCTTACAAGAATTTTTTGGGCATTCGCACAAATAATTTCCATATAACGGATATTCTATGGGGAAATCGGTCGTTTTGTGTCGATTTCAAAAAACATTCAACTTTTACAAAATCGCGTTCGGTCTATTTTCACTGCAAAATCAGATATGGCAAAAAATTTACTCCGAGGAAAATATGCGGGTCGCAAGCGAAAGCGCCGTGTGCAGTTCGGCATGGTGGACAAATCCCGTGCGGTAAACTTCGATGAGCAGAGGGCCGACAAACCCCTGGAGCGCCAGCCTGCCGCGCAGCGCGGGAAGATCGACCTGCCCTGCCCCGGGAAGCAGACAGTCGCGCCCGTACGCGGCATCGCTCAGATGCACACAGGCGATCTGCCCCCCCATTGCGGCGCACATGGCCTCCACTGTTTCCCCTGTGCGCCGGACCTGTTTGACATCCAGTACAAACCGGACATCGTTCCCCAGAATACGGCGCATGGCCGCGACCTGTTCGACGCCGCCGCATTTGCAGCGCGCCACATTTTCCTGCGCCAGCACCACGCCTTCTTCTTTGGCCGCGTGCGCCAGGCGCGCGAACCGCTCGCAGTACTGCTCCATGGGCATGGGCAGGTCTTTGCGCGCGCCGTGAAATACCACCGCCTTGGCCCCGAGAAACGCCGCCACCGCGAAGGTGCGGCGGTATTGCGAGACCGAATCACTAAACCGGCTGGGATAATCTGAGAAGAACATCATCGATTCGTACGCCGCGGTATAGGGGTGGATGGAGCTGACAACCGCCCCCGCACGAGTGAGCAAAGCCTGCAGGCGGCGCAGATAGGTAATATTGTACTCACACTCGGCATTGAAAAAGATCTCGACCGTATGAGCACCCTGCTCCAGCACAAGCGCAAGGGCCTGCTCCGTTTCCATCGGATATAAACAGGCAGTAGAAATACCAACTTCCATACCGGCCTCCAGACGCTCCGCGCTCCATGCACACCACAGACTGCGCGCGGCACGGTAATAAATCCTTTTTAGCGCACATCTGCATACTCTGGCAAAACTTACGCCTTGTACGGCCATACGTAACGTGCTACTATAGTGGAAAGTTTGGTAAGAATCGTGTAAAAGCCATGCGGTGAAACCGCTCCAAAACCATGCCCGCCGTGCCGGGCGCATATCCACGCTCTTTCCCGAGGAGGAAAAACCCATGCAGTTCTTGCGTACGCTGTTCACAAATCTGCGCCAAATGGAGCCGCTCACGGTCACAATGCTGACCGACGGGTTCCGCCTTTCCTGCGGGCTTTTGGCGATGGCCATCCTGTTCACCCTGCTGCTGGGACACGTCGGCGATTATATGACGATGCTGTCCAACATCAAAGGCGCATTCTCAGCCGCTTTCGGCGTGTTCGACGCCACCGTGATCGCCAGCCTGTTAGGCGACCTCTACATCAAGGAACGCCGACGGGCATAACAGGCGCGGGCACAGCCCGCTTTTGATTCAGGCAAACCCGTGCGAAAAACATCCCGCACAGCCTGAATCCTGATCCGCCGGCCCCGCACCGCAGAGCGAGTACAGGCGGGCACAGCCCGCTTTTGATTTAGGCAAACCCGTGCGAAAAACATCTCGCACAGCCTGAATCCTGATCCGCCGGCCCCGCACCGCAGAGCGAGTACAGGCGGGCACAGCCCGCTTTTGATTTAGGCAAACCCGTGCGAAAAACATCCCGCACAGCCTGAGTCCAAAAAGGCAGTCCTACGTACAGCCTTTTTTCGGTCTGGGAAACCAGAGAAAGCATGCATAACGTACAGGTAGCAAATGAAAGCGCGGCTGCGGCCGCGCTTTCATTTTATTGGACCTGTTCAGCCTTCGACCACATCCCCGGCGCGACGCTGATCTTTCTTTTCCTGATGCTCCACCCAGCTCACCCAGAGCGGCCCGGCAATGCAAATGGTGGAATAGCAGCCGGTCACCACACCGACCATCATCGGCAGGGCAAACCCGCGAATGGAGTCAAGGTGAAAAATAATGGAAAAGACGCAGACCGTGGCAATGGCCAGAAATGTGACCAGCGTGGTATTGATCGAACGGGTGAAAGACTGATTGATACTGCGGTTGACGATATCCTTGAACTTCATGCTGCGGCCGAACAAGCCGCGGTTTTCACGGATACGGTCGTAGACCACGATGGTGTCGTTGATGGAATAGCCCAAAATCGTCAGCGCCACGGCGACGAAGCTGTCGCTGATGGGGATGCGGAAGATGGAAAAGGCCACAAACGCAATCACCAGATCGTGCAGCAGCGCGATGAGCGCCGTCAAACCGGCGGGCAGGCCGCCGATATGCCGGAAGCGTATCCAGACATACAGCACGATGAGCAGCGCCGCCAACAGCACCGCACCGATGCTCTGGAGGAAGAACTGCCGTCCCGTCTGAGGCGACACATCGTTGGACTGATACTTTTTCAGGCTGTTGGATGAGAACTGCTTGTTGAGCGCGTTATACAGCGAAGCCTGTTGCGTATTGGTGAGCGCTTTGGTGGTCTGAAGCACCAGAAGCTGCGTATGGCTGGCCGGCACCTTATCGACCTGCACGGTAAAATCGCCGCCCGCGATTGTTTTGTTGGCCAGTGTCTGCGCGGTGGAAAGGTCAAGCGTGCCGGTGTAGGAATACTGAATGATGGCGCCGCCTTTGAACTGGATATCCAGCTTGACGCCGAAAATCGCCGACACGAGGATGCCGATGACGATCAGCGAAATGGAAATCGTATAGAAGACGCGACGCTTACCGATAAAATCAATATGAAGGCCGTTGTAGACCTCGCCTTTTTCTTCCGCATCGCTGCCGGCCTGCTGATCCGGCTGCACGGAACGCCGGCCGCTGTCCATGTCCATAATGGTGGGAGCAGTGCCGTGATGGCGGCGGCCAATGTCCTGTTTGGGCTGTGCGGCAGGCTCATCCGGCACGTCGATCTGGGACTCGCGCACTTTCGGTTCGTTTTTTTTGTGACCAAACAGCGGCGTCACATTGTCTTTGCGGTGCTTGTCACTCATTTCGCAGCCCTCCCGTTATACAGAACGTCTTTGCGGGCAAAGCCGAACCGTGAGATGGATTTGAGCATCAGGCGGGACGCGATGATGCCCATCAGGAAATTGAACACCACGCCCACCACCAGCGTATACCCGAAGGACTTGACCGAGGCCGACCCGAGGAAATAGAGGATCAGCCCGGCGATGACCACGGTGACGTTTCCGTCGAAGATGGCGGCGAAGCTGCGCTGGAACCCTGCATCCAGCGCGCCGTCCAGCGTTTTGCCGATACGCAGCTCTTCCTTGATGCGCTCGGCGGTGATGATGTTGCAGTCCACCCCCATACCGATGGAAAGGATAATGCCCGCGATGCCGGGCAGCGTGAGGGAAAACTGTGGAATGGAGATGGCAAGCAGCGTGCCGGCCACATGCCCCGTGAGCGCGATGCAGGCCACAAGACCGGGCAGGCGGTAATAAATCAGCATGAACAGCACAATGAGCACCGCCGCCACCGCGCCCGCCATCAGCATGACCTGCAGGGCGTTCTGCCCCAGTTTCGGTGAAATGGTCTGGTAGTTATCGGTCTCCAGTTTAAAAGGCAGCGCGCCCGCGTTGATCTTGTCGGCCAGCGCCTGCGCGGAAGCCGCCGTGAACGGACTGGAGCTCGAGCCTTCGATGGTGGCCTGGCTGAGCTCACCGGACAGCGTGCTGGGGTCTATATTCATTGTGGGCGTGGAGATCGCCGTGCTGTCCATATAAATTGAAACCGTCTGGTTATAATATTTTTTCACCGCGTCGGTAAACTTGCTCTTGCCGGAATCCTTGAGGGACAGCAGCACGACATACTGGCTGGTCGTCTGCCCGGTCGTCTGGTTCGACTGCTCGTACTGCGCGGCCGCGCTCTTGACGTCCTTACCGGTCATGATGACGGTGCCATCCGACGCCTTGAACGAAAGCTCCGCCATCGCGCCGAGCTCCTGAATGGCGCTTTCCGGGTCCTGATTGGTCTGGTCGGAGCGCCACGGGAAGCGCACAATGATGCGCTGGTTGCGGTAATCGGTATAGATCTCGGAATCGGTGATGTGCTTACTGTCCAACCGTGTGCGCAACACGGCGGTGGCCGCGTCCATCTCCGCGTTGCTGGCCTTGTAGTTCGTCGGGGGACGGAACGTCACATCCACGCCCCCCCGGATGTCGATGCCGAAGCGCATATCCTGCGCGCCTTTGATGACCGTGATGACATTGTCGCCGAACGTATAAGAGAATCCGGATACCGACAAGTATGTGATGATGGCAATGATAACCGCCACCACCACGATGACTGGCCTCCCCACGCGTTTATACACAGGCTTCCACCTTCCAAATCGTTTGTTGACCGTCCCATTTTCCGACCGGGCACACACTGTTTCCATTATAAAGCGCTAACGTAAAAAAGTCAATTCACGGCAAGCGGCCGGCACAACCCGCTTTTTTGTTCAAAAAGTCCGGGAGGGAAACCACCCGCCCATCGCCGCAAGGTCCCTTGAGCCCGCCCGTTCAAATTGTGCATTTGCCATCGCGCCAACGTTCTTTGAACCCGTCAGCGGGCACTGTCCGCTAGACGGTGAGCTCGGGGACTGCATCGAGCAGACCACGGTTTTGCTCCAGAATCGGGTTGACGATTTCGCCCAGGAACTCCTCTACCTGCGCGACGGAGCGCCCGGTGAAGCGCTCCGGCGTGAGCACGTTTTCGATCTCGGCTTTGTCGAGCATGAACGCCGGATCGGCCACGATGCGGTCGATGAGGTCGTTGTCCAGTCCATCCTCTTTTACACGTTTGGCCGCGGCGAGCGAGTGCTGGCGGATGCGCTCGTGAAGCTGCTGGCGGTCGCCGCCCTTTTTCACCGCGCGCATCATGATGTTCTCGGTCGCCATAAACGGCAGCTCCTTCATCACGCGCTGGCGGATGACTTTGGGATAGACCACCAGCCCGTCCGCCACATTGATGTAGATATTGAGGATGGCGTCCGCCGCGAGGAACGCCTCGGCCACCGCGATGCGCTTGTTGGCCGAATCGTCCAGCGTGCGCTCAAACCACTGGGTGGCGGCGGTGAATCCGGGGTTGAGCGAATTGGCCAGCAGGTAGCGGGACAGCGCCGTGATGCGCTCGCTGCGCATGGGGTTGCGCTTGTACGCCATGGCGGACGAACCGATCTGATGCTTCTCGAACGGCTCCTCCATTTCCTTGAAATTCTGCAGCAGGCGCATGTCGTAGGAAAATTTGCTGGCGCTCTCGGCAATGCCCGCCAGCGCGCTCACCACACGGCTGTCCACCTTGCGGGAATAGGTCTGGCCGGAGACCGGCACCACCTTATCGAACCCCAGCGACGCGGCGATGAGCTGTTCCAGCTTCTTCACCTTTTCGTGGTCGCCGTCGAACAGCGCGAGAAACGATGCCTGCGTGCCGGTAGTGCCTTTGGAACCCAGCAGCGCCAGCCCGTCAATGCGGTGCTCCACGTCTTCCAGGTCCATCAGCAGCTCGTTGATCCAGAGCGTGGCACGCTTGCCCACGGTGGTGAGCTGCGCGGGCTGAAGGTGGGTGTAGGCCAGGCAGGGCCGGCCTTTGTGCGCCTCCGCAAATTTCGCCAGATGCGCGATCACATTGATGAGCTTTTTGCGCAGCAGCTCAAGCCCTTCCCGCATGATGATGATGTCGGTGTTATCCCCCACATAGCAGGAGGTGGCGCCCAAATGAATGATGCCTTTTGCCTGCGGGCACTGCACACCGTAGGCGTAGACATGCGACATCACGTCGTGGCGCACTTCTTTTTCGCGCTGCTCGGCCACGTCGTAGTTGATGTCCTCGGCGTGAGCTTCCAACTCGGCCACCTGTTCGGCGGTGACGGGCAGGCCCAGTTCGTGTTCCGCTTTGGCCAGCGCGATCCACAGCTTGCGCCAGGTCTTGAACTTTTTATCCGGCGAAAACAGATACTGCATCTCGGCGCTGGCATAGCGCGTGCAGAACGGGCTTTCGTAACGATCTCGGCTCATGGTCTTCCTCCATGTAACTCTCCGTCCGGCGGAGATTTTTTCACACAATGTATGGTGCATTTTCTAGTGTACCACAAAACGCGGCGCAGGCACAGCCTTCTTTTGCGCGCGCGGGCCCGTTTCGACAAAAAACGGCACCGGGCGGGCTTGTGGAACCGTGCTGCTTGTGCTACCCTAAAGAAAACTGAACATTCTGAACGATATGGAAGGGGTTTTCCCGTTTTGATGCAGATCCCGATGCTGGACCTCAAACGCCAATACGCCGCGCTGGAACCGGAACTGGAACCGGAGATAAAGGCCTGCCTGCGCAGCGGCGCATACATCATGGGCAGACCGGTGGCCGCGCTCGAGCAAGCGCTGACCGACCGCCTCGGCGTGCGCCACGCCGTTGCCGTGGGCAACGGCACCGACGCGCTCACCATCGCCCTGCACGCGCTGGGCGTGGGCCCGGGCGACGAAGTCGTCACTACGCCGTTCACCTTTTTCGCCACGGCGGAAGCGGTGGCTGCCCTCGGCGCCACACCGGTCTTCGCCGACGTGCGCCCCGACACCTACAACCTCGACCCCGAAAGCGTGCGCAGGTGCATCACGCCCCGCACCAAAGCCATCCTGCCGGTGCACATCTTCGGGCAGCCGGCCGACATGGCGGCCTTACGTGCCATCGCCGAAGAACACGGGCTACCCGTCATCGAGGACGCGTGCCAGGCCATCGGTGCGGCCGTAGAGGGAAAACCGGTCGGCGGCCTGGGAGACGCGGCCTGCTTCTCGTTCTTCCCCACCAAGAACCTCGGCGCGTTCGGCGACGGCGGCCTGCTCACCACCGACAGCGACCGCCTGGCCACACTGTTCCGCGCGCTGCGTGCCCATGGCGGCGGACACACGGGAGCCGCCGCCCGCGCCCTGCTCGACGGGCAGCCCCTGCCGCCCGCGCCGGGCGGCGCGGAAAACCCTTTGTATAATCCATATAAATATTACAATTATCTGGTTGGATATAATTCCAGATTGGATACATTGCAGGCGGTCATCCTAAATATAAAGCTCCGTCACCTTGACGAATGGAACGCACAGCGCGCGCAGAACGCCGCGTTTTATCAGGCGCACATCCACAGAGAGGACGTCATCCTGCCAAAACAGGCGGAGGGCACCACCCATGTGTGGCACCAGTTTGCGATGCGCACCCCTTACAAGGCCGAGATGGGCGAAGCGCTGGCAAAAAAGGGCATCGCGACCGGCGTATTTTATCCTGTGCCGCTGCACCTGCAGAAAGCCTTCGAGGGGCTTGGCTACCGCCCCGGCTCGCTTCCGGTGGCGGAAACGCTCGCGCGTGAGACGCTCTGCCTGCCGGTCTTCCCCGGCATGACAGAGGAAGAACTGGCCTGCGTAGCGGACGCGGTCGACGCATTCACGCCGGAAGGCTCTTGAGACAGACCGGGCTGCCCACATGGGCGACCTCGCCCAATGGCGAAAGGGCACCGTTTTGCACCGCAAACGCCGTGATACCGTCCGATTTTTCGTTGGCGGCATACAGGAAGCGACCGTCCGGCGAGAAGGTGAGATCGCGCGGGCCTTTGCCGCCGCAGGGCGTGAAAACCGGCTCACTCAACACACCGTATTGCCCGATGCGGTAGGCCGCGATGCTGTCGTGTCCGCGGTTGGATACGACCAGCAAGCGGCGGTCGGGTGAGATCTTGATGGCGGCGGGCAAGTTTTCTCCTTTAAAATCGGCGGGCACCGTGGCGTAATAGTCTTCCGGCGAATAACCGCCCTGCATCCGCACGTTCATAAGGGTGATGTCGCTGGTCAGCTCGTTGACCACGTAGGCGGCGTTCTGTTCAGGCAAAAACGCCATATGGCGCGGCCCGCAGCCGGGGAATCCCCGCGTCTGCCAAATCTCATACAGCGCACCGCTCGGGGCCACCGTATAGCTGAAGATGAGGTCGATGCCCAGATCCACCGCGCAGAGCCACCCTTCCGGGGCAAAATCAAGAAAATGCGCGTGCGGGCAGCGCTGCCGCTCCGGATGCGCACCGTGCCCCGCATGGCTGGTTTTTTGCAGCGGCGCGCCCACCGCGCCGTTTTCGATGGGAAACGACACCAGCGTCGCGTCGGACGCGCCGTTGGGCAGAAAATCCGCGCCGCCATAGTTGGCCACAAACAAGAACTTCCCATCGGGGTCCACACTGAGATAACACGGAAACGCCCCCAGCGAGGACTGCTCACCCGTCTGCGTGAGCCGGCCGTCCGGGCCGGCGGCATAGGACGCCACGCCGCCGCCCGGCTGCCCCTTGAGCATATCGGTCTCCAGCACGACGTACAGCGAGCGCCCGTCGGGACCAACCGCCAGATAGGAAGGGTTGTCCGCTTCGGCCTCCAGCCGCACCGGGCCGAGCGTTCCGTCCTCCCGCAGCCGGGCGCTGTAGATACCTTTGCTCTCTCCCGCCGTATACGTACCGATGTACAGGATCGGTTCCATAAAAACGCCCCCTTTTAGCTCTGCCATGCATTGACTTTGATTTTTTACCATTGTACCATCGCGGCGCTCCCAGAGCAATCGGCATTTTCGCCGCCGCACCCGCATTCGCATCGTAAAGCGGCGTTCATTCCGGCAGCCACCGGATGAACGCCGTTTTGTCATGGCGGTTATACCCCGCCCGCTCATAAAAGCGCAGGGTGCTCTCCAGTTTCGAGGCGGTGAGCAGCATGATCTTGCAGCAGCCCTCCCGCACCGCAATATCTTCCGCCGCGTGCAAAACAGCGGTGGCACAGCCTTTGCCACGGTGCGCTCCGTCGGTGATAACGTTCTCCACCAGCGCATATGGCCGCTGCCCGTGCGTGAGGTTGGGGATGACGGTGAGCACGCAGGACGACACGATCTCTCCATCTTCCTCACCCAGCAGAGCATGCTGCCCGTCCATCCGCAGCATGCGCTGCCACAGCTGCCGCAGTGCATCGTCCGGTACGGGCATGGGGTTGTCGTGCAGTTGGGTGTAAAGCCGCAGCAGGGCATACAGATCGTTCTCGTTCGCTTCCCGAATGTGCATGGGGGCGCTCCTTTTCCGCAAACCAACACAGGCCGCCGCTCCCGGATGAACCGGAAGCGGCGGCCTGCCCTGTCATTCCTCCAGAACGGGTGGAATGTCCAAAAACTGTGCGTCCTTGTTTTCATCGACCGTGCGGCGCATAAACCATTCGTTGGTGAACAGCACCACCTGCCGGTCATACGCATCCTGCACCACCAGCGCGTCGTTGGTGTAACCGATGCGCTCGGTGGTGAATTTGGCCGGCACCACCCAGCGCGCATACCCATAGGGCAGCTGCTCCATGCGCACATCGACCTTATACTCGTTCTTCAGCCGGTATTCCAGCACTTCCAGTTGCAGTACGCCCACCACGCCGACAATGAGCGACTCATACCCCGCAAACGGCTGCTTAAACAACTGGATGGCACCCTCCTCGGCGATCTGCTCCACGCCCTTGAGGAACTGCTTGCGCTTCATTGCGTCTTTGATGGTCACGTTGGCAAAATGCTCGGCCGGGAACATGGGGATGCCCTCAAAGTGAAACGACTGCCCCGGCGGGCAAAGCGTATCGCCGATATGGAAAACGCCGGGGTCGAACACGCCGATGATGTCGCCCGCATAGGCTTCCTCGACGATGTTGCGGTCCTGCGCGAGAAACTGCTGCGGCTGCGCGAGCCGGATGTTCTTCTTTGTACGCGTCTGGTAAACGGTCATTTCCTTTTCGAATCGGCCCGAGCAGATGCGGATAAACGCGATGCGATCGCGGTGCGCGGGGTTCATGTTGGCCTGTATCTTGAAAACGAAGCCTGAAAACGCCGCCTGCGTGGGTTCCATATCACCTTCCGCCGTTTTGCGGGGCGCGGGCGCGGGCGCATAGGAGAGGAAATCCTCCAGGAACGGCTGCACGCCGAAATTCGTCATGGCGCTGCCGAAATACATCGGCGTGAGCTCGCCCTGCTTCACTTTTTCCAGATCGAACGCGTCGCCCGCCTCGTCCAGCAGTGCGATATCCTCGCAGAGCTGGTCATACAGCTTCTCACCAAGCAGCTCGCGGAATCTGGGGTCGTCCGCCGTGCCGGTGGTGGCGGCCACCATCTTCTGGCCGTGCCCTTCACTGGTAAAAAGCTCGATGCGCTTCTGCGTACGGTTATATACGCCCTTGAAATCGGTGCCCGAACCGATGGGCCAGTTCATGGGGCAGGCACGGATGCCCAGGACCTGCTCCAATTCTTCCATCAGATCGAACGGGTCTTTGGTGAAGCGGTCCATCTTATTGACGAACGTAAAAATGGGGATGCCGCGCATCCGGCAGACATGGAACAGCTTGATCGTCTGCGCTTCCACGCCCTTCGCACCGTCGATGAGCATGACGGCGCTGTCCGCTGCAACGAGGGTGCGATAGGTATCTTCACTGAAATCCTGATGCCCGGGCGTATCCAGGATGTTAATATGGAATCCGTCGTAATCAAACTGCATCACGCTCGATGTGACCGAGATGCCCCTCTGTTTTTCGATCTCCATCCAGTCGGAGACGGCATATTTCTCGGCTTTGCGCCCTTTCACGGTGCCCGCCAGGCGGATGGCCCCGCCGTAGAGCAGCAGTTTTTCGGTGAGGGTCGTTTTGCCCGCGTCCGGGTGCGAAATGATCGCAAACGTCCTGCGCCTCTGTATTTTTTCCGCCAGTTCTTCTGTCTGCGGCACAACAATCCACCTTCCGCGGGCACAGCCCGCTTTTTAGTTCAAATAAATCGGCAGGCGTGTTTCAATACATCGCTTGAACGGGCGGTGCAGCCTGCTTTCTTGTTTAACCGGCCATCCATAGTATCCAGGCTTTTTAATCGGAAAGGCCGGACTTTTTTTTATAAATCGAAAAAACCGCGCGTATTTCCGCGCAGTTTTTGATTATACCATATTTTGTGCGGGCATGCCAGTCATCCATGCAACCCCGTGGTAAAAATATCAGGCTTTCTGCTGCAAAAGCGCCGCCAGCACGTCCAGCAACCGGTCCATGTCCTCGTCCGTGCCGACGGTAATGCGCAGATAATTGCTGATGCGCGGCAGATCAAAATACCGTACGAGGATACCCGCCGCCCGCAGACGCGCAAACAGATCCGAAGCGGGCACGCCGGGGTGGGCAGCAAACACAAAATTCGCCAGTGACGGCAGCACCGTGAACCCCAGCGCGCGCAGCCCCGAGACAAACCGCCCTCGCGTGGCGACGATCTTCCCGGCGGTTTCGGTGTAATACGGCACATCCGCCACGGCGGCGGCCGCCGCCGCCGCCGCCAGCCTGTCCACCGGGTAAGAGTTGAACGCGTTCTTCACGCGCAAAAGCGCGGCAATCAGGTGCGGCTGACCCAGCGCGTAGCCGATACGCATGCCCGCCAGGGCGTGCGACTTGCTGAACGTGCGCACCACCAGTAAATTGGGGTAGTCTTGGATAAGCGGCGCGGCACTCCGCCCGCCGAATGCGATGTAGGCTTCATCCACCACCACCACGCGGTCTTTGTGGTAATCCAGAAGCTTGCGGATACTGGCAATATCCAGATAGACGCCGGTGGGCGCGTTGGGGTTGGGGAAAATGACGCCGCCCGCCGGGCGAAAATAGTCCGCCGCGTCGATCCCGAACCGCTCATTCAACGGCACGGTCTGCACGGGGATATTGTAAAACCCCGCAAATACCGGGTAGAAGCTGTAGGTCACATCGGGGAAAAGCACGGGCTGCTCGTCATCGAAAAACGCGCAGAATGCAAACGAAAGCACCTCATCGCTGCCGTTGCCGCAGAACACACAGCCCGCATCCAGTCCTTCTACCGCGGCAATAGCCGCGCAGAGCGCGGTAGCGTCCGGATCCGGGTAGAGCGGCAGCCGGTCGGTTTCCTGTGCAATCGCCTCCCGGATGCGGGGGGACGGCGGATAGGGGTTTTCATTGGTGTTCAGCTTAATATACCGCATGTCCTTGGGCTGCTCACCGGCGGTATACGGCGTCATCCGCCGCGCGCGTTTTGAAAGAAAGTCCATTGCTTCTGTTCTCCCCTGCCCGTTTTTTACAGTCTACAAGATTTTGGGCTCCTGCGCAAGCGGCAGTCTGCAAGGCCGGCTGCATAAAAGCCCTTCCGTTCGACCCGCCGGAACGCGTTCGCAGACACGTCGTCCGCTCAGGCTGTGCATGGAAAAATAGCTGCCAGCTTATTTGAACCTGTATGCAGGCTCAGCCTGCTCAGCGCCAGATGGCGGTGAAGACGGAAAACAGCAGCGGCGCGCAGATCACGGTGATGATGCCCGCTACGCAAATGGAAAGGCTGCTCATGGCGCCTTCGTCCTCACCCAGCTCCAGCGCTTTGGAGGTGCCCACGGCGTGCGAAGCCGTGCCGAGCGACAGGCCGACCGCCACGCGGTTTTTCACACGCAGCAGCTTGAACACCTGTGGGCCCAGCACCGCGCCGAAAATGCCCGAAAGCAGCGTGGCCACCACCGTTACAGCCTGGATGCCGTGCATATCCTGCGTGATGCCGATGGCGATGGCGGTCGTGACCGACTTGGCCATCAGCGACTCGATGAGCACCCGGTCCAGCCCGAACAGCTTGCACAGGAAATAGACTGACGCCATGGACGCGACCGAGCCGATGGAAATGCTGAGCAAAATGACCGGAGCGTATCGCTTGATAAGTTTCAACTGGTCGTATAACGGAACCGCCAGCACGACGGTCGCGGGCGTGAGCAGCAGGGTGATGAACTGCCCTCCGGCCATATAGTCCTTATAGCTGATGTGGAAAATCATCACCACCGCGCAGACAATGATGATGGCGAGCAGGAGCGGATTCAAAATCGTCAGCCGCGTTTTGCGGTAGATGACCACCCCCACCGCATAGGCCGCGATGGAAAGCGTGATGCTGAAAAGCGGGCTGCCGACAATCATTTCTTTCATAGAGAGGCATCTCCTTCCGCCGAAGGACTGACGGGCGGCACGGGCGGCAGGACGGACGGCCTGCGCGGCGGCTGCGGTTTGGCCGGAGAGACAGGCGGCACCGGGGGCTGCGCAGACGGCGGCGCCGCTTTGCCCCCTTTCCGGTTGAACAGCTTCATCACCCAGTTGGCAAACACACCCGTAACCGAGAGCACGATGATGGTCGTGAATAGGATGATAAGCAGATACGGGACCAGCACGCCCTTGATGGTGTTGAAATTGGCCACGATGGCCACGCCGCTGGGAATGAAGAAAAACGCCATGTTGCCGATCAGGAACCGGCTGACCCGGCGGATCTGCTGTTTTCTGATGACCTTGAAATACAGCAGCAAAAACAGGATGATCATGCCGAACACATTGCCCGGAACAGGCAGGTGTGTCACCACGCTGAGCACTTGCCCGGCCACGCAGATGGCGAAAATGATGCCGCACTGCGCCAGAATCTTCATGAAAAAGGCCTCCGCACCCGGGCGCGCCCGAGGTGCGGGCCGGGTCAAAATACGGGGCGGCGCCGCAAAAGGCCCGCACCCGGTCATGGGCGGCGGTACATGCCGTACCGCCGCCCATGAGAATGTGGCTATATTCTACTATTCTTCCGCCGCAAATGCAAGGAAAGAGTGCCAACCTCACCAATGCGCATGAGATTTTCTCTTATTTTGATAAACTTCCCGTCCATGCCTTTGCTTTTTTTGTATGTGTTTTTTCGAGCTGTACGCACACATTTTTTACGAGGCCGGACCGTCTTCCCCGTCAAAACTGCCGTCGGCATCGGCAACGCTTTCACCCACATGCTTCCGGCTCGCCTTTTTGCTGAATGTATTCACGTCCACAACGCTGCGCAGACCGTGGCTCAGGCAGGCGGCGCCGCCCACGCAGCCGTCCGCGCAGGACATCCCCTCAATGAAGTTTTTGCCCAGCTTACCCTTTGCGGCCTTGAACAGCGCGATCTTATAGCTGTCCGCCCCGTTGCAGATCTCGGGGTCGAGCACCAGATCCAGTCCCTCGTCCTCGATCACGCTGCGCACCGCCTCGGTTACACCGCCGCTCCTGGCAAACGCGCGCCCGAAACAGGATGCATCGTCCATGGGGCCTTCCTCCAACTGATCCACCGGGATCTCCATGCCGTCGAACAGGGCCTGCAATTCCTCAAAGGTGAGCACGCTGTCCACCGCGCCCTGGGTCTTTTCCAGCGAGATCTCCATCTTCTTGGCGATGCACGGCCCGATGAAGACCACTTTTGCGCCGGGATCATGGTGCTTGATGAGCAGCGCCGTTTCCACCATGGGAGACACGTTGTGGGAAATGAACGGCTTGAGGTCGGGATGGTTGATCTCGACATAGCGCACGAACGATGGGCAGCACGAGCTGGTGAGGAAACCTTTCTCGGCCAGCTCATGCGCTTCTTTCTGCGCGACGATGTCCGCGCCGAGGGCGGCTTCCACCGCACGGTGGAAGCCGAGCTGCCGGATGCCCGCCACCACCTGGCCGATTTTCGCGTAGGAGAACTGGCTGGCGATGGCCGGCGCAAGCACGGCGTAGATATGCAGATCCGGATTTTCCTGCGCCTGCCGGAGCAGATCCAGCACGTCGAGGATGAAGGATTTGTCAACCATCGCGCCGAACGGGCACTGGTAGACGCAGTTGCCGCAGGAGGTGCAGCGATCGTAATTGATTTTTGCCTTTTTCTGGTCGTCGATCTCGATGGCCTTGGCGGCGCATCCGGCCACGCAAGGGCGCTGGCGCTCGATGATGGCGTGATAGGGGCAGGCTTTCATGCAGCGGCCGCACTCCCGGCATTTTTCCGGGTCGATGACGGCCCGGTGCTTCTCATAACTGATGGCGCCGAACGGGCAGGCCGCGTGGCATTTGTGCGCGATGCAGCCCCGGCACGCGTCGGTGACCGAGAAACGCTGCACCGGGCACTCGTCGCAGGCGCTGTCGATGACCGAAACGATGCCCGGCATGTCGCCGCGGCCCATTGCGGCGCGCACGCGCTCTTCCACGATGGCGCGCTCGCGGTAGATGCAGCAGCGCATGGTTGCCTTCGGCCCGGGAATGATGGTGCGCGGGATGTCGTAATAGCCGTCGTCCAGCTTGTCGGCGCGGGCCAGGCGCACCACCTCCCGCAGCACTTTATACTTCAGTTCCTGTACGTCGGTATCAAATAAAATCATGGGGACTCCTCCTGCGGGGCACGGCGTACCCGCCCCGGCCGTATTTCCTGTATGCACGGACCATTTCCGCAACGGTACCAGTATAACAAGCGCCGCGGTCCTCTGTAAAGTGCATGGAAAACTTCTCCGTACAAAAGAAACTATATCCATTGTAATATGGCTTTATGCGGCACGCGCGCCGCAGTTGACAGGGTGGGCGGCGCGGCGTAACATGAAGGGAAACCAGCAGGACAGGAGGGGGCATCTGTTTGGCAAACCGAATCGGAAAATATGGCGAATCGCTGCCGGCCGGCGATTTTGTGGATGTGGGGTTCCACATCGCGGTACTGTGCAAAGGACTCGGCGGCCTGTTTGAGCTTGTCGGCAGCGTGCTGCTGCTTTTTTTGAATCCCGCACGGATGGGCCGCCTGCTCACATTCGTGGCGCGCCGCGTGCTGTGGTCGTGGAAACCTGTGAGCGGCCTGCTGCTGCAGTTCGGCGCGCATTTTTCCACCGGCGCGCAGCTCTTTGGGATGCTCTACCTGCTTTCGCACGGGGCCATCAAATGCATGTTGATGGTACTTTTATGGAAGAAAAAGCTTTGGGCCTATCCACTTGCCGTCCTGTCCATCCTCCTGTTCATCGGCTACCAGGTCTACCGGATTGCTGTGCACCCCACATTTATGATGATAGCGCTCACGGTGTTTGATGCCGCCATGATCGCGCTGACCGTGGCGGAATACTTACGGGTGCGCCGGACATTCGCCGCGCAGAAGCAGCGCGCCTGACTGGTTTATTCCGACAGGCAGAGGCAGAACGGATGCCCCGCCGGGTCGAACAGCGTAATCCACTGTTTCGGGTTATACTGTTTGGCGCTTTTGACCGCGCCAAGGCTTACGGCATAAGCCGCAGCTTTATCCAGATCGTCCACGGTAAAGTCCAGATGCATCCCCTTCTGCTGTCTGCCGGGCTCTTCCGGCCAGACGGGCGGCACATAGCCTTCATCCTCGCTGATGAGCAGCCGGAACGAAGACGCGCCCCCACTCACGCAGTAAAGGCCGTCGAACCCTTTTTCAGCCTGCCATCCGAGCAGTGCGGCATAAAAATCCGCCAGTTCACCGGCATTCGTACAGTCGATCACCACACTTCTCGGGCGAATGAGCCATTCGGTGGCCTGCGGGGCACTTTTTTCCTGTTCCATATTATATGTAACATCCTTTTGTGGCGCGCCGCCGGGTCTCTGCATCCTGCGGGCGACGGCTCATTTGCGTTTGCGCGCCTCGTATTTTTCCTGCTCGTGTTCAAAATCCTTTTTTTCCTGTTCGGTCTGCGGCAGCAGCGGCGGCACCATGACCGGGCGATCGGTCTCATCCAGCGCCACAAAAGTGAAATACGCCGTGTTGGTCAGCTTGGACTGGTGCGTCTTGAAATCCTCGGTGCCCACCACGATGCGCACTTTCATGGACGTGCGCCCCACCCAGACGAGCTTGGACGTCACGGTGACAACCTCCCCCACATGGATGGGGTAACGGAACTCGATGCGATCCACCGTTACAGTAGCGACCTCATGGCCGGAATGACGGCGGCAGGTGAGCGCGCCTGCGATATCCATGTAATGCATAAGCTGCCCGCCCTGCAGGTTGCCCAGCAGGTTGGCCTGTGCGGGCAGAATCAATTCGGTCATTATGGCCATAGACTCCGAGGGGGTGCGGCCCGCGAGGGCGGCTTTCTCCTGCGTTCCCGATGTGACGGCTGTGTTTTCCATAATCTGTTGCATCTCCTTTTTCACGCGGCGGCGGGGCAGCCCGTCCTCCGACAGGGATCGGTCTTCGTTTTATGCCTATAAGTATACCAAAACACTGTCACTATTGCAAGTTTTACATGCATTTTATGCAAATTTTACACGTTTGCGCAGGCATTTCTTTTGCGTAATTCCTTGCATATGCGCACGCGGGATGCTATAATGAAAAAACAACGCAACAGCCATGTCCCTGTTTCGCCACAGTCTGCCGCCCTCCGCCGGAGGATGCGCGGCCTGTGGCCGTCGGCGACTGCGCGCGCGGCTGCATACCGGCGGCCTGCGGCACACGTCCTGCAAAGCGCGCAATTCGCGGTTACAGATAAAAAACGATATGCCCGCCCCGGCGGGGGAGGAACGGTTTGTAAATGAGGGATGCAAGTCACATGAAAAATTTCATCAACATTCAAAAGCAGGGCCTGTATGACCCCGCTTTTGAGCATGACGCCTGCGGCATCGGCCTGCTTGCCAACATCAAGGGCAAAAAGTCCAACGAGCTGCTGCGCCAGTCGCTCTCCGTGCTGTGCAACCTTGCGCACCGCGGCGGGGTGGGCAGCGAGCCGAACTCGGGCGACGGCGCGGGCGTGTTGCTGCAACTGCCGCACGCCTTTTTCAAAAAGGTCTGCACCGGGTTCGAGCTTCCCGCCGCCGGTGATTACGGCGTGGGCATGCTCTTCATGCCGCGCGACGTGGAGACCCAAAAGGGCATCTCGGGGCGGTTTGAGACCATCACGGCCGAGGAAGGGCTTTCCCTCCTTGGCTGGCGCGACGTGCCGGTGGACCCCTCCACGCTGGGCGAAACGGCCGTAGCCAGCATGCCGTTCATGCGGCAGGTGTTCGTGGCGCGCGGAAAGGTCGCGCCGGGCATGGCGTTTGAGCGCGCGCTCTACATCGCCCGCCGCCGCCTGGAGAAGGACGCCGCGGCGGCTTATCCCGGCCAGGGCTTCTATGTGGCCAGCTTTTCCTCCGCCACCATCGTGTATAAGGGCATGCTCACGCCCGAGCAGGTGGGCGCGTTCTACCCCGACCTGCACGACGACGCGATGGAGACCGCCATCGCCCTCGTCCACTCGCGCTACAGCACCAACACCTTCCCCAGCTGGAACCGCGCACATCCCAACCGTTACCTCATCCACAACGGCGAGATCAACACCCTCTGCGGCAACGTCAACTTCATGAACGCGCGCGAGTCCATGCTCCAATCGGACGTGTACGGCGGCGCGCTGCCCAAGGTGCTGCCGATTATCAACCCCGACGGCAGCGACTCCGCCATGTTCGACAACACGGTGGAGTTTCTGCACATGGGCGGCATGCCGCTGCACCGCATCATGATGCTGATGATTCCCGAACCGTGGGACGGCCATGAAAGCATGAGCGCTGAGAAAAAGGCGTTTTACGAATACCAGAGCTGCCTGATGGAACCGTGGGACGGCCCGGTGGCCATGGGCTTTACCGACGGCGTGCGTGTGGGCGCGGTGCTCGACCGCAACGGCCTGCGCCCGGCGCGCTACACCGTCACCACCGACGATTTCATCGTGCTTTCCTCCGAGACCGGCGTGCTCGACATCCCGCCCGAAAAGGTGGTCAAAAAAGAGCGCCTGCATCCGGGCCGCATGCTGCTCATCGACACGGAGGCCGGCCGCATCCTCACCGACGAGGAGATTAAAAACGAGGCCGCGCGCGAAAAACCCTACGCCGAGATCCTCGCGGAAAACCTCGTGAAGCAGGACGCGCTGCCCAAAGCGGAGACCTCCCCGCAGGCGCTGCGCTTTCCGCTGGAACAACTGCAAAAAGCATTCGGCTATACCTATGAGGACCTGCGCACCATCATCACCCCGCTCGCGCGGGACGGTGCCGATCCCGTGGGCGCCATGGGCAACGATATTCCGCTGGCGGTGCTCTCCGAAAAGCCTCAGCTTTTATATGAATATTTCAAACAGCTCTTTGCGCAGGTGACCAACCCGCCGATCGACGCGCTGCGCGAGGCGGTCATCACCTCTTCGAAGGTGCTGCTCGGCTCGGAAGGCAACCTGCTCGACCCGACACCCGCCAGCGCCCGACGCGTGCAGCTTGATTCCCCGTTCATCGACAACGCTGCGCTGGCTTCGCTGCGTGAGCTTTCGGTGGACGGCCTGCGGGCCGTCACGCTGCCGATCGTGTTCCACGCGGCCGAGGGCGGCGCGGGCTTGAAAACAGCGATGGACAACCTCTGCGAAGTGGCCAAAGACGCCGTGCGCAAGGGTGTAAACATTCTCATCCTCAGCGACCGCGGCGTGAATAAAAAGCACGCCGCCATCCCGGCGTTGCTGGCCGTAGCCGGCCTGCACCACTTCCTCGTGCGGGAAAAACTGCGCTGCAACACCAGCATTGTGCTGGAGTCGGGCGAGCCGCATGAGGTACACCACTTCGCCACGCTGCTCGGCTACGGCGTGAGCGCCGTCAACCCCTATCTGGCGCTTGAGTCGGTCGCCCATCTGGTGGAAAGCGGCTTCCTCACCGGCAAAACGGTGGAAGAAGCGCAGGCCAAATACCTCAAGGGCGTGACCAAGGGTGTCATCAAGGTGCTCTCCAAAATGGGCATCTCCACCATCCAAAGCTATCAGGGCGCGCAGATCTTTGAGGCACTCGGTCTGGAAAAACCGTTCATCGACCAATATTTCACCGGCACCCCCTCCCGCGTGGGCGGCATCGGGCTGGACGGTGTGGCCACCGAGGCGGCCGCACGGCACGCGTTCGGCTTCCCGGCGGGCGGCGTGCCCGACGACGGGCTGGAAAGCGGCGGCAAGTACCAGTACCGCCATGACGGTGAATACCACTTGTATAATCCTCTCACCATCCACGCGTTGCAGGAAGCCTGCCGCGCGGGCGATTTCAAGAAGTTCAAGGAATATACCGCACTCATCAACGGCGAGGCGGAAAAACTCTGCACCCTGCGCGGGCTGCTCAAATTCAAGCCCGGCAAACCCATCCCGCTCGACGAAGTGGAATCGGTCGAGTCGCTCTGCGCCCGCTTCAAGACCGGCGCGATGTCGTTTGGCTCCATCAGCAAAGAGGCGCATGAAGCCATGGCCGTCGCCATGAACCGCATCGGCGGCAAAAGCAACACCGGCGAGGGCGGCGAGAACCCGGCCCGCTTTATCCCGGAAGCAAACGGCGATTCCCGCTGCTCCGCCATCAAACAGGTGGCGTCCGGCCGGTTCGGCGTGACCAGCAACTACCTTGTGCATGCTCAGGAGATCCAGATCAAGATGGCACAGGGCGCCAAGCCCGGTGAGGGCGGACAGCTCCCCGGCCGCAAGGTCTACCCGTGGGTCGCCAAGGTGCGCTATTCCACACCGGGCGTGGGCCTTATCTCCCCGCCTCCGCACCATGACATCTACTCCATCGAGGACCTGAAAGAACTGATTCACGACCTCAAGAACGCCAATCCGGACGCCCGCATCAGCGTCAAGCTGGTGGCCGAGACCGGCGTGGGCACCGTGGCCGCCGGCGTGGCCAAGGCCCTGGCCGACGTCATCCTCATCAGCGGCTACGACGGCGGTACCGGCGCCTCGCCCCGCACCAGCACCCGCCACGCGGGCCTGCCGTGGGAACTGGGCCTTGCCGAAACGCACCAGACGCTGGTGCTCAACGACCTGCGCAGCCGCGTGGTCGTTGAGACCGACGGCAAGCTGATGACCGGGCGGGACGTGGCCATCGCCGCGCTGCTGGGCGCCGAGGAATTCGGTTTTGCCACCGCGCCGCTGGTCACGCTCGGCTGCGTGATGATGCGCGTGTGCAACCTGGACACCTGCCCCGTGGGCGTGGCCACCCAGAACCCGCGCCTGCGCGCCAAGTTTGCCGGCGACCCGCAGCATGTGGTCAACTTCATGCGCTTTATGGCAGAAGACCTGCGCGAGATCATGGCGTCGCTCGGCTTCCGCACCATCGAGGAAATGGTCGGGCGCACCGACATGCTGGAAATGGACCAGACGCGCGGCAACTGGAAGACCCGGAACCTTGATTACGACGCCATCCTTTTCCGCCCGAAAGTGGATGAGAGCGTGGGCGTTTATCATCAGATGAATCAGGATCACGGCCTGGATGAATCGCTCGACCGCCGCAAGTTGCTGGCGCTCTGCGCGCCCGCCATTGAAAAGGGTGAGAAAGTGGACGTGCGGGTGGCGATTCAAAACATCGACCGCGCGGCCTGCACCATCCTCGGCAGCGAGATCACCAAAGCGCACGGCGGCGAGGGCCTGCCGGACGACACCGTGACCATCCATCTGAACGGCTCCACCGGGCTGAGCTTCGGCGCGTTTGTGCCGCACGGCGTCACGCTCGACCTGGAAGGCGACGCGAACGACTACATCGGCAAGGGCCTCTCGGGCGGCAAGATCATCGTGCGCAAGCCCGACGCGGCCACTTTTGTGCCGGAAGAAAACATCATCATTGGCAACGTGGCCTTCTACGGCGCAACCAGCGGCGAAGCCTATATCGGCGGCGTGGCGGGCGAACGCTTCTGCGTGCGCAACAGCGGCGTGACCGCCGTGGTGGAAGCGGTGGGCGACCACGGCTGCGAATATATGACCGGCGGCCGGGTGGCCGTGCTGGGCAAGACCGGGCGCAACTTCGCGGCGGGCATGTCCGGCGGCGTGGCCTATGTTTATGATGAAAACGGCGGCTTTCCGGCACGGTGCAACACCGAAATGGTGGACCTCGGCCCGGTGGAGGGCGAGGACGCCGATACCCTGCGCGGCATGCTCGAAAAACACGCAGCCTTCACCGGCAGCGCCCGTGCCAAAGCCATGCTGGCCGACTGGGATGTGGCGCTTGCCAAATTTGTGCGCGTGATGCCGCGCGACTACGAGCGCATTCTGCTCGCCATCAAGAAAGCGGAGGCCGACGGTCTTTCCGGCGACGACGCAATGATGGCCGCTTTTGAAGCCAATTTTAAAGCCCCCGCAAAAGCGGGCGTGAAATAAGGGGGAAGCACACATGGCCAAACCGACTGGATTTCTGGAATACGAACGGGCCCTTTCCCCCGATCGCGCGCCGCTTACGCGCATCAAGGACTGGGAAGAGTTCCACACCGCTTTTTCGGCCGAGGAGCAGCGGGTGCAGGCCGCGCGCTGCATGGACTGCGGCACGCCGTTCTGCCACTCCGGGCTGATGATCGGCGGCGGCGCTTCGGGCTGCCCCATCAACAACCTCATCCCCGAATGGAATGAGCTGGTTTATCGCGGGCTGTGGAAGGACGCCATCGCCCGTCTGCTCAAAACCAACAATTTTCCCGAATTCACCGGGCGGGTCTGCCCCGCGCCGTGCGAAGGCTCCTGCACATTGGGGCTGATCGACCCGTCGGTTTCCATCAAGGCAGACGAGTGCAAGATCATCGACTATGCGTTTGAGCAGGGCTGGATCAAACCCTGCCCGCCCGAATCGCGCACCGGCAAAAGAGTGGCGGTCGTCGGCTCCGGCCCGTCCGGCCTCGCCTGCGCCGCCCAGCTCAACTATGCCGGGCACAGCGTCACCGTGTTCGAGCGGGCGGACCGCCCCGGCGGCCTGCTGATGTACGGCATCCCCAACATGAAGCTGGACAAAACGCGCGTCGTGCTGCGGCGCATTAAACTCATGGAGGAAGAAGGCGTCGTCTTCCAAACCGGCGTGGAGGTCGGCAAAGACAAAGATGCTCAGTCCCTGCTCGCGAATTTTGACGCGGTGGTGCTCTGCACCGGCGCGACCTTGCCGCGCGACCTTGCCGCCGAAGGGCGCGAGGGAGCGGACGGCATCCACTTCGCAGTGGATTTCCTCCACGCCAACACCAAGAGCCTGCTGGATTCCAAACTGACCGACGGCAGCTATATCTCCGCCAAAGACAAGCACGTCATCGTCATCGGCGGCGGCGACACCGGCACCGACTGCGTGGCCACCTCCGTGCGGCACGGCTGCAAGAGCATCACGCAGTTTGAGATCATGCCCAAGCCGCCCAAATCGCGCACGCCGGGCAATCCGTGGCCTGAATGGCCGAAGATCTTCCGCACCGACTACGGTCAGGAAGAAGCGGAGGCCGTGTTCGGCCATGATCCGCGCGCCTACGGCGTGATGACCACGCAGGTGGAAAAGGACGAAGCCGGACATGTGCGCGCCCTGCACACCGTGCAGGTGGAATGGAAAAAGGACGCAAAAAGCGGCCGCTTCGCCCCGATGCCCGTCGCCGGCAGCAAAAAGATCTGGCCAGCCGATCTGGTGCTCATCGCCATGGGCTTTCTCGGGCCGGAGCAGGCGCTACTCGACGATTTCGGCATCGAGCGCACCGCACGCAGTAACATCGCCGCCTCCGAGACCGACTATGCCACCAACATCCCCGGCGTGTTTGCGGCCGGCGACGCGCGCCGCGGCCAGAGCCTGGTGGTGTGGGGCATCCACGAAGGGCGCGCCGCCGCCGCCGCCTGCGACCGCTATCTGATGCAGACCGCCTGATTTCTCTCGTTTTGACCGTCTGACAGAGGGACAGCGCCATGAAACCGCCGCGTAAATATTCTGTTGTGCTCTCTTTTATCTATGTCGGAATCATGACCGGGTGCGCGCTGACTGAGTTCTTTGTGCAGCACAGTACACTTACCGGCGTTTTGTGGGGTATTGCCGCTTTGATCTGGCTCATAAAGGGACTGGTGAACCTGCACCGCTGGCATGCATTCTCCAAAAAGGAAGACGCATAAACGGATTGTGTGGTTGATAAAAGCGCAGAAAAAACGCCTGGCTTTTCATCTTTTGACCGTCTGACGGAGGGATAAGCGCAATGAAAAAGCCGATCCATATATTCAACATCGTATTTGAATTTATACTCACCGGCTTATTCGGCATTTGGGCTGTCTACTATTTTGTGACCGGCCATAGCCTCCCGGATGTCTTGCTGATGGCAGGAGTAGCCTCTCTGTCTCTTTTTCTGGGCATCTTTGCTCTTTGCAGGCGACATGCTTTTCTCAAAAACAGCAGGCCCTGAAGCCTTTTACGTTTGCAAAACCTGCCGGAACGTCTTTTTTCGGCAGGTTTTTTTAGCCGTTTTAAATATACCTATTTTATCTACTTGACAAAATGCAAAAATGCGGTATTATGGATATGGTACATGCAGGACTATAGAAAAAACCAGTTGCAAAACGAAAGGCGGATTGTTTATGAGCGAGAGCATCTTTTACCGTTGTTCAAAATGCGGCAATGTCGTCGCGCTGTTCAAAAGGGGCGGCGGAACGCTCGCCTGCTGCGGGCAGGACATGGATAATCTGGTTGCCAACTCCACCGACGCGGCGCAGGAGAAACACGTGCCGGTCGTCACCCGCGACGGCGATACGCTCACCGTCAAAGTCGGCGCGGTGCCGCATCCGATGCTGGAAGAGCACTACATCGAGTGGATCGCCATCGTGACGGGCGGCCAGGTCGTCATCAAATACCTCAAGCCCGGCGATGCTCCGGAAAAGACCTTCTCTATTTCCTGCAAATCCGGCACGGCATATGCATACTGCAATCTGCATGGACTCTGGAAAGCAGATTTTTAAGGAACCGCGGATTCCCACGTCCACGCGGGATCTGGCATCGGCTCCCTAAGACTCCGGACTATACGTAGAAACACGTTCCATTCTCACAAAAACAGACGGCCGGCAGCGGGTCTTCCCCACTGCCGGCCGTCTGTTTTCCGCTCACATCACCGTGGTGACCAGCAGTGCAATATTCAGCACGGTGACAATGATGCCGATGGCCCAGAGCATGACCCTGTCCGCCGCAGAGTTGGCGTATTTGCCCATCACCTTTTCGGACGAAGTGAGATAGATCTGCGTGAAAACGGTGATCGGCAGTTGGATGCTTAACAGCATCTGCGAATAGACCAGCCCGTCGAACGGCGAAGAAACGAAGAAGATGGCGGCCACCCCGGCCAGCAGCGTGATGAGCACGCCGGCGCAGGTGTGGCTGTCTTTAATGTCGTACGGTTCGCCGAAGATGCCGGCAAAAATGCTGCCACCCGCCATCCCGGCCGTCACGCTTGAAGAAAGCCCCGAAAACAACAGCGCCACCGCGAAAATGAGCGCCGCACCGTTGCCCAGCAGCGGCCGCAGCATCTGCTCGGCCTGCGACAATTCGCTCACCTGCACATGGCGGGTGAAAAAGGTGGCCGCCGCCACCAGAATCATAGCGCTGTTAATGCCCCAGCCGATGATCATGGAAAACAGTGTATCCGCAAATTCATATTTGAGCTGCCGCTTGATGACGGCATCGTCCTCCAGGTTCCATTGGCGGCTCTGGATGATCTCGGAATGCAAAAACAGGTTGTGCGGCATCACCACCGCGCCCAACACGCTCATGATGATCGGCAGCGAGCCGTGCGGTATCACTGGGGCGACCCACGACACGGCGGCCGTGTGCCAGTCCACATGCACCAGCGTGAGCTCGAGCACAAACGCGATGCCGATGACCGATACAAAGCCGATGATCCATTTCTCGATGTGGCGGTAAGAATTGGAGAACAGCATCCAGATGTCGGCCGCCAGCACGATGAGCGCCCCTACCCGCAGCGGCAGGCGGAAGAGCATGTTCAGCGCGATGGCTCCGCCCAGCAGCTCGGCCATGGCGGTGGCTACACTGGCCGCCATGGCGCTGCCGAGGATGACCCAGCGCGGCACGACACGCGTATATTGACTGGTGGCCTCCGAGAGGCAAAGCCCCGTGGCGATGCCCAGATGCGCCGCGTTGTGCTGGAGGATGATGAGCATAATGGTGGAGAGCGTGACCATCCAGAGCAGCACGTAACCATACCCCGCGCCGGCCGAAAGGTTGGACGCCCAGTTACCCGGGTCGATGAACCCCACGGTCACGATCATGCCCGGGCCGATGTATTTGACGAAATCCAGCGCAGCAAAACGCGGGTGATGCACCGTTCCACCCCGCTTGATCAATGGCTCCATATGTAAACCGCCTTTTTCCGATAGAATGCCGGAGAAACCGGCGGACACGCCGCCTGCCCCCTCTGGTATTATAAAGTGCCCGGCGTTTTTTTTCCAGTGCCTTGCTTTTTTTACGGAAAGTCTTGTCTTAACAATACCAAAATGGTATAATTAAAGCAAGGATAATCTCCCCTGCCCGTGCGGATACTAAGGCGTGTGCACAGCCGGGCGGGAGGCACACGCGATTCGTATTGATTTGACAACAACCAAACAAAAGGAGCGATCTTTATGTGCACCGACAACCGCAAAGTCGTGCTGGTAGGCACCGGACTGGTGGGCATGAGTTTTGCCTACGCCCTGCTCAACCAGCACGCATGTGACGAACTGGTCCTCATTGATATCAACAAACAGCGTGCTGAGGGCGAAGCGATGGACCTCAACCATGGTCTGGCGTTTTCCGGCACCAACATGAAAATCTACGCGGGCGATTACAAGGACTGCGCCGACGCCGACATCGTGGCCATCTGCGCGGGCGTGGCGCAGAAACCGGGCGAGAGCCGGATGGATCTGCTGCAGCGCAACACCGCCGTGTTCAAATCCATCGTGGAGCCGGTGGTGGCTTCGGGATTTTCCGGCGTGTTTCTTGTGGCCACCAATCCGGTGGACATCATGTCCTACGTCACATACAGGTTGTCCGGCTTTGCAAAAGGCCGCATCGTGGGCACCGGCACCACGCTGGACACCGCCCGCCTGCGCTACCTGCTGGGCGACTATTTCAAGGTGGACCCGCGCAACGTGCATGCTTATGTGATGGGCGAGCACGGCGACAGTGAGTTTGTGCCGTGGTCGCAGGCGCTTATAGCCACCCGCCCGGTGATGGAGCTTTGCGTGGAAAACCACGGCCCGGACTATAAAGCCGGCATGCTCCACATCGGTGAGGAAGTCCGCACCGCTGCCTACCGCATCATCGAAGCCAAAAAAGCCACCTATTACGGGATCGGCATGGCCATGGTGCGCGTGGCCCGCGCCATTCTCGGCGGCGAAAACAGCGTGCTCACCGTTTCCTCGCTGCTCGACGACGACTACGGCACCCCCAAGGTCTATGCCGGCGTGCCGTCCATCGTCAGCCGGCGGGGCGTCAGCCGTATCATTCGGCTTTCGCTCACACCGGAAGAAAATCAGCTGATGCAAGATTCCTGTGCCAAACTGGAGCAGGCCGTCTCCGGGTTGACATTTTAACAATGGCCGATCTTTGTCTGTGAGGTGTTGATGATGAAACTGTTCGAACCGTTCAACATCCGGGAGCTCACGCTGAAAAACCGCATCGTGATGCCGCCGATGTGTATGTATCAGGCAGGCGGCGACGGGTTGGCCACCCCGTTCCATGTGCTGCACTACGGTACGCGCGCGCAGGGCGGCGCGGGGCTGGTCATCGTGGAATCCACCGGCGTGCTGCCCGAAGGGCGCATCAGCGACCACGACCTCGGCCTGTGGAACGACACGCAGGCAGATGCGCTGCGCGAAGTGGCCGACGCCGTCCACCAAAACGGGGCAAAGATCGCGGTGCAGCTCGGCCACGCGGGCCGCAAAAGCACCTGCGCCGTACCCGAAATCGTCGCCCCCAGCGCCCTTGCATTCAATGAGAAAAGCCGCACCCCGGCGGAGCTGACCGTCGAACAGATTCACGGCGTGGCTGACGCGTTCGCGGCGGCGACCAAGCGCGCCGCAGACGCGGGGTTTGATGCCGTGGAGGTCCACGCGGCGCACGGCTATCTGCTGCACGAATTTCTCTCCCCACTGACCAACCGGCGCGAGGACGCATACGGCGGCACCGACGAAAACCGTGTGCGCCTGCTGCGCGAAGTGCTGGCGGCCGTGCGGGAAGTCTGGGGCGGCCGCCCGCTGTGGATGCGAGTTTCCGCCTTCGACTACGCGGACGGCGGCATTGACGGGAATCTCATGGTTATCTATGTGAACGCGGTGCGCGACCTCGTCGATCTGGTGCATGTGAGCACCGGTGGGCTGCTGCCCGTGCCGGTGCGGGATTATCCGGGGTATCAGGTGCCGTTCGCGGAGCGGATCCGAGCCGCGAGCGGGCTGCCCACTATCGCGGTGGGAAAGATCACCACGGCGGACATGGCCGAGGAAATTTTGCAGAACGGCCGCGCCGATCTGGTGGCAATCGGGCGGGAGCTTCTTCGCAACCCGTACTGGCCCGTTTACACCGCGCAGACGCACGGCGTGGAGGGCTATGTGCCCGAGCCTTATGCGCGCGCGTTTCCCCGGCATACATAATACGGCTACCGGCAAGCAAAGCGGTCGCGGGCTCTTAAATTTGACAAAACAACTTCCATTTTTATGCGATATCGCTTATAATAAAGATTGTCAAGGCTGTGACAATCAGCCCTTTCGTTCTGAAACAATTATTGGAGGTAATGTTATGTCTTTGGTTTCCGCAGCAGAAATGACCAAAAAAGCACTTGCCGGCAAATATGCCGTCGGCCAGTTCAACATCAACAATCTGGAGTGGACAAAGTCGATCCTTCTCACCGCGCAGGAACTGAAATCGCCGGTTATCCTCGGCGTTTCGGAAGGCGCCGGCAAATATATGACCGGTTATAAAACGGTCACCGCCATGGTCAAAGCCATGATCGAAGAACTGGGCATCACCGTGCCGGTGGCTCTGCACCTCGACCACGGCTCCTATGAAGGCGCTTACAAAGCCATCGAAGCCGGCTTCTCCTCCATCATGTTCGACGGCTCCCACTATCCCATCGAAGAGAACGTCGCCAAAACCAAAGAGCTCGTTGAGAAGACCCACAGCATGGGCCTCTCGCTGGAAGCCGAAGTCGGCGCCATCGGCGGCGAGGAAGACGGCGTGATCGGCGGCGGCGAAGTGGCCGACCCGGCCGAGTGCAAACGCATCGCCGACCTGGGCGTGGACATTCTGGCCGCCGGCATCGGCAATATCCACGGCGTGTATCCGGCCAACTGGCAGGGCCTGCGCTTCGACGTGCTCGCCAAGATCAAAGAGATCGTCGGCGACAAGCCCCTCGTGCTGCACGGCGGCACCGGCATCCCCGAAGACCAGATCAAAAAGGCCATTTCGCTGGGCGTTTCCAAGATCAACGTGAACACCGAGTGCCAGCTGTCTTTTGCAGCCGCCACCCGTAAATACATCGAAGAAGGCAAAGACAAGCAGGGCAAAGGCTTCGATCCCCGCAAGCTGCTCGCCCCGGGCGCGGAAGCCATCAAAGAGACCGTGCGCGAGAAGATCGCCCTCTTCGGTTCCGCCAACAAAGCCTAAGGTGGGCACAACCCACATCTCGGTTCAAACAAGTTTGAACTGAAACCTTGGGTGCATGGCCTGAACGGTGGGCACAGCCCGCGTTTCGGCTCATTAGCCTACACGATTCACGCACAGCCTGAAAAAGGGAACCTGCACCGCAGTCCCTTTTTCAGGCTGTGTGTTTCTTATGTCTTGAAAATCTGCCGGAACAGAACGCCGGGCTGTTTACCCGACAAGGCTGTGCGGCCTGCCCAAACAGAAACTGAGCCGCGCCCGGCTTTATTCCGGGTTGTGCCGGGCGGACAGAATCTCTGCGGCCATGTGCTCGGCCAGCGCGTCCAGCACATGGGGCTTGATCGCCGCGCTGTAAAGTTCCTCCACCATGCGGCGGTTTTCACGTGCCTCCGCAAGCAGCAGCGACGCCTGCTTGATGAGTTCGCGCGCAGCCTTGCGGTTGAACGACGCCCGCACGCGGCCCTTGGCCAGAACCGTATTGTCCAGAAAACGGCGGATATGGATATGGCGGTAGCCTTCCACCGGATGGAACCGACAGGATGTGAAAAACGCCGTGGAAACCCCCGGCAAAAGCAGATGCTCCGGTCGGTCCTGCGAAAACAGCGGACACGGACAGGAAACCACATTCTGCCCGGCCTTGAGGGCGGCGTCCCGCAGGCGGCCCAGAAACAGACTGCCGACCCCGTATTCATCCTCGAGAATATACACATTGGAAAACGGCTCCGCCGTCTGCGCGCAGAAACTTCGGATTCCGTCCGCAGTGACTGCCGTGAGCAACCGCACGCTCTCCTTCCCCTGCCGGCGGCCCTGTGGAAACAGGCGATGCGCCAGCCGGGCCGCGCTGGCATCCATTTTCTGCAGGTCCACGCATTCCAGCGCAAGGCGGGTGTTGTCGGTGAGAAGGTCGCCCGCCGCCGTCAGAAACCGGCTCGCCCGGTCTTCAGCCGCCAGCCGCCTGGCGTGGAAAATCAGCACGCGCGCACGGTATGGCGCCAGTTTTTCGGTATCCAGTGCATCGTCCAGCCCGACCACCCGCTCCCCAATGCCCGGGCAGGCGGGCAGATAGCCGCCAAAACGCAGGCCATCCAGCACGCAGGCGCGCAGGCCGGGCGCGCGCAGGCCGTCCAGGCAGTCGTCGCCCGGCGTGCTGACAGCCGTCTCAATCGGCTCGCCTGCCGCTTCCAGCGCCTCACCGATCTGCCGGAGCAAGACGGTCTTCATGCCGGATGTCCCGCCTGCAAGAATGTACGCAGTCCAGCCGTCCTGTATGTCGTAAAACCCTTCCGCCTGCGACCCGTTCTCGCCCGGCAGGCCCGGACGCCGGAAAAATGAAGATACCCCGCCGCTTTTCTGCACAGAAATCCCCTCCCGTTTTTTGGATGACAACACGCTATCCTATGCCGGAAGGGGATTTTGCGTTACGCGCGCTTTTTGCGCCGTTTAATTTGGATGGTGGGGTTGTGCGCTTGCAATGTTTTCAAAAATCCGTCTTTATCGCGCACTGCGATGAAGACATCATCTTTTGTAAAGTCGCGGCGGTATTCGATACCCAGCCGGTCGAACGACAGCGCCCCTCTGTTCTTGCAGCCGGGTGATTCCTGCACGGATAAAATCGCTTCATATTGTATATGTATGGAAGACAAGCCCAGGTGAATATAGATTGCGTCGCTTTCCAATATGACGTAGCTATTGAAAACGGCGGGCAACAACCATACGAGAACCAACCCCGTCGTCCCAATACTGATAAGCAAAGGCGCGGGGCTGTGCTGGGTGATACCGACATACGCCGTCTGCATCATCCCCACAAAAAGACCGCCAGCAACAAATAGACCCACCAGTCCACTTTTGCGCGAAAACGGAGGCCCTTGTTCTGTTCCATCCGTCAAGCCCTCTTCGCCGTCGCGTGTCATTCGTCGATAGGCGTATGCGTGCAGATTTCCTTGATTTTATCCCGCAGCGCGAGGAAATCCTTGAACGCCTCGGGTTTTTGGTTGGGGTTGCGCAGCAGCGCCGCCGGGTGCAGCGTGGCCATCATGAGTACATGGCCGCGCTGGAACCACTGGCCGTGCTCTCTGGTGATCTTCAGGTCGGGCTTCATCAGCTTCATCCCCGCGATACGCCCCACGCAGATGATGATCTTCGGCGCCAGCAGCTTCGTCTGCGCACGCAGCCACGGCAAGCAGGCATCTTGCTCCTCCGGCAGGGGATCGCGGTTCTGCGGCGGGCGGCATTTGACGATGTTGGCAATGTAGATCTTGCTGCGGTCGAGCCCCACCGCCACCAGCATCTTATCCAGCAGCTGCCCCGCGCGCCCCACAAACGGCTCGCCTTTCAGGTCTTCCTGCTGCCCCGGCCCCTCGCCGATAAACAGCACCTCCGCCTCACGGCTGCCTGTGCCGAACACCACCTGTGTGCGTTTTTCCGCCAGCCCGCAGGCCGTGCAGGCCTTACAGGCGGCCTCCAGTTCGTCCCAACTTTCCGGCATATTCGATCCCCTCCGTCACGCCTTCGGCGATAATCTCCACACAATTATACCATAATGCCGTCCTGCTTTCCCGCATTTGTTGATTTCTGCGGTGGATTGGTTTATACTTTACTGTGGCTTTGGAAATCCAACATTACTTTACATAGCGGAGGGAACCAACGTGTTTGAGAACATGATCGAACTGCTGAAATCCGGCCCGAAACGCAAGCTCGTCTTCACCGAGGGCGCCGAGCCCCGCATCCTGGAAGCCGCCAGCCGTCTCTACCGTGACAATCTGCTCACGCCCGTGCTGTTGGGCAACCCCGATGAGATCAAGGCCGCGGCGGCCGCGCACGGCCAGCCCATCGACGGCTGCGAGATCGTCGATCCGCTCGCCTATCCCGACATCGAGGCCATGGTGATCAAGATGGTCGAAGTACGCAAAGGCAAAATGACGGCGGACGAATGCCGCGCGGCCTTGAAAAAATCCAACTACTTCGGCACCATGCTGGTGAAAATGGGCGGCGCGGACGGCCTGCTCGGCGGCGCCACCTACTCCACCGCCGATACCGTGCGCCCCGCGCTCCAGATCATCAAGTGCAAACCCGGCAGCAAAATCGTTTCCAGCAGCTTCATCATGCGGCGCGCCACCGACCGCGGCGAAGAGCTCTATGTGATGGCTGACTGCGCCATCAACCTCGACCCCAATGAAGATGAACTGGTTGAGATCGTGCTCGAAACCGCCCGCACCGCCAAGCTGTTCGGCATCGATCCGAAAGTGGCGCTGCTCTCCTACAGCACGCTCGGTTCCGGCAAGGGCGAAACGGTGGACAAGGTCCGCAAAGCGGCCGACCGCCTCAAGGCCATGCAGCTTGATTTCCCGGTGGACGGCGAGCTCCAGTTCGACGCGGCGTTCTCCCCGGTCGTTGCCAAGACCAAGGCCCCCGGTTCCCCGGTGGCCGGCCAGGCGAATACCTTCATCTTCCCGAATATCAACGCCGGCAACATCGGCTACAAAATCGCCCAGCGTCTGGGCCGTTTTGAAGCGTTCGGCCCCATTCTTCAGGGCTTGAACGCACCTATCAACGACCTTTCCCGCGGCTGCAACGCCGACGAGGTCTACAAGATGGCCATCATCACCACCGCGCTGAAATAAGATTACGATAAGCCACACGGCGGCACCGCGGCGAAACCGCGGCGGCAGAACAAGGTGAACAACCATGGCAAACAAAACGGTCACAATCGAAACATCCGCCCGACATGTGCATCTCTCGGCCGCCGACCTTGCCCGCCTGTTCGGAGAGGACTATGCTCTCACCCCCAGGCGCGCACTGAATCAGCCGGGGCAGTTTCTTGCCGAGGAGCGCCTGCATGTGGAAGGCCCGAAAGGCGCGCTCGACGGCGTGGCCATCCTCGGCCCGGTGCGCCCGGCCACGCAAGTGGAGCTCTCGCTTGGCGACGCGCGTGCATTGGGCATCACGGTACCGGTGCGCGCGTCGGGCGACGTGCAGGGCAGCGCGGGCGTCAAACTGGTGGGCCCCAAGGGCGCGCTTGTCCTCAAAGAGGGCGCCATCGCCGCCAGACGCCACATCCACCTCTCACCGGACGATGCCGCGCGCTACGCCCTGCACGATGGCCAGGTCGTTTCGGTGCGGGTGGGCGGCCCGCGCGCGCTGGTGTTCGACGAGGTGGTGGTACGCGTCAGTTCCGCTTACAACACCGTGATGCACGTGGATGTGGACGAGGCCAACGCCGCCGGGCTCACCGGCCCGACCGAGGCGGAGATTTTGGACTGAACGCCCTGCCGCCCACGGCGGCAAAAAATGATATGCAGCGCAATGCCGGCAGCAACTGGGTTGCTGCCGGCATTATTTTGCCGCGCCGTGCTACGCCTGCGCATCGCTCCCGCTGTCGTTGAAAACCGTTTCGATCACCCGCGTGCAGACGGACGGCGAATACTGCCAGCGGTCGATATGACCGGAAGAAATGAAATAATCGGGCGGTTCCGGCTTATACGCGGCGTCAAATGCGTCCACGATGATAAGTTTGACCTTCATCTTTTCAGGGATCAGGTTCTTGATGAACACGCTTGCGCTCTGCCCGGCATGCACGTCCTCGCGCGGCTCGGCCAGCCCCGCGAGATTGGGCGAAAGCTCCACAAACACGCCGTAATTTTCCTGCGACCGCACGATGCCCGCCACCGTTTCACCCGGTGAAAAACGCGCGGCGTTCTCCTCCCAGGTGCCCAACAGTTCTTTGTGCGACAGGCAAACACGCCGGTTCTCCTCAAAGGATTTCACCACGGCCTTGATGTCCTGCCCCACATGGAACCGGTCGCGCGGATGGGAGATGCGCGAGATGGAGATGAGGTCGATCGGAATGAGCGACGGAATGCCACACCCGATGTCCACAAACGCGCCGAACGGTTCCAGATGCGTCACCCGCACGTCGATGACGTCCCCAGGGGTGAGGCGGCTTATGTAATCCGCTTGGGCCTGCTGCTGTGCCGCCCGGCGGGAAAGCACCGCCTGCTGCCTGCCGTCCGGCTGGCGTTTGATGTCGAGTATTTTGAAGCACACCGCCTTGTTCACCCGCGAGATCACGGCGATGTCCCGGGTGGTGCCTTCTTCAAGCCCGAGCGCGCCTTCCTGCCTGGGAATGATGCCTTTCATGCAGTCCAGATCGACGATGAGGTTGTGCTCGCTGTCGCAGACAAGGGCGCGCGCCTCCAGTATACGGTCTTCTTCTTTCGCCCGCAGCAGGCCGCCCGGTGTGCGCAGCGCCTCACGGTTTTCCGCGGTATCCAGAAGCCATCCTTCAGGCTTGATCTCAGCCATGCCATGTACCTCCTCTTTTTCCAGTCCTTTCCCATCTATATGCCGCATCTCCCGAATATATTTACCGATCGGCAACAAAATAAAGAATGCGCAGGCGGCGCGTACCGTCTGCGCAAAAAGGACCGGCCGGGCGGTAGGCTCATCCCCAGGGTGCGTCCGTCCGCACGCCGGCGCCGCCTGCCCGGCGCATGACGGCGGCCGCCCGCCCGGCCGCCGCCTTATCCGGCACCTGCACACGCAGCGCCACCCGCCCGCTGGAGATCGTGCTGTCCGGGCGGTGTTCCGTCGGGTTCCATCCACCCCATGCGTTGGCAAACGAAAGCGGATACGGCGTATAAAGCGCATCGGCGGACCCCACCGCGGGGCTGTCCGCCGGCCCTTCTCCGCGCACGAATGATCTTGTGGGCGCAAACTGTTTCACCCGCGCTCCCGGAACCGTCTGCGCGATCTGCCCGGCGGCCCGTTCCGCCGCATCTTTTCCATCAAAGATTGCATAAACAAACATACGCGCATCTCTCCGTTTCCCGCCGCGCAGGCGTTTCTTCCATCCAAATCTTTCTTTTCAAAGGTAGTATGGACAGGCATGCGCCATCCATACGCAAAAATTTGCCCGGTCCGGCCAAACCATGCTATAATAAGGAAAAGCCGCAGCCTGTATTCTTTTACCGCAGCGGCGGTTTTTCACAAACGGGGGGCAAAACCGTGGATGTCCGGATTGGAGATACCGTCATTCTGAAAAAGCCGCACCCCTGCGGCGGCAACCGTTTTCTGGTGCTGCGCACGGGTGTGGATTTCAAACTGCGCTGCCTGCAATGCGGGCATGAGATCATGGCACCGCGCGTAAAAATAGAGAAAAGCATCCGCGCAGTGGAACACGCCGAGCCTTGAGGGCCGCCGTTTCCTCCGCCGCGCGTTATTTTGGTGGAATCAAGAACGATGTTTGAACAACTGGAAGATACCTGCAGCCGCTACACCGAGATTGCCGCGCGCCTGTCGCAGCCGGATGCGCTGGCCGACCGCGCAGCATATGCAAAACTCATGCGGGAGCACAAGCAGCTCACACCGCTGGTGGAGGCTTATCACGCCTATCAGCAGGCGACGGCCGATGAAATGGAAGCCCGCGAACTGCTCGAAAACGGCGACGCCGACCTGCGCGCGCTGGCGGCCGAGGAACTGGCCGACGCCCGCGCCGAAAAGGAGCGCCTGGAGCAGAAACTGCACCTGCTGCTGCTGCCGCGCGACCCCAATGATGAGAAAAACGTCATCATCGAGATCCGCGCGGGCGCGGGCGGTGAGGAAGCGGCGCTCTTTGCCGCCGAGCTGTTCCGTATGTACAGCATGTATGCCGAGCGGCGCGGCTGGAAGGCCGAAACGCTCAATATGAACGAAACCGAGCTTGGCGGCATGAAAGAGATCAGCTGCATGGTGGAGGGCGAGGGCGCCTACAGCCGCCTGAAATTTGAAAGCGGTGTGCACCGTGTGCAGCGCGTGCCCGAGACCGAAGCCGGCGGGCGCATCCACACCTCCACCGTCACGGTGGCGGTGCTGCCCGAAGCCGAGGACGTGGAAGTGGACATCGCGCCCGAAGACCTGCGTATCGACACGTTTCGCAGCAGCGGCGCGGGCGGGCAGCACATCAACAAAACCGAGTCGGCCATCCGCATCACACACCTGCCCACCGGGCTGGTGGTGGAGTGCCAGGACGAGCGCAGCCAGCATAAAAACCGCGACCGCGCCATGAAAGTGCTTCGCTCCCGCCTGCTGGACCGGGCACAGAGCGCGCAGGACGAGGAGATCGCCACCACGCGCCGCACGCAGGTGGGCACGGGCGACCGCAGCGAGCGCATCCGCACCTACAATTTTCCGCAGGGCCGGGTGACCGACCACCGCATCGGGCTGACCCTTTATCATCTGGATGCGGTGCTCTCGGGCAATCTCGACGAAGTCATCGACCCGCTCATCACCGCCGACCAGGCGGAAAAACTGAAAGCCGGTGAAGCCGTTTAAACGGCATGACGATATGGAAACCCTTCTTCTGAAGACCGACCCGCAACACCCCGATCCCGCCGTCTGCGCCAAAGCGGGCGCGCTGCTTGCCGCGGGCAAGCTGGTGGCCATCCCCACTGAAACAGTCTATGGCCTGGCCGCGAACGCGCTGGATGAAGCCGCCGTGCGCGCCATTTTCGCCGCCAAAGGCCGCCCGCAGGACAATCCGCTTATCGTGCATGTGGCGCACCCGGACTGGCTGCCGCGCTATGCCGCCTCCATCCCCGACGCCGCGCGCAAACTGGTGAATGCATTCTGGCCCGGCCCGCTGACCATCGTGCTGCCGGCAAGCCCGCAGCTTGCGCCCGCGGTATCGGCCGGTCTGCCCACGGCGGGCTTCCGCTGCCCGTCCCATCCGGTGGCCACCGCCGTCATTGAGGCGGCAGGCGTGCCGCTTGCCGCGCCCTCGGCCAACCGTTCCGGCAGCCCCAGCCCCACCGCCGCCGCCCATGTGCTGGCCGATCTGGCCGGCCGCATCGACGCCGTGGTGGACGCCGGCCCCTGCGCGGTGGGCGTGGAATCCACCGTGGTGGCACTGCACGGCGATGTACCGCACATCCTGCGGCCGGGCGGCATCACGCCCGCGCAGCTCAAAGCCGTGCTCGGCGCGGCGGAGGTGGACCCAGCCGTGCTGGAAGGACTGGACGATGCCGCAAAGGCCGCATCGCCCGGCATGAAATACAAGCATTACGCGCCCAAAGCCAGCGTGACCATCCTCAAAGGCCCGCTGGACGTGTTCGTCCGTTATACCCGCGCGCACGCGGTGGATGGTACGTTCGCCCTCTGTTTCGACGGCGAGGAAACGCGCATCGGCCTGCCCTGCGTTTCCTACGGCCCTGCGCGGGACGCCGCCGCGCAGGCACGGGAGCTGTTCGGCGCCCTGCGCGCGCTGGATGAACGGGGCGCACGCGCCGTTTTTGCCCGCGCGCCGGAGGAAACCGGCATGGGGCTGGCCGTTTACAACCGGCTGCTGCGCGCCGCCGGATTTTCCGTCGTCACACTGTAGGAAAGGGACCATACCATGGTGATTCTGGGTCTGACGGGGCCGACCGGGGCCGGAAAAGGCTTCGTTTCACAGCGGCTGGCCGAAAAGGGCTTCGCGGTGGTGGACGCCGACCGCGTGGCGCATGATGTAATGGCGGCGGGCACACCCTGTGTGGCGGCCATCGCGCAGGCGTTCGGCCCGGATGTGCTGCGACCGGACGGTTCGCTCAACCGCCGGGCGCTGGGCGCGCTCGTCTTTTCCGACCCCGAAAAGCTCCGGCAGCTCAACGCGCTCTCCCATCCACCCATCCTAGCGCAGATCAAAGCGGAACTGGACGCGCTCACTGCGGCAGGATATCCCGTGGCGGTGGTGGACGCGCCCACACTGTTTGAATGCGGCGTGGACCGGCTCTGCGACCGCATCACGGCGGTAACGGCGGAAAAAGGCACCCGCCTGGCGCGCATCATGGCGCGTGACGGGCTGGACGAGAGCCGCGCGCGCCAGCGCATCGCCGCGCAGCCGGACACCCCGTTCTATACCACCCGCGCCGACGACATCCTCGAAAACAACGGGAACATCGCGGCTCTGCGGGCGGCGGTAGACGAGCTGGCGGAGCGCCTGCTCACACAGGCCCGCGCGGAGGAACGGCCATGCACAGAAAAGTAAGGATCCGTTCCACCGTTCTGGCGCTGGCCGTGCTGGTGTTCTGCGCGGCACTGCTCTGGCAGTATGTGTTCAAAGAACGCTATATGAAGCTGGCCTACCCCGAGAAATACACCGCCTATGTGCAGCAATACGCGGCGCAAAACGATCTGGACCCCTATCTGGTATTCGCGGTGGTACGCACCGAAAGCGGCTTCAACCCGCGCGCGGTTTCCAACATCGGCGCGCTGGGGCTGATGCAGCTCACGCCGGACACGTTCGCCTGGGCGCAGAGTAAAACGCCTGAGGAAGAGTCGCTCTCCACCGACCGGCTCTACGACCCGGCGACCAACATCCGGTACGGCACCGTGGTGCTTTCGGCGCTGGTGCGCGAATTCGGCCGGGAGGATACCGCCCTTGCCGCCTACCACGCCGGGCGCACCAAGGTGAAATCCTGGCTGGCAGACTCCCGCTATTCACACGACGGGCGCTCGCTCTACCACATTCCCTTCGCCGATACCCGCGCCTACGTGCAGCGCGTGCTGGACACCAAAACCGTCTACCGGCAGCTTTACGGTTCCTGATGCCGGGTGCTTATCCTTTTGATAAAAAAGCAGGCACCACTGGTTTTTTTGCAGCCCCGCAGGTATAATAAACACAGGATATCATTCCAAGAAGGAGTTATTTGACTATGGCTGAAAAAGAAAAAACAGAGGCGCAGAAACTAAAAGACGCCCTGTTCTATAAGCCCCAAAACGGCGCCAAGACCTACACCCCGGAACAGACCGCGCAGGCGGACGTATTCGGGGAACGCTATAAAGCATTTCTGGATGAAGCGAAGATGGAGCGCGAAGCGGTGGCTTACGCCGTGCGGGAAGCACAGGCCAACGGGTTTGTCCCGTTTGAAAAGGGAAAAACCTACGCCCCGGGCGATAAGGTCTATACCGTCAACCGCGGCAAGGCGGCGATTTTCGCCGTGTTCGGCACCAGGCCGCTCACCGAGGGCGTGCGCATCGCGGCCGCGCACATCGACTCCCCCAGGCTCGACCTCAAGCAAAACCCGCTGTATGAGGACACCGACCTTGCGCTGTTCAAAACGCATTATTACGGCGGCATCAAAAAATACCAGTGGACGGCGATCCCCCTCGCCCTGCATGGCGTAATCGTGAAGAAAGACGGCGCCGTGGTGCAGGTGAAAGTGGGCGAGGACGCGGGAGAGCCGCTTTTCTGCGTGACCGACCTGCTGCCCCACCTGGCCCGGGAGCAGATGAAAAAACCGATGACCGAGTTCGGTGCGGAAAAGCTCAATGTTCTCATCGGCAGCCGCCCGTTCAAAGACGACAAGGAGAGCGAACTGGTTAAGCTGAACATCCTGCGCCTGCTCAACGAAAAATACGGCGTCGTCGAATCGGATTTCCTCTCGGCGGAGCTGGCGATGGTGCCCGCGTTCAAATCGGTGGACATCGGGTTCGACCGCAGCCTCATCGGCGCCTACGGCCACGACGACCGCGTCTGTGCCTACACGGCCTTCACCGCGTTGCTGGACAGCTCCGCTCCCGCGCAGACCGCCGTGTGCGTGCTGGCGGACAAAGAGGAGATCGGCAGCGAGGGCAGCACCGGCTTGCAGTCGGCGTTCCTGTCCTATTTCATTACCGACCTCGCCGAGCTCTCCGGCCTAGAGGGGCGTGACGTGCTTACGGCGTCGAAATGCCTGTCGGCGGATGTGAACGCCGCATTCGACCCCACCTACCCCGATGTGATGGAAAAGAAAAACGCCAGCTACGTTAACCACGGCGTGGTGCTCTCCAAGTTCACCGGGCACGGCGGCAAATATGACACCAACGACGCCTCTGCGGAGTTCACCGCCGAAGTCATCCGCCTGCTGGATGCAAACGGCATCCTCTGGCACATGGCGGAGCTCGGCAAAGTGGACCAGGGCGGCGGCGGCACGGTAGCCAAATATATCGGCGACCTAAACGTGGATGTCATTGATGTGGGCGTACCGGTTTTGTCCATGCACGCACCGTTTGAGATCGTTTCCAAAATCGACGTATACGAAGCATACCGCGCGTTCTCCGTTTTCTATACCGCCTGAGTCGGCGGTGGGCGACGCACATTTTATCATGTGATCCGGGTGTTTCCCCGGTCCGGCGGGGAATATCCCCGCCGGTTTTTTTATCTCCGCGTCATCTTTGCTCATTTCAAAACAGGAAGGAGAGCGTATCCATGTCCACTCATGCGGAAAAATCATTTCTGCGCCATACGCAACAGCAGGAATGCAACAGCAGCGTGCTGTATGCAAAACTTGCGCGTCTTGTGCGGGAGCCTTCGGAACAAAAAAAACTGCTCGCGATCTCACGCGACGAATCCACCCACGCCGATACATTCGCCCGCTATTCCGGCAAAAAGCTGCGCCCCAACCGCCTTCTTATCCTATTCCAACTGGTTTTGGCGCGTCTTTTTGGCTACACGTTTCTGATCAAATTGATGGAAAAAGGAGAAGACAAAGCACAGGAGCTCTACCGGCAACACCAGGGACTTCTGCCGGAGCTGGACGCCATTCTGCGGGATGAAGCGCGCCACGAAAACGAGCTGATCGCCATGCTGGACGAAGAACGTCTGAACTATGTGGGCGATATGGTGCTGGGCATGAACGACGCGCTGGTGGAGTTGACCGGTTCGCTGGCCGGCTACACCCTCGCGCTGCCCGACACCCGTGCCATCGCCATGGCGGGCCTCATCACCGGCATCGCGGCCACGCTCTCCATGATGTCCTCGAGCTACCTGTCCTCGCGGGCGTCCGGCGCCTCCAACGCGCTCAAGTCCGGGATGTACACCGGCGTGGCCTATATCATCACGGTGGCATTGCTCATTCTGCCCTATCTGCTGCTGCCCGTGCACGCCTATTTGCTGGCGCTGCTCATCACGCTGATCATCACCGTGGCCATCATCGCGCTCTTCAATTATTACATATCGGTCGCACAGGGCCAGCCGTTCCGGCGCAATTTCGCCACCATGGCCGTCATCAGCCTCGGCGTGGCGGGCGTATCGTTTTTGGTGGGCCTGCTGGTCAAGCAGCTTTTGGGTGTCAATCTGTAAAAAAATTGCTGTGCATAGAGAGCGGGCGCGCGCACATACTATATGCGGCAGAGATAGAAACCCATTGTGACAGGAATTCTCTTGAATCTATGGGTTCGACTCTGCAAGGCTGCCCGTTCATCGGGCGGCCGTCGTTTTTTGCGGGGAAATCCATCGGACGCAATTGCCAGACACCCGCGGGCATGTTACAATAGAATGGACACGTCTCTTGCCGCAGCCTTGGCCAAATCCACCCCTGCCGTACCCACCGCCGACAGAAAACAGGAGGTCATCCATATGCCATGTATCCAAACCAAAACGACAGTGAAACTGACCTCGGCGCAGGAAGATCTGCTCAAGGTCAAATTCGGCAAAGCCATCGAACTGCTTCCCGGCAAATCCGAAAACTGGCTCATGCTCACGTTTGAAGGCAACTGCCATATGTATTTCAAAGGCCGATCCGAACCGGACATGGCTTTTGTAGAAGTCAAGCTGTTCGGCAAAGCCTCCAGGCAGGATTACAGCAAGCTGACGCATGAGCTCACCAGCATTCTGCACCGGGAACTGGACATCAACCCGTCCCAGATCTACATAAAGTATGAAGAAGTCTCCCACTGGGGTTGGAACGGAAACAATTTTTAAATGCTCCACTTTCCAGAATGCCCACCGCCCTCGATCACGGCAGTGGGCATTCTTTGTTCCCGGGCCATTCCCGCACGCGCCACCGAAAAAACGATCCGCCGCCTGTCGGCTTGAGAAAACGAGGAGATACCTCGATGTTTAAATTTGTTGACCGCATCATCCAGCGCGGTTTATCTTTACGCGACGTGCTGGCCAGCAGCGACCTCTACCTCCGGCTGGCGTTGCAGAACGCATGCCTGTGCGCGCTCGTCACCCACCTGCTGTTCCTGATTTTTTTCGCATGCACGCAGGTCTGGAGCCTGCTGCTCGTCAATGTGGGGAGCGTCGGCTGCTATGCGCTCTGTCTCCTGCTAACCCTCAAAAAACGTTACGCGCTCGCGGGCAGCATCCTTTCCATGGAAATCGTCCTGTATACGCTCATCGCCTGCCTGGTAACGGGAAGCGGGGATTATCTGCTCCTGTGCATGTTTCTGGACCTGATGGTGCAGTTGATGATCCCCTACCGGTCCATCCGCTTCCGGGCAATCCTGACATGCCTGTTTTTACCCTACCTGATTTTTCTGCTGTTTCTGAACGAACGCATCCAGCCGCTGGTGGATCTGGGCCGGGCGCATGTATATCTGAGCGTGGTGCTGGTGGCCTGCACGTTTGTCGCCATCTGCATCGGGGGTCTGCTGCTCCCGCGGGTACAGTCATCCATCAATTACCGCATCCGACGGCAAATCGCGGAACTGCAGAACGAAGCGTATCTCGACCCGCTGACCCATCTGCACAATCGCCGGTATGCGGACATCGTCTTTAAAAAACTGCTGGAATTCAACGACGGCGGCAACTGGTATGCCGCACTTCTAGACATCGACGATTTCAAGGTCATCAACGACGTTTACGGCCACCTGGCGGGCGACCTGGTACTGAAAACACTGTCCGACGTCGTGCAGCAGAAACTGCGTGTCAGCGACTTTGCGTTCCGCTGGGGCGGTGAGGAATTCCTGCTGCTCGTGAAAGGCAGCGCCCCCGAGGAAACCGCCCACATCCTCGAGCGTATCCGCCAGGCGATGGAGGACACGGAGGTCCTCTTCGAGCAACATCCCATCCGTTTCACCGTGACCATCGGCGCGGATGCGTTTGATATACGCGACCCTCTGTCCAGCATCAACCACTGCGATCAGAAAATGTATATGGGGAAACGCGGCGGCAAAAACCGGGTCGTTTTCTGAAAAGCGCGCCGGGCAGCCGCTTTTTGTTTACAAAGCACCGGAGATCCGATATACTGATAGATAAAATATAATAATCCGATAGGTTTAATGAACCGCATCAAATACGCCACAGAGGAGATCTTGCATGAAAACCGCAAACCAGAAAACCAGACTGTATATCGTGACCGCGCTGTTTCTCGCGCTCACGTTCCTTGTAACCTCCTATCTGCTGCACATTCCCGTGCCGGCCACCGGCGGCTATGTCCACCTGGGAGACACCCTGCTCTACCTTGCGGCCAGCCTGCTGCCCGCCCCATTCGCCGTTGTCGCCGGAGGCATTGGCGAAGCACTCTCCGACGCGCTGACCGGCAGCCTTATTTACGCGCCCTTTACGCTGGTCATCAAGTCCCTCATGGTGCTCTGCTTCACATCCAAACGGACGACCATCCTCGGCAAACGCAATACTGCCGCCATTTTTACGGCGGGCGGCATCTGCGTCGCCGGCTATTATCTGACGGAAGTCATCCTGCTCGGCAATTTTGTCTCTCCGCTTGCCGAGATTCCGGCCAACCTGATCCAGGCCGCCGCCAGCGGCGCCATCTATCTGATTGTGGGTGCCGCGTTTGACCGCGCGCACATGAAAAACCATCTTGCCGCCGTCCTGCGCCACTGAACCGAAACAATATCCGCCACCGAAAATCCACACCCGGCGCGAATTGTTTTCCACGGTTTCCACAGAGGTCTGTGGAAAACCATATCAAATCCGGCCGAAACAGGGGAAAAATCTCCTTTTCAGCCGGTTTTGGCGGTGAATAAACAGTGGAAAGCGTTAAAAACACGTTTTTTATATCGGTTTGGCTTCATTCAGCCCGCAGGCGCGGAGCAAACCGTTTCCGCCGGAGCAGGATGCGCATGGAATTGGCCACCGCCAAAAGCGCCACGCCCGTGTCGGCAAATACGGCCGCCCAGATGTTGGCATACCCCAGCGCGCCGAGCAGGATGACCACCGCTTTGACCCCGAGTGCAAACACGATGTTCATCCCCACAATCAGCCGCACATAGCGGGCAATGCGGATGGCCGTGGGGATACGGGACAGCCGGTCGTCCATTACGACGATGTCGGCCGCTTCCACCGCCGCGTCCGAACCGATGCCGCCCATGGCGATGCCCACATCGGCGCGGGCCAGCGACGGCGCGTCGTTAATACCGTCGCCCACGAATGCCGCGGCACCTGCCGCGCGCGCGGCCACCCGCTCAAATGCCTCCACCTTCTGGTCGGGCAGCAGGTTCGCATGCACCTCGTCGATACCAAGCGCCTGCGCGACCCGCTCGGCCGCTTCTTTGCGGTCCCCGGTCAGCATCGCGGTCCGGGCGACACGCAGAGTGCGCAGGCTCTGTACGGCGGCGGCCGCATCGGGTCGGTTTACGTCGGAGATCGCCAGCGCACCCAAAAAGCGCCCGTCTCCAGCCACATACACGATCGTCCCCGGTGCGTGGCAGGGAACGAACGCTACACCCTCATGCGCCATCCAGCCGGCATTGCCCGCCAACAGGGTATGCCCCCCCGCCCGGGCCCGCACGCCCATCCCGACGATTTCCGCGGCCTCATCCGGCGGCGCGTCGACCTGCACGCCATCCGCTGCGGCGGCCTGAAGAATGGATATCGCGATGGGATGACCGGACCGTTGCTCCGCCCGCGCGGCAGCCGCCAGCAGATCCGCTCGGGACGTTCCCGCCGTGGGGAACACGCCCGTCACCTCAAACACGCCTTCCGTCAGCGTGCCGGTCTTGTCAAACACCACCGTGTCCACCCGACTGAGCATCTCCAGATAGTTTCCGCCCTTAACCAGAATGCCGTTGGCGGATGCCGCACCAATCCCCGCGAAAAACGCCATCGGCACCGAGACAACCAGCGCGCAGGGGCAGGAAACCACCAGAAAAATCAGCGCGCGGTAGATCCACGGGGCAAACGGCTGGTGCAGCAGCAGCGGCGGCAACACGGCAAGCAGCAGCGCGCCGCCCGCGACGGCGGGCGTGTACCAACGGGCAAACCGGGTGATGAAGCGGTCCGCTTTCGCCTTGCGGCTGCCCGCGCTCTGCACCAGTTCAATCACCCGCGCAACGGTGGATTCGCCGAATATGCGCGTTACCCGCACCGTGAGCAGCCCATCTTTGTTGATATATCCGGATGCCACCGCACAGCCCGCCGACACCACACGCGGCGTCGGCTCCCCGGTCAGGGCGGACGTATCCACGAACGAGCGGCCGCCCACCACCTCACCGTCCAGCGGCACGCGCTCGCCGGGACGCACCTCGATGAGCTCGCCCACCGCCACATTCTCGGGCGGCACGGCCTCCACACCCTCCGGCGTTTTGCGGTTGGCCACGTCGGGGCGCAACCCGAGCAGTCCCGCGATGGAGCGCCGAGAACGCTCTGCGGCCAGATCCTGGAGGAATTCACCCACCTGATTGAACAGCATGACCGCCGCGCCCTCTTTATAATCCCCAATGGCAAAGGCACCGATGGACGCCACGCTCATCAGCAGGTTTTCGTCAAACACCTGCCCATGCCGGATATTGCCGAGCGCCCGCAAAAACACCCCTCCGCCCGACACGAGCAGCGCCACCGCAAAAAATGCAAATGTGACCGCCTGGCCCGCGCCGAACAGTACGGCGGCCCACCCCGCGGCATACACCGCCGCACCCGCAATCAGCCGGATGCGGTCACGGCGGGCGTCCGCATCGCCGGTATCCGTATCATCCCCGTCATGCGCGCCGTCCTCCAGCACATCCACCTGCGGCTCAATGCGTTTGACCATTCGGTAAAGATCCTGCCCTATGTCCCGGGAAATAAGCGTCTCATCCGCATCCAGATACAGCCGCCGGCTCATGAGGTCCACCGTGGCGTGCCGCACGCCCGCCATGTGGGAGGCACTCTCTTCGATGCTGGCAGCGCAGTGCGGACAGGTCAGGTTCTCCAGCACATAGACCTTTTCCATACCGCATCATCTCCTCTCCTCTTTTTCCTGCACATGGATGCGCCCTTGATAAAAGATGCCGCCGATATGATCGTCGCAAAGGGAATAGTACGCCATCTTCCCCTGCCGGCGGAACTGGATGACACGTTCCTGCCGCAGAATCTTGAGATGATGCGAGATAACCGACTGGCTCATGCCGGTGACAGCGGCGATGTCACAGACGCACATCTCCGAAATGATCAGCGCACCGATGATCTTCAGCCGGGTAGGATCGTCAAACATATGGAAAAATTCCGACATATAGTAAAAGGTCTCATCGTCGTCAAGCGCGTTTTTCACCCGCTCCACCACATCCTGATGCACAACGGTTACGCCGCACAACCCGTCGTCTTTTTCCTGCGCCATCCCATCCACCTCTTTACATATTTTCATATGAACAAACGTCTATTTGTGTGTTCATAGTATAGCATATGCGGCAAAAAGACACAAGGAATTTTCAAAACGGCACAAAAAAAGAGCGGGATCGCTCCCGCCCAAAAAGACCCGCCGTGCCCTGCCGGAAGCACCGCCTGATACAAAACTTCGATGAACGTCGGAAAAGTATTCCGGACGCTGCGCCGTTCCGAAACGGCCCGGGCGGCTTTCGGCCGCCTGAAATGCAATCCTGATCTTACAAAAACGCCCCAGCGTTCTTGCTCCCCAGGCTTACGCCTTGGTAGCCACAGCCTCCGGCGCGCCGAGTGCGGGCGCAAAACCGCGCCGGGCCTGCGCCGCCGGAAACAGGGTGCGCACCGCCTGCCTGAAACCGGCTCCCCCGCCCACACAAAACAGCGGCGGCTGTGCGGTGCCGCGCGCGCGCAGATCGGCCAGCGCCTCGACCCAGAAGCGGAACGACGGCCTTGCCGCCAGACGAATGCCCAGCACCTCGCGCCGCCCGTCGGGCAATTCGCCCAGCAGCATTTGCGCGGTACGGGCCGCGCCGTCCTGTTCGCGCACGATTTCCAGTGCGATAAACGGATAATTGCTCTCCAGCCGCCGCATCTGCCATGCACGCACCGCAGGCAGCAGGTGCGCCGTGATATGCCGCATCTCCTCCGCGGAGGGCGGCGTTTCATACAGCGCACAGACCTGCCCTGCAAAGGTTTCGGTGTCGGCATCCTGCGCGAACAGAAACAGCAGCTTTTCCTCCAGGCCGCGCGCATCCCGCGCATAACGGCTGAGGATGCGCGGCGCATAGGCGCCGCCGCGGTCACGCGGGACCGCCAGCGGCACTGGGCCAAACGCCGTGCGCAGCGTGCGCGCCGAATAGCCGTTTCGGAAGTTTTTCTCCCCGGTTTCCAGATGCCGACGCTGCGAACGGTCATACCCCAGCGTGGCGTCCAGCTCCCCCTGCATGATCGCCTGCAGCGCTACCTGCAACAGTCTGGCGGCTCCTTCTGCGGCCGGCACGCGGCGTCCCGTCTTTTTTTCTTCCATTTGAATTCATCCTTTCCGTTGTGTTCTTATCCATATTTTGGCCATTTTTCACGGGCTATACACAAAAGGTCCGATTTTTGGGAAAAATTTTTGAGACCCCGCCCGGCACCGGCGGTCGCTGCCGAAAATCAGCTCTGCCCACCACCTTGACAATGGACAGGCCTAACGCTATAGTGTTAGGAAAGAAACACCGCGCGCCGCCAGGCATCCGCACACCTCAGGGACCCACGGCAGCGGCGGCAAAGCTCACCAACACAGGCGGCGTTCCCGGCCTTTTCCGCGCACAAGTCGGCGCGGCGGAAACTTACCTGAGATTCCATGTTCATCACACGGGCAAAAAAGGAGACGTCTCTATGCATGAGCACCAGACCGCACATAATCAGCCGGAACAAACCGGCAGCACCTTTAACCTTAACGCGCATTTTATCGGCCCAAACCCACCCACATCGTTCAATCCGAAAAGCGTGATGCCCACCGTGGCACCCACTGCCTCCATCGGGCCTTTTTCATCCGTCATCGGTGACGTGACCGTCTGCGAAAACGTCTTCATCGCCCCAAACGTGAGCGTGCGCGCCGACGAGGGCAGCCCGTTTTATATCGGCGCCCACACCAATTTGCAGGACGGTGTCATCGTCCACGGCCTGGCGGGGGAAAAGGTGGCGCATAACGGCAGGCAGTATTCCATCTATATCGGCGAACACGTCAGCTGCGCACACGGCTGTATCGTTCACGGCCCCTGCAAGATCGGCGACCGTGCCTTCATCGGTTTCCACACGGTGGTGATGAACTGCATCATCGGCGAGGGCTGCGTGCTCTCGCCCAACGTGCTGGTGACCGGCGGTGTCAAACTGCCGCCCGACCGTTTCGTGCCGGCGGGCACCATCGTGGATACGCAGGAAAAAGCCGACCGGCTCCCGCCGGTGCCAAACAACCAGGTGGAATTCGCACAGGGCGTTCAGAACGTCAACAACGCTTTCCCAGCCGCCTACGCTCTGACATTCGGCAGTGTCAAATGCAGCTGCGGCCTTGCCTGCGACCGCGGCACGCTGAAATGCATCCCGGAATAACGCCCGGAGGAGGAACACCGGTGGGAACCATCACATACGGCCGCACGCTTACCGTGGCGGATTACAACCGTCTGCGCCGGGCCGTGGGATGGGATAAAATCCGAAAGCGGCAAGCACAGGCCGGCCTTGCGCATTCCGCACTGGTCGTGGCCGCCAGAGACGCGGAGCAGACCGTTGGCATGGCCAGACTAGTCACCGACTACGGATACGTCGCGTATATCGCAGACGTGGTGGTGTCGCCGGAATATCAAGGCCGGGGCATTGCCAAAGCCATGCTCGGCATGATCCTTCAACACATCAAAGACCAGTTGGAGGACGGCGAGCAGGTGATGGTCTTCCTGCTGGCGGCAAAGGGACGCGAGGCATTTTACCGTCCGTTTGGATTTCTCGACCGGCCGAACGATACCTATGGCGCCGGGATGTCCATGTGGCTGAAAAAGTGACCGGATTGATATGCAGCGGAAACGAGAGGGCCCATCCCGGCAAGCGCCGTGGCGCGGGGCCGGGGTTTATCCACCTGCCGCCGTTCGGCTGCCATATGCCCGGTTCGGCCCCTCGTTCATCTGTGCAGTAAAAATGCCGCGCTCCCCGAACATTTGCACCGCCTGCGCCGGACGGGCCTTCTGCACGGCACGGTACGTGAACCCCGGCTTTCGCCTCGCGCGCTGATCCGGCCCCTGTTCATCGTGGAAGCGTCGGGCATCCGGTGGGAGATCCCGTCACTGCCCGGGCAATCTACACCCGCACAAACTGCCCGCCGCAACGGAAGAAGCCCTCAGGGCAGGTGCGCAGACGTTCTTGCTGTTCGGCTTGCCCGTACTGAAAAACGATACATAGCCGCGCTCTGCGAAAGCGCGCTGGGCGCATCCCTCGCGGGAGCGGATCTCTACATTACCTGCTATGCCAAAGAAACGGCGCAGGCCATCCGGAAGGGAGACATCGGATAATGGGAAACACCGAGACGTTGTTTGAACGGGCAAAAAAGGTCATGCCGGGAGGCGTGAACCACCCGGAGTGCGCGTTCGGCGCGGTGCATGGCATCCCGCGTTTCATCGAAAAAGGCGAGGGTTCGCAGATCTACGATGTGGACGGCAGCGTCTGCACCGATTATGTCTGCTCGTGGGGATCGCTCATCCTCGGGCACAACCACCCCGATATCCGCCGAATGGTTGCGGAAACCATTCAAGATGGGTTGAGTTTCGGCGCACCCACCCGGTTGGAAGTGGCGATGGCCGAGCTCATGGTGCATATGGTGCCCAACGTTGACAAGGTGCGGATAGTCAACAGCGGCACCGAAGCAGTGATGAGCGCGCTGCGCCTGGCGCGCGGATTCACCGGGCGGGAAAAACTCATCAAATTCGACGGCTGCAGCCACGGGCACTGCGACTCGATGCTGGTCAAGGCCGGTTCCGGCGTGTTGGCAACCGGCCAGCCCGACAGCCCCGGCGTACCGGCAGGCACGGCCAAAGATACGCTGGTCGCCACGTACAACGATCTGACGGAGGTGGAACGCCTGTTTGCCGAACACAACGGGGAGATTGCCGCCGTCATCGTTGAACCGGTAGCGGTCAATATGGGTGTCGTCCCACCCGAGCCGGGATTTCTCGCCGGCTTGCGCGCGCTCTGCGACCAAAACGGCGCGCTGCTTATTTTCGACGAGATCAGCACCGGTTTCCGCATCGCACCAGGCGGTGCGCAGGAAGTGTTCGGCGTGCGCGCGGATATGGTCACGTTCGGCAAGGTCATCGGCGGCGGCATGCCCGTGGGTGCCTACGCCGCCCGCGGCGAGATCATGGATGATGTCGCGCCCGCAGGGCCGGTGTATCAGGCCGGCACGTTCTCCGGCAACCCCGTAGCCATAGCGGCCGGCCTGGCGCAGCTGACCCTCCTGCATGAGCATCCGGAAATTTATGTGTATACCGGCGCGCTGGGCAAACAACTGGAGCGCGGGTTCCGCTTTCTGGCGCAGAAGCACCGCATTCCGGCCACGGTAGGGCGCTTCCATTCGCTGCTCACCCTCTTTTTTCACAATGGCCCGGTCACCTGTGGAAAACAAGCGCGTGAAAGCAGCACCGAAGCCTATGCCGCGTTCTTCAACGGCATGCTCGCGGGCGGATCGTATTTCGCGCCGTCACAGTTCGAGGCGGCATTCCTCAGCTCCGCGCATACACAGGCCGAGCTGGAACAGACGCTGCTCACGGCGGATACAGTGTTGGCCGAAATGGCACCTGTTTACGCGGAATGAACGGCAGCCACAAGTCACAGGCGGCACCTGGTGCCCAATAGGATACCGGCATGGCAAGAGGCGCACCCAAATGGTGCGCCTCTTATTAGTTTCCCGCGTTCGGGGAAGGCCCCGTGTTCGCTTCAAGATGGGTACCCGTTATCGCAGTTTAACTTCCCCGAACGGAACGTGGGCTGTGCCCACTGCCTGCTTCAGGCTGGGCACCCGTTATCGCAGTTTAACTCCCCCCCGAACGGAAACGTGGGTTGTGCCCACTGCCTGCTTCAAGCTGAGCACTCGTTATCGCAGTTTAACTCCCCCGAACGGAAACGTGGGTTGTGCCCACCCATTCGGATTCCAGAATAGAATAGACGCACATGCTGTACCAGCCGCCGTCGGCCTGCCGCCCGAAGTCCCGCAGAGTGCCTTCGTGGGTCATCCCCACCTTTTGCAGCACCCGGCCGGACGCCGGATTACCCGCATGATACAGCGCCTGCACGCGGTGCAGGCCCACTGTTTCAAACAACAGTTCCAGCACGGTCCGCAGGGCTTCGGTCATATACCCATTGTTCCAAAACGCATTGCCCAGGCAATACCCGATTTCGCAGGAACGGTTTGCTTCCCGCATCGCCTGCACGCTGATGCTCCCGATAGCCCGCCCGGTTTCTTTTTGCGCCACGGCCCAGTGGTAGACCCGTTTGTCCGCATATTGTTCCTGCCAAGCCTCAATGCGTCCGCGGGTTACCTCCACGCCGGCATGGGGCTGCCAGGGCAAATGACGCGTTACTTCCTCCCGACTCGCCCAGCGGTCGAACATATCCTGCGCGTCCCGCACTTCAAACCGGCGCAAAAACAGGCGCGGCGTCGCCAGCCGCATCGTCCCCACATGATGGAGCACATTCTCCCCGTTTTTCATGTAAAACATTCTCCTTTTTGTATAAATTCAATCCGCTATTTGCACAAAAACGCCCACGGCGCTTGCCGTGGGCGTTTTGATTCCCTTTCGGGAGATATGGGTCACAAATCGACTTAATCTTTGTCGGCCAGTTTGACCAGATGCTCGTATTTCTCCTTCGCATCCTTTTCGGATTCCGCAAAGAGTTTCTCGGCACGTTCCGGGAAAGAGCGGAGCAAGGAGCTGTAACGCACCTCGCCGCGGATGAAGTCCTGATACGAGGCGGACGGCGCTTTGCTGTCGAGGGTGAACGGGTTCTTACCCTCATCGGCAACGCGCGGATCAAAGCGGAAGTTGTTCCAATAGCCGGCTTGCACCGCTTTTTTCTCCTCGGTCTGCGAAATGCCCATGCCGCCGCGGATACCGTGGTTGATGCAAGGCGCATACGCGATGATGACCGACGGGCCGTGGTAGCTTTCCGCCTCGTTGAAGGCTTTCAGGCACTGGTTGTAGTCCGCACCCATGGCGACCTGCGCCACATACACATAGCCGTAGCTCATGAGCATACCGGCAAGATCCTTCTTACGGGTGGATTTACCGGCCGCCGCAAACTGCGCAACAGAACCGGCCGGGGTGGATTTGGACGCCTGCCCACCGGTGTTGGAATACACTTCGGTGTCGAAGATGAGGACGTTGATGTCTTCACCGGAAGCCACCACATGATCCAAACCGCCGAAGCCGATGTCATAGGCCCAGCCGTCACCGCCGAGAATCCAGACGGATTTCTTGGCGAGGAAATCTTTGCCGTTCAGCACTTCTTTGGCCAGTTCATTATCGCCGGCTTTTTCAAGCGCGGCAACCAATGCATCGGTCGCTTCGCGGTTGGCAGTGCCGTCCTCTTTGGTCGCTTTCCAGTTCTCGATGGCGGTGCTCACCGCTTCGCCCGGATTCTGGGCGGCAAGCTCGTCAATCTTGTCGGCAAGACGGTCGCGCAGCTGCTGCTGGCCGAGGAACATGCCGTAACCAAACTCGGCGTTGTCTTCAAACAGGGAGTTCGCCCACGACGGACCATAGCCGCGTTTGTTGACCGTGTACGGGGTGGACGGCGCGGAACCGCCCCAGATGGAGGAGCAGCCGGTGGCATTGGCGATATACATCCGGTCACCGAAGAGCTGGGTGGCCAGCTTGGCATACGGTGTCTCACCGCAGCCCGCGCAGGCACCCGAGAACTCGAGCAGCGGCTGTTTAAACTGGCTGCCCTTGACGGTGGTTGGTTTGAACTTCGCGGCCACTTCCGGTTTCTCCGGCAGCGAAATACCGTACAGGAATCCGTCTTCCTGATCCATCTGGCTGGAAAGCGGTTTCATGACCAGCGCCTTGTTGCCTTTCAGGCCCGGGCAGACGTTGGCGCAGGAGCCGCAGCCCGTGCAGTCGAGGACGGAAGGATTGATGGAAAACTCGAAACCGGCAAGCGCGGTCGCGGGTTTATGTTTCATGCTGGCCGGCGCTTTTTCCGCTTCGTCCGCAGTGAGCACGAACGGACGGATGACGGCGTGCGGGCAGACATAAGAGCAGAAGTTACACTGGATGCAGTTTTCCGGCTGCCATTCGGGCACGTCCACGGCGATGCCGCGTTTTTCATAGGCAGCGGAGCCCTGCGGGAAGGTGCCGTCTTCACGACCCTTGAATGCGGAAACCGGCAGAGCGTCGCCGCGCTGCGCATTCATCGGGGTGAGCAGGTCTTTGACAAAGCCGACCAGTTCTTCACGGTCGCCGGTCACGACGACTTCTTTCGCTTCGTCGGTGGCGTCCGCCCAAGCGGCCGGCACGGCCACTTTCTTGACAGCGCCGGCACCGGCGTCGATGGCGTCGTGGTTCATTTTGACGACTTTTTCGCCCTTACGGCCGTAAGAAGCGGTGGCGGCGTCTTTCATGAACTTGACGGCGTCTTCGGCCGGAATGATGCCGGTCAGTTTGAAGAATGCGGACTGGAGGACGGTGTTGATGCGCCCGCCCAAGCCGATGTCTTTACCGATCTGGATGCCGTTGATGATGTAGAAGTTGATGTTGTGCTGCGCGAGGAAACGTTTGACCTTCGCGGGCAGATTGGCTTCGAGCTCGTCTTCCGTCCACTGGGTGTTCAGCAGGAAAGTGCCGCCGTCTTTGAGATCCTCGACGATGTCATATTTATCGACATAGGAGGGGTTGTGGCAGGCGACGAAGTCGGCCTTGCTGACCAGGTAGGTGGATTTGATCGGCTTTTTGCCGAAACGCAGATGCGAAATGGTGACGCCGCCGGACTTCTTGGAGTCGTAGGCGAAGTAGCCCTGCGCATACATATCGGTGTGGTCGCCGATGATCTTGATGGAGTTTTTATTGGCGCCGACCGTACCGTCGGAACCCAGACCCCAGAATTTGCAGGAAGTGGTGCCTTCGGGCGTGGTGTCCGGATTCTCGCCGAGCGGCAGGGAAAGGTCGGTCACATCGTCTTCAATGCCGATGGTGAAGTGTTTTTTCGGAGCGGCTGTGCCGGCGTTGCTGTAGACGCTGATGACGTTGCCCGGAATGGTGTCCTTGGAACCCAGACCGTAGCGGCCGGAGTAGACCGGCACGTTCGCAAACTGGGTGTCGCGCAGGGCGGCGACCACGTCGAGATAGAGCGGCTCGCCCAGGCTGCCCGGCTCTTTGGTGCGGTCGAGCACGGAGATGGATTTGACGGTGGACGGAATGGCTTTCAGCAGGTGCTCCACCGAGAACGGACGGTAGAGGCGCACTTTGACAAGACCCACTTTTTCGCCTTTGGCGTTGAGGTAATCCACCGTCTCTTCGATGGTGTCGCAGACGGAACCCATGGCAATGATGACCTTTTCGGCATCCGGGGCGCCGTAGTAGTTGAACAGCTTGTAGTCGGTGCCGATCTTGGCGTTGACCTTGTTCATATATTCTTCCACGACGGCCGGCAGCGCATCGTAGTAGGTGTTGCAGGCTTCACGGGCCTGGAAGAAGATATCCGGGTTCTGGGCGGTGCCGCGCAGGGTGGGATGCTCCGGATTGAGCGCGCGGGCGCGGAAAGCCGCGACCGCGTCGTAGTCGACCATATCGGCCAGATCTTCATAATCCCAGGCTTCGATCTTCTGAATCTCATGCGAGGTGCGGAAACCATCGAAGAAATGGAGGAACGGCACGCGGCCCTTAATGGCGGAAAGATGCGCCACAGCGCCGAGGTCCATAACTTCCTGCACGTTGCCCGCGCAGAGCATGGCAAAACCGGTCTGGCGGCAGGCATACACATCGGAGTGGTCACCGAAAATATTCAGCGCATGGGAAGCGACACAGCGGGCGGAGACGTGGATAACGCCCGGCAGAAGCTCACCTGCAATTTTGTACATATTGGGTATCATAAGCAGAAGGCCCTGCGAGGCGGTGAACGTGGTGGTCAGCGCACCGGCATTGAGGGAGCCGTGGACGGTGCCCGCGGCGCCGCCTTCAGACTGCATCTCCACGATGCGGACCTTCTGCCCGAAAATGTTCTTGCGGCCGGCGGCAGCCCACTCGTCGGCATGCTCCGCCATAACGGACGACGGCGTGATCGGATAGATGCCCGCTACGTCGGTAAAGGCGTAGGATACATGGGCAGCAGCCGCGTTGCCGTCCATGGTTTTCATTTTTCTTGCCATGGATTGAAATCCCCCTTGTTCTACATTAAAAAATGGAACGAGTCTTGTATGAAGAAAATGGATCGCGTCTCAAAGCATATAGTATCACGTTTGCGCATTTATGTAAACAACAATGTCTAAAATCCTGCTAATTTTTTAACAAACGCGCACCGTTTTTTCACAAAACGCGCGCAAAGGGGCACGCCCCCTTTCCGGATACCGCCTGCACGGGCGCCCCGGCATGGTTTTTGCCCGCCCTGCCGTGCGCGGCGGGATTTGACAAGCACGCATAAAGCCGATATGATAAGGGTATAGTGTGCGGAACTAGACCTGTTTTTCCAACGCCCGCTGCCGAAGCGCACGGCGCGCGGCCCGCACTACCCCTTTCCGGGGCTTTCCGTCATCATCGGCAAGTCAAACCTGCGCTTTTATTTTTGGAAGGAGTTTATCCATGGACCCGGACGGTGGCATGTTGTTGCTGCAGTTGCTCCTCATTGTGGTTCTGATTCTGGTCAACGCGTTTTTTGCCGCGTCGGAAATGGCGGTGGTCACGGCCAACGATCAGAATATCGAGCGGCTCGCCGACGAAGGCGACCCCAAGGCCAAACGCCTGCTGCAGATGCTCTCGCAGCCCAGCAATTTTCTGGCGTCCATCCAGGTGGGCATCACGTTTGCGGGACTGCTGGCCAGCGCCGCGGCCAGCGAAAGTTTCTCCAACCGTATCGCGCAGGCGCTGTCGGGCTCCCCGCTGCCGCCTTCGCTCATCAAAGTCATCTCCGTCGCCATCATCACCCTCGCCCTTTCCTATTTTCAACTGGTGCTGGGCGAGCTGGTGCCCAAGCGGCTGGCCATGCACCAGGCGGACAAGGTGGCCCTGCATGTTACCGGCGTACTGCATTTCGTATCGGTGGCGTTCCGCCCGTTCGTCTGGATGCTGGCGGTGTCCACCAATGCCATCACCCGGCTGTTCGGCGTGAGTGAGCAGCCCGAAGAGCGCAAGGTGACCGAAGAACAGATTCGCATGATGGTGGATATGGGCGAGGAAAAAGGTACCATCGGCGAAAGTGAAAAGGAAATGATCAACAACGTCTTCGAGTTCGACGACCGCATTGCCGCCGATATCATGACGCACCGCACCGACATTTCCGCCGCCGAAATCACCGCCCCGCTGGAGGAAGTGATGCAGATTGCTTTGGCGGAAGGGTATTCCCGCATTCCCATCTATGAGGACGACCTCGACAACATCGTGGGCGTCGTCTATGTCAAGGACCTGCTGCGCTATGTGGGCAAGCCGCTCGAAAAGGCTTTGGCGCCCAAAGACGTGATGCGCCCGCCGCTTTTCGTGCCCGAAACCAAGAAATGCCGCGAGCTGTTCAGCGCGCTCACCGCGCGCAAGCAGCACATGGCCGTGGTCATCGACGAATACGGCGGCACCTCCGGCATCGTCACCATGGAGGACCTGGTGGAGTCCATCGTGGGCGATATTCAGGACGAATACGACCACGAAGAGGAAGAGTTCTCGGTCATCGACGAATCCAACTTTTTCATAGAAGGCACCGCCAACCTCGAGGAAGTCAGCGACCTGCTCGAGGTCGAGTTGCCCGAAGGCGAATACGACACCGTCGCGGGCCTTATCATCGACCGGCTCGGCCATATCCCTTCGCCGGGCGAACATCCCAGCGTGGAAATAAACGGCGTGGTCTTCACGGTGGAGGAAGTCGACGAGCGGCGCATCGAAAAGATACGCGCGCACAAGCTGCCGCACGAGACCGTGACGCCCGACGGCGGAGCGCCGGGCGGAACCGCTTCAAAAGAATGAAAAGCCCGCGCACATGAGGAAAACAGAAAATGAAACTGATCTCCTGGAATGTCAACGGCCTGCGGGCCTGCATGCAAAAAGGCTTCGCCGACTTTTTCAACCGGGAAGAGGCGGATATCTTCTGCGTACAGGAAACCAAAATGCACCCGGAGCAGGCGGATTTCGCATTCGACGGCTACCAAAGCTTCTGGAACAGCGCGGAGAAAAAAGGCTATTCCGGCACGGCGGTCTTCACGCGCGTGCCACCGCTTTCCGTGCGGTATGACATGGGTGAGCCCGAGCACACCGGCGAGGGGCGCGTCATCACCGTCGAATCCGAGGCATTCTTCCTGGTGAACGTCTACACGCCCAACTCCCAGCGCGACCTCGTGCGGCTGGACTACCGCATGCGCTGGGAGGACGCCTTCCGCGCCTATCTGCTCACACTCAACCGGGACAAGCCCGTGGTCGTCTGCGGCGACATGAACGTGGCGCACAGGGAGATCGACATCAAAAACCCCAAGTCCAACATCCACAACGCGGGGTTCACCCCCGAGGAACGGCAGAAGATGACCGATCTGCTGGAAGCGGGCTTCATCGATACGTTCCGCGCGCTCTATCCCGAGCAGAAAGACGCCTACACCTGGTGGTCCTATATGCGCAAGGCCCGGGAACGCAACGCCGGCTGGCGCATCGACTATTTTCTGGTGTCGGACAGGCTGCGCGGCCAGGTCGAAGACAGCACCATCTACGCCGATGTGCCGGGCAGCGACCACTGCCCGGTGGGTCTTTTGCTGCATACCGGCGGCTCTCCGGCATAAAAATCGGATTTTCACGTTCTATTCATAAAAATCGCCCGAAAAATTGATATAATACATACTATATGACAAAAGCGGCGCCTGATTGGGGAGACGCCGTGCCGGACCGCGTTTCCGTGCGCTGCACAAGCGGGCCGGTCCATACGACAACCGACACCGACAGGGTCTGTTGAAAAGCATATCCAGGACGGAATCAAACGGGATTTTTTCGTCAGATAAAGCGGGAACCGGCGCGAACCCTCGCTGGATTCACAAGGATTCTTGCGAAATATGACGAAATAGAGCGCCGCAGATTTCAAAACGGCGGCTTTTTCAACATGCCCAGATAGAAAATCATTGAAAATCATGGCGTGAAAGGGTGCGTATATGGACGCGCAGATCAATCCGGGCGGTCAAAAACCGCCCCTGTTTTCCCATCGGCTGGCAGCCCGTGTGCTGCGCATCGCGGCGGTCGTGCTGGCGGATATCGTGGTGGCGGCCGGTATCGGCGTGGTGCTCCTGCGCTATGGCCCGTTTGAAAACACCCGCCAGTTCATCATCGGCTCGGCCATGTCCAGCTTCCAGCATCAGTACATTGCCAAATGGATCTTCACCCAGCCGGAAATCGACCGGGTGATCCACAAATCCACCGCTTCCTCCACCCAGAAGCAGGATCTTTCCGCCGTCAATCCCACGGGCACGACAGACAGCAGCATCGTGCTCAGCAAGATCGGCGACGGCCTGCAAGGCTATGCGCTGGAAATCAAAAATCCGCTGCGGGTGCACGTGGCCTGCACGTCCTATATCGGCACGCGCGGCGAATTCGTGAGCGCGCTGGCCGAAAAGAACAATGCCGTGGCGGCCATCAACGGCGGCGGGTTCAGCACCGGGGCCGACACCACCGGCACCGGGGCCATCCCGTCGGATTTTGTGTTCTCAAACGGCAAGCTGATCTGGAAAGACGACGCGCTCAAGACCAGCAAGCTGCCCGCCACCGACGACCATGAATCGGTGAACGTGGTGGCGCTCAATGATAAAGGCGTGCTGATCGTGGGAGACTACACCATTGACCAGTTGCAGAGCATGAACGTGACCGAAGCGGTGGACCTGCACGGCTACAAGCCCCTTGTGCTCGACGGCAAGGTGCAGTATACCGACGACGGCGGCAAGGGCGTGCAGCCGCGCACCGCCATCGGCCAGAAAAAGGACGGCACCATCGTGCTGCTGGTGATCGACGGCAGGCAGGCGGGCACATCCGGCGCGCGCCTGAACCAGCTTGCAAACCTGCTCGCCAACCAGTACGACTGCTGGACGGCGGCCAATCTGGACGGCGGCGCGTCTACAGCGATGTATTACCAGGGCAATATCATCAACAAACCCAGCGCCATCTTCGGCGAGCGCACGGTCGCCACCGCCTTTTACGTGAGCAAATAAACCGCGCAGGCTGCCGCCGCGGCACAGGCGCAGAGGGAGGAACCTGTTTGCACTTCAATCTGCATATCAAATTGGATAAGAAAAAACTGTTCCGGTACGGCGCCCTTTTCCTTGCGGGGCTGGCTGTGCTGGTCGGCGCGGAAGCCGGCGTGTTATATTATCTGAACAACGTATATCTGCACGAAAACGACCACTACCAGGTGACCCGCCTGTCCTCGTCGTCTTCCCAGTCGCAGAAGCATCACGCGCTGACACTGAGCAGTGCCGCGCAGGACATCAGCGTTTCACACGACGGCAACTATCTGGCCTATCTGGAAAACGGCACCATCCAGATCGCGGATATGACGAGCGGGCAACTCACCACCGTACCCGCGCAGAAAAACCGCGTCGTTTCTTACTTCAAATGGGTCTATGACCACGACCGTCTCATCATCGTGGAAAAGAACACGCCCGGCAGCGGCAGCGCGGACGATTCCGTCTCATCTTCCTCGGGCACGAAATCCTCCCGTTCAAGCTCTTCGGATGATTATTTTGCGGAGTTTTACAGCTTCGACATGTCGGACAAGTCCATTCAGCTGGTGCGCGACTACATGAACGACAATGACGTGCGGATTTCCCTGAATAGCGCGAGCGACAGCATCACCGACATGGATATGTCGACCGAGACCGTGGTCACCTACCTCAAGATCACCAGTTCCGCCGGGCGCAGCCGCCTGTGGGAAGCCAACATTACGGTACGCAACGCGGCGCTCTCCGACCTGCCCACCCACAACATCGGCAAAATCCAGTCTCTCAAATCCAGCGACGGCCTGCTCTACGAAGACAGCGACACCGGGCATGTCTACCTCTACAGCGCCAAAAAGGAAACCAGCACGATCTTTTCCGTGAACGGACAGAAAGATCTGCGACTGCTGGGCTTCGACCAGAGCGACAACCAGTATTTCGGCATCGTGCAGAACAATCTGGTCACCTCCATCGCCTACGGCAACCCGCTCACCCAGACCTGGCAGACCATCTCCCTGCCCGTCCCGACCGACCCCGCGGCGATCCTGGTCGCATACAACGGCACCGTTTATGTGAACGACCCGTCCGCGTACACCATGAAAGAACTGGCGGACGGGAAGGCCACGGCTTACACCGGCAGCGTCGCCGGCATCTACGACAGCGGATTTTACACACTGGACAGCGGCGTGGTGACAGATCACCCGGTAAGCACCGCAGCCTCCTCCGGCGTATCGTCGGCCGCCTCAGGCTCCACCGCCTCCGGAACACCTTCTGCCGCCGCTTCGTCCTCCAAAGGCAGCATCTCGCTTTCCGTGGCGTCGGCCACGTCCGAACGATACAAAAGCTCTTCCGCCTCGTCCAAATGAATGCAACATAAAAAGGCCCGCGCCGGACAACAATCCGGCGCGGGCCTTTTCGACTGCCGCAAAACGGCTGGATTTTATTTCAACAGTTCCCGCATCGCATGCTCATACCGATCGAGCAACGCGTTTGCCGCGTCGGCGCTTTCCCCTTTGACCAGCAGATACAGCTTCACTTTCGGCTCGGTGCCCGACGGCCGCACGATGACGGTATTGCCGTCTTCCAGTTCATAATACAGCACGTCGGATTCCGGCAGCCCGGTGGGTTCGGATCTGCGCTTGCCCACCACCTGGCGGGTGCCTTTGAGGTAATCGCGCTCGGCCACCACCTTCACGCCGGCAATCTCCTCCAGCGTTTCGGAGCGCAGGTGCTTCATCAGTTCTTCCATGCGCTCGGTGGCGTTGAACCCTTCCATTTTGATGCTGACGGTGCGTTCGGCATAATTGCCGTATTTCGCATACAGCGCCTGCAGGGCTTCAAAGAGCGTCACGCCTTTGTTTTTATACCAGGCGGCCATCTCGGCGATGAGCATGGACGCAACCACGGCGTCTTTGTCGCGCGCATAGGTACCCGCGAGGTACCCATAGCTCTCCTCAAACCCGAGCAGGAACGTGTGCGCGCCCGAGGCCTCGAATTCCTTGATCTTTTCGCCGATGAATTTGAAACCGGTGAGCACGCGGAACAGGGTCACGCCGCTCTGCGCGCAGATGGGGTTGATCATAGCGGTGGAAACGATGGTGCTCACTACCGCGCCGTTTTCCGGCAGAGTGCCCTTTTCCTTTTTCGCGGAAATGATATAGTCTGTGAGCAGGATACCAACCTGATTACCCGTCAGGCTGACATATTCGCCTGCGGCGTCCCGCACGATGATGCCCACACGGTCGGCGTCCGGGTCGGTACCGATGATGAGATCAATATTCTCTTTCTTGGCCAGCTCGATGGCGATGGAAAAGCCCTCTTTTTCTTCCGGGTTGGGCGACTTCACAGTGGGGAAATCTCCGTTGGGCTGCATCTGCTCGGCCACCGGCAGAATATGCTTGAACCCTGCCCGACGCAGCACTTCCGGCACCAGGCGGTAGCCGGTGCCATGAAAGGGTGTATAGACGATCTTGAACGTATCGGCCACGGCGGCCACCGCTTCGGGGCAGGCCGCTTGCTCCAGCACATGCGCCATGAATTTTTCGTCGATCTCGGCGCCGATGGTGCGGATGAGCCCCTGCGCCTGCGCGGCGGCATAGTCCGCCACATGCACATCGTTGAAAATATCATTTTCCCGAATCTGCTTGAGCACCTCGGCCGCCTTTTCGGGACCCAACTGCGCACCGTCTTCCCAATAGACTTTATAGCCGTTGTACTCCTTGGGATTGTGGCTGGCGGTGACGTTGACCCCCGCGATGCAGTTGAGCTCGCGGATGGCAAACGAAAGCTCCGGCGTGGGACGCAGCTCGTCGAACACATAGCTGCGGATGCCCGCGGCGGCCAGCACGCGCGCCGTTTCCATCGCAAACTCGCGCGAGTGGTTGCGGCAGTCGTGCGCGATGGCCACGCCACGATCCTTCGCCTCCTGCCCTTCGGCGGCAATCACATTTGCAAGGCCCTGCGTGGCCTGCCTGACGGTATAGACATTCATCCGGTTGAGTCCGGCGGCCATAATGCCGCGCAGCCCCGCCGTGCCAAACGCCAGCATAGAGCCAAACCGGTTCTCCACCTCGCCGGGACGAGCGGCGGCAGCCAGCAGTTCTTCTTTGGTCGCCGGATCTGTTTGGGAAAGCCAACGCTCATATTCAATCGTATAACTCATGATATGTCCCTCACTTTCAATTTTGAACAGGACCGTGATCTGTGGGAAAAACCAGTGAATCGGGCAAAAACGGCATGCACGGCAGCCGTCACAGTCTCAGGCCGCAGGCATCCACCGCCCGATCTACGGCGGCCGCAAACGTACGGTAGAGACGTGCGCCGTCCCTGGCAGCGGCATCATTCCCTTCTCTGTCCGTCAGCCTGGCGAACGTCCGGCCGAGCTCATCGGCCGGGTCGTCCGCGCCGCGCAGGCTGAGCGTATAGAACGACTGTGCGCCGGAAGTGGTCATCTGTTTATAAAAATTGGGGTATTCCCCTTCCAGCGTCTCATTAAACGCGCTGCGCGCCACATCCGCCAGCACCTTGCCGGGCAGACGGGCGGCCAGTTCGTCGTACACCGCGCAGGACAGAACCAGCCGACAGTGCAGATGCACCCTGCCGGCCACACTGCCGGCGCAATAGGCCGCGATGTCTTCGGCCATCACCTGCCGAGCCAGTTCCCCGCCCAATGCACGGGCACGCTCCAAGTCGCCGTTTCGCCTGCGGTGCTCCAATTCCTCCGCCGCACGCAGCGCTTCTTCTTCCGGCTGGTTTCTGCGCTCCTGCCCGGCGATCTTGATGTCGCTGTCGTCTTCTTCAAGCGCCATGCAAAACAGGCCGCCCGGCACGGCGGCCGTGCGCGGCCGCCGCATGGCCGCCCACAGGGCCGACAGGCTCATCAGGATAACAAACAACCACAGCATGCCGCTCCCCTCCTTTTCCCCCGGCGGGCCGGGGTTCCGCCCGGCCGTCCAAAATTTTTCTGCACTGTCCGGAATCAATCCCCCGTGTGTTTCTCCGCGGTGTCTTTCGCCGAATCGTTCTCTTCGGACAGCGCCTGCTCCAGCGCCTTTGCCAGTTCCGCCGGGCAGGATGTGCTCCGGCCGCCGCACGGCACATGCTGCAGCCGGCCGATCACATCTTCGACTTTCATGCCCTTCGCCAAACCGGCCACGCCCTGCGTGTTGCCCGGGCAGCCGCCCACAAACTGTACGCTCCGGATAATTCCATTCTCGATCTCCAGGATGATGCTCCTTGTGCAGACCTCATCGCTTGGGGTATATACATAACGCATGATCCAAAAAACTCCATTCCGCCGTTTGACGGCACCTGTTTGCTTCACCAAATCATCGGCGGATCTGCCGCGCCCCCCCCGCCGGGCCTTTGCGCCCGCGCCCCGCTTTCCAACGCGGCCAGAAAACGATCCAGTTCGTCGCCTTCCAGCCCTTTTTTGAACAGGGGGTTGACGCGCGACCGGTAATACCCGTGGAAATCCGAGCCGCCGGTAACCACCAGACCGTGGTGCGCCGCCGCTTCCAGCGCCGTCTGCTCATCGGCTTCGCTGTGGAACGGATGGTGCGCCTCGATGCCGTCCAGCCCCAGCGCGCAGAGTTCGTCCAGAATGTCGAAGTTGCGGTAAAGCCCGGGATGCGCCAGCACCACCAGACCGCCGCTGCTTTTTGCCACCCGGACAGCATCACGCGCGTCGGGATAGTGTGTTTCCACCAGTGCGAACCCACCCTTGCTGTGGGAAAAACAGGCCGTCCACAGCTCGCCGAACATGGCCAGCGAAAAGCCCATGTCCATCAGCGCGGCGAGGATATGCTGTTTATAGACGGCATTGCTCTCCGCCGCGCAGGCGCGCACCGCCTCTTCCGAGACGGGGTAGCGCGCCCGGACCTTTTCGATCATGGCCAGTGAAGCGCGCTCGCGGTCCCGCAGGGTCTCCGCGCAAAGCGCCAGCAACTCATCCGGTTTGGGCGGCGCATAGCAGAGCAGATGCACCTTTTTGCCGCGCACATGATCGTAGGCCGATATCTCCAGCCCCGGTATCACGCGCAGACCGGTGCCCGCCGCCGCTTTCTGGGCGCGCGCCACGCCGTCCATGCTGTCGTGGTCGGTCACAGCCAGGCAATCCAACCCGATGCGCACGGCGTATGCCGCCAACTCCTCCACGCGCATCGAACCGTCCGATACCCGCGTATGACAGTGCAGATCCCCCCGCATGAGCCCCGCACCTCCTTTTGCGCCGGACGCGCCATCATGTGAAATTTGCTGTTTCTATTGGATATTATAGCGTATTTATATTGTGAATTCAAACGAAAATTTGCCTATTCCGTCCAGAAAAACAAACGCGCCCGCCGACAGGCGGACGCGTTTGAAAATGGAAGCTCGTCCAATCAGGCTGCGGCGCGCTTCATGGCGCGCAGCGCCCACCAAAACGACAGCACCGCCAGCACGATGAGCAGGCCGAACCCCTGCCACACCGACGGATTGGACAGATCGCCGTTGAAGATCGCGCGAGATGCATCCACCACATATTTGATGGGGTTGAACGCGCTGACGTTCTGTAGCCATGCGGGGGCAAACGTCAGCGGCAGCAGTACGCCGGAAAGCAACAGCAGCGGCTGCGCGAAAAAGTTCAGCACGGGTCCGAGCGCGTCTTCCGATTTGAGCGCCAGCGCCAATGCGTAGGAGACCGGCGCCATAAACAGGCCGATGAGCACCATAATGAGCACCGTGAGCAGAATGCCCGCCGCGGAGATGGTCAGGCCCAGCGGCAGCGCCAGCACAATGACCAGCGCCGTCTGCACCAGCAGGGTGACCACATCGCGCATCACCATTCCAAGCAACAGCGCCACCCGGCTCGCGGTGGTCACGCGCAGCCGCTCGATCACGCCCTCGCGCAGGTAGTCGATCATGCCGAACCCGACGAACATCACACCAAACAGGCTCACCATTACCAGCAGACCGGGCGTGAACTGGTTGATGGCACTGACATGCGCGGACGAAAGGCCGGTCACCTTTTTCAACAGCGGCGCGAACAGATACAGGTAGCAGATGGGCTGAAAAAGCGACGCCAGCACCCATGCCGGGTTGCGCAGCAACAGCTTTTCGTAGTGCAGAAACAAAATGCCGGATTCTCTCAATGTTTTCATACCGCCGCCTCTTTTCTGTCTTCATCCAGCAGGGAACGCCCGGTCATTTTCAAAAAGACCTCGTCGAGCGACACCCGCGTCATTTCCACCGTAGTCACCGCGATGTTTTCTTCCACTAGGAGCGGCAAAATCTCCGGCAGGGCCTTCTCGCCCGCTTCCACATAGAGCTTGAGCAGGCCGTCCGCGCGCCGCAGCTCTTTCACGTCCGCACGGGGCCGCAGCAGCGCCTCCGCACGCCCGAACGCATCCGGCGCCATGCCGATGGTGATGATATCGCCCGCCACCTGCCGCTTGAGCTCCAGCACGGTGCCCTGCGCGGCCACCGTGCCGTGGTCCATGATGCAGATGGTGTCGCAGAGCGAATCCGCCTCATCGAGATAATGCGTGGTGAGGAAGACCGTGATGCCCCGCTCGCACAGGCGGCGAATCTCATCCCAGAAGTTGGCGCGCGAGGTCGGGTCCAGCCCGGTGGTCGGCTCGTCGAGGAACAACAGGGCGGGGTCGTGCATCACGCCCATGCCCAAGTCGATGTGACGGCGCTGGCCGCCTGAATATGTCTTCACCTTGCGGTGGCAGTATTCCTCCAGATGGAGAACCCGCACCAGCTCATCGGCTTTTTTCACCGCCGCCGCTTTGGACAGGCCGTACAGCCTGCCCTGGAGCACAAGGTTTTCATAGCCGGTGGCCAGGTCGTAACAGCCGCCTTTCTGGCTGACATACCCGATTTTCTGCCGGATCTTCCCCGCCTCGCGCGCCAGGTCATACCCCACCACGCGCGCCTTGCCGCCGCTGGGCGGCAGCAGTGTGGTCAGCATCCGCATCGTGGTGGTCTTGCCGGCGCCGTTGGGTCCCAAAAAGCCGAAGATTTCCCCCTGTTTTACCCGCAGGTTCACGTGCTTTACCGCTTCCACCGGGCCGCCGCGCCCGCTGCGGCCCGGAAACGTTTTGCACAGGTCTTCCGTAACGATCATATCCATGTCTGCAATCCCCCGTCTATTCGTGTTCACAGCTTGCGTTCTTCGCCCACCGTTGCGCCGTCCAGCTTGGTGAGCGTGCCGGAATATTCCACCAGTTCCACGTCGCAGCCTTTTCCGAGTGTGATGTCTCTGCCACGCACCACACGGGCATGTGTCTGCTCCAGATAGATGTCGTCGCCCTCCAATGTGTCGGTCTCCAGCAGGACCGCATCGCGCCCGATGAAGATGGAACGGATGAACATCGTGATGGCGCCTACCAGCGCAACGCGTACGTCAATACGCCCGCCGCCGATCTCCTTGGCACGGCTGCGGGCATGCACCAGATCAATCTGGATGTCGTCGGCGTTGAGCAGACCGTCCACCGTGAACGAGCCCCGCGCATGGAAACGCGCGCTTTCGCAGTTGCCGCCGATCTGCGCCGCGCCGTCAAGACGCACCTCTTCGGCTTCACAGTTGCCTTCGATCTTGGCGCTCCCCTCAATATGCACCTCACGCATGGAAACCATGCCGTCCACTTTGCCCGACCCGTTGATGCGCAGCGTGCCGCCGTGCACGTCTGCGGCCAGATGCCCCGAGCCGGAAATGGTGAACGTGTCGGCTTCCACTGCACCGGTCACCTTGCCGGACCCGTTGATATGCCCCGTATCGGTTTTCAGGGCGCCCTGCACGGTGCCCGACCCGTTGATGGCAAAGGAATCGCAGACAACGTCCCCGATGATCTTGCCCGAGCCGTTGATACGCACCTTATCGAACGTGCCGCCGCCCGCCGTGCCGGACCCGTTGATGATGAGCGAACTTTTTTCCGCAGTCATGATGAAAATCTTCCTTTCTCCGTTAAAGCAGCAACAGCTTGAGCTCCTGACACTGGGCGGCAAGGTCGATACGCGCCAGCACCTGTGCTCCTTCCTCAAAAGCGGCCTCAAACGGCGCGCGCACCAGAAAACCTATGCACACGCCCAGCTTGCGCACCGCCACCAGCTCGCACGGCGCGCCGCGAAACGCCGGATACTGCGCGCAGAACAGCGCATAGAGAGCGCGGCCCTCCTCCACGCCGATCTGCTTGAGCAGCTGCCCCAGCACCCGGACAAACAGCAGTGTATCAAAATCAAACAAGATCTCCGGCGCGGGCGGCGTTTCGTGATAGGACGCAAACACCTCAAACACCGCGGCGGGCGCCACGCCTCTGGCGCAGGCTTGCCCCGCCGTCAGGCGCACCTGATCGGGGCTGGGCGAAAAAAGATCCGCCAGTTCCTGCAGGGACGCGCCGTCCTTCATCTTCAGGATCTTTTCCAGCCTGGCCAGTATCTTCTCACGCGGAAAGAACGTCTCCTGCCCGGTATAAGTCGCCCTGCGCACAAACCAGTCCTCCGGGATGAGCCCCATGCGCTTCCAGCGGTACAGCTGGCCGTAGGAAATGCCCGTGAGCGCAAGCAGATCCTTTTTGGATATCATATCCTCCTCCATGCCGTCCACCTCCTGCCAATATTGTAACATAACACTGTTATATTGTAAAGAGATTCGACCCATGTTCTTCACAAATTGCAATACTGCCTGTATCTTTCACAAAATTCCTGCGAAATTTTGTGCATCTGCCCATTGCCGAAACGAAAAATGCACGGTAATATATAAATGACCCATTTGGTCATATGGTCATTTTTTAGGAGGGACCCCGCTGATGACGAAGGAAACGGAAAAGCAACAAAAACGGGAACAGATCGCTGCTGCCGCGCGCGACCTGTTCACCGAATTCGGATATCGCGCCGTCAGTGTGGCGCAGATCGCGGAACAGGCCAACGTGGCCAAAGGCACCGTATACCTCTATTTCAAGGACAAAGAGGAACTGTTTCTCTACTTGGTGCAAGAGTTCATCGACGAGATGGGCCGTTTTGTTCACGAAGTGGAAAAGCAGAATCTTTCCATTGACGAACAGTTCCACACCGTCATCTACAACCTGCTGAAATACCGGCGGGAGCAGAAATTCCTCTACCGCGTGGTGCGGGAAGCCCACGAAATGCATTTTGCCCTTGCGCGGCGTGTCACCAACATTCTGGACAGCGACATCACAAGCTACATCGAGAAGCTCCTTGAGCAGGCTGTGCGGAACGGTAAAGTTCGCCCGTGCAACCCCAAGGTGCTCAGCTTTGTCATCGTGCACATCTATTCCGCCCTCGCCTTTGAATGGGAGGAAAAACACGAACCCCTGGACGAAGGGCAGGTGGCGGAAGCCGTCCGCAATTTTCTGCAACACGGGCTGATCCTGCCCGATGGCGAAAAGCAGCCGTCGTAAACCACGCCCGCGTATCAACCGAACGAGGTGAGTCTTTTGCGCAAACACATCCCATATCCCCGCATCGTCGTCATCCTGTTGGGGGTCACCATCATCCCGATCCTGTACAGCTTTTTCTACCTCTGGGCCTTCTGGGACCCATACGGCAATCTGTCGAAAATACCCGTGGCCGTGGTGAACGATGACAAAGGCGCATCCATCAACAACGAACAGCGCAATCTGGGCGGCGAAATGGTCCGGAACATGAAAAAAAGCGACGACCTGAAATGGGTCTTCCTGGATAACGACGCCGACGCCCGCGCGGGCGTGGAAGCGGGCAACTACTACTCGGCAGTCTTCATTCCGGAGACCTTTTCGGCCGACATCGCCTCTGCCTCCACCACCGACAAGAAAACCCCTGTAATCCAATACCTCAGCAATGAAAAAAACAACTACACCGCATCCAAGATCATCAGCAGCGCCATGACGCGGCTGGAAGAACAAACGCGGATGAGCGTGGACCAGAGCATCACCGCATCGCTCTCCGACAAGCTGCGCGCCACGCCTGCCAGCCTGCAGACCCTGCACAACGGGCTCAGCCAGCTTTCCGACGGTGCAAACGCCCTGTCCTCCGGCATCGGGCAGGCACAGAGCGGCGCGGCGCAGGTCGCAAGCGGCGCATCCACGCTGGGCAGCGGCCTGCAAACACTGGGCAACGGCGCAAACAGCCTTGCCTCCGGCGCGAGCCAGGCGGCAAGCGGCGCGGCACAGGTCGCAAGCGGCGCGGCCTCGCTCAACACCGGCCTGCAGGCGCTGAACACCGGCGCGCAGAGCCTTTCTTCCGGTACGAACCAGGCGGCGGGCGGCGCGGCACAGGTCGCAAACGGCGCGGCCTCCCTCAACACCGGCCTGCAAACGCTGAACACCGGCGCACAAAGTCTTTCCTCCGGTGTGAATGACGCGGCGGGCGGCGCGGCACAGGTCTCAAGCGGCGCGGCGGCGCTGCAGCAGCAATTTGTCAGCCAGTTTACACCCGGCGTCAACCAGTTGTCGGATGGGCTTGCCCGGCTTTTGGCGGCCCTTCAAATCACCGGCTCCACGTCCAACCCCACGCTGGCAGACAGCATCACCCAGCTCGACAACGGCCTTGCACAACTGCAAAGCCAGTTCCAAACCACCGGCTCCACCACCAGCCCCACGCTGGCGGACAGCATCGGCCAACTGAACACCGGCGCACAGTCCTATTCCTCCCTTGCGGCAGGCACGCTGTATGCCGGCACCGCCTCCACATTCGCGGCACTGCAAAGCGCCTCGAACGGCAACACCGCCCTCGCGCAGCAGCTCACGGCGGGCGTGCTGCAATCTTACCGCCAACAGGCCGCCGCCGCCCTTTACACCTATGCGACCACGAACAGCACCGACGCACTCAACAACGCGGCCGTTTTCGTGAGCCTGTATGATGCGGCCGCAGTCATCGCCGGTAACCCTTCCATTTCCGAAACCGATTTTGTCTCGGCACTGGCCAAGGGCGGCAGTTATACGTTCAGCGCAAGCGACCTGCCCGCCGACGAACAGGCGGCCGGCGCGCAGATCGCCGGGACCGTCAACAGCCAGATTGTCCCCTCCCTCAACCAAAACAACGTTGTTGCGGCCGGGCAAACTCTGGCCGCCGGCACATCCAAATTGGCGGCGCAGTTCCGGACCAGCGGCAATCCGTCCTCTCCCTCGCTGTATGACAATATCAACAGCCTGAAGGCCGGTATGGACGCATTGGCCGCGCAGCTGAAATCCGGCGGCAACACCGCCACGCTGTACGACAATGTCAAAAATCTGTCCGACGGAGCCGCTGCCATCGCCGCGCAGACCAAAACCAGCGGCGATGCATCCAACCCCACGCTTTACGACGGCATCAGCCAGCTGGCTTCCGGTTCCTCCAGCCTGAACGGCGGCCTGATTTCCGCAGCATCCGGCGCAAGCCAACTGGCGGCAGGCACTGCAAGCGCGGCCTCCGGCGGTTCTTCGCTCTCTTCCGGCGCGGCGCAGCTCTCCGCCGGCATGCCCGCTCTTGCTTCGGGCGCGAACCAACTGGCCGCAGGCCTGTCTGGCGCGGCCGCGGGCAGCGCGTCGCTCTCCTCCGGCGCGGCGCAGCTCTCCACCGGCATACCCGCTCTCGCTTCGGGTGCGAACCAGCTGGCCGCAGGCACCGCAAGCGCCATTTCCGGAAGCGGCAGCCTGACCACCGGCGCTCAGCAGCTTCTCGCCGGCTTCTCTCCCCTGCGCAACGGCGTCGCAGAGCTCGCAAACGGGCTTTCCTCCGCTACACAGGGCGTGAGCGACAGCCTGGCTGACGCCAACATCCAGATCCAGTCGCTGAACGGGCTGGACCGTTATGCCTCCGCCCCGCTCAAAGTGCAGTCCGCCAGTGTCTACCATGTACCCAACTACGGCATCGGCTTTGCACCTTATTTTATCTCCATCTCGCTCTGGGCGGGCGCATTGATGATGATCGCCGGGCTTCAGCTCGGCAAAGGTAAGCCGGGCAGTCCCCTGGAAATGCGCCGTTTCGCTATGCTGCGCGTAGCGTTCTATTATGTCATGGCCTTCCTGCAGGGGGTGGTGCTCTCTGTTGTTCTGCCGCTCACACTCCATTTTCAGGTGCAGAACATGCCGCTGTATATGCTCACCAATATTCTGGTCGCTTTCACATTTGTTTCGGTCATCCTCTTCTGTGTAACCTCCCTGGGCATTTTCGGCAGTTTCATTTCCGTTGTGTTGCTGGTGCTTCAACTCACCTCCAGCGCCGGCACTTTTCCGCTGGAGACCACGCCGAAGTTCTTCCAGGTCATCAGCCCGCTGCTGCCCATGACCTATTCGGTGCGACTGCTCCGCGAAGTCATCAGCGGCTTTCACGGCAACTATGCCGCCTATGACGTTGCCTATCTGCTGGCGGTGCTGGCGGCAATGTTCTCCCTGATCGTCATCGTCACCCATTTCAAGACCTCCAGGGAAATCTCCCGCGCGGAGGATACCCGGGAAGCAGACATGGAACTCCCCTCCTGACCGCCTGCACAACAACCTATTGATTTCCGTCCACTTTTTCCATATACGCAGGGCCCGCCCCCGCAGCCAGCGGAAGGCGGGCTTTGTGTTGCCCGAATATTCCAAAATATTCCATTCTTTTCGTTCTTGTTATTACAATATTTTCCACATTCATCCTGTATACTCGAGAGTGCACACCGCCCGTTTTTTTGCCGGGGAGACGGACGACCGGCTGGAACGCACCGCACAGGCCGTTGCACACAGGAAGGTGGATCAGATGTTGAAAAAATCAGGATTGCTGCAAATTTCCGGGACATGGGCCGCAGGACTGGAAGGAGATCTCCCGCATGGGCTGGCCTTTGCGGCGGCTTGCTTCGGGGCGGGCTTCATGGCGTCGCGCGCGCTGGTGTTCGGCGACCTGGCACCCTTTGGCATTGCCGCCGTGACGGCAGCGAAAAAAAAGGCGTTACCGTTCATTCTGCTGGGCGCAGTGTTCGGCACAGTGCTACCGCACGGCCCGGCCTATCCGATACGCTACATAGCCGCCATGGGCGCGGCTCTGGTATTCCGCCTGCTCTGTGCGGGCATGGGCGGCCGCAGCGCCGTTTACGCGCCGGCGTGCGCGGCCGCAGCCTCAGGCCTCACGGGCGCAGCGGTGGTGCTTGCCAACGGCATGCAGACCCACGACGCCGCGCTCTGCTTCGCGGAGATGATCCTTTGTGGATGCAGCGCGTATTTCTTTGAAAAGGCGGCGCCGTTCCTCAGCCAGCCCTCCAAGCTGTGGGGGCTTAGGCGGCGCGATCTCGTCAGCGTGCTTATCAGCTTCTGCGTGCTGCTGCTGGCGCTCCAGCCGCTTGCAGTGCACGGCATCTCCCTCGGGCGAATCGCGGGCGTGCTGGCCATTCTGATCGCGGCGCGGTTCGGCGGCGCGGGAGCGGGCTGCGCCGCAGGCGCTTCCATGGGGCTGGTGCTTGGGCTTGGCGGGCAGGATATGGCGCCTGTGCTTGCCGGGTATGGCTTCGGCGGACTGATTGCAGGTTTCTTCGCGCCGCTGGGCCGCTTTGGCTGCGCGCTGGCGTTCGTGCTGGCCAATGCGGCGGCCGGCGCCAACATGGGCGGCAGCTCGCAGGTAACCGCCGATATCGTGGAGGTCATCGCAGCTTCCGTCCTGTTTCTGCTGCTGCCGGACAAACTACTCTGCCGCCTTTCGGCGCTATTTGTGGCCGCTGATGAGCGCGTCAGCTCGAAAAACACCGCGCGTTCACGCCTGATGGAGGCTTCGCAGGCCCTGCGCGACGTTGCGGACACCATCTCCCGCGTGGGAGAGCGTCTGGCAACCATGCGGAGCGACGATACCCTACAACATGTATTTGACGAAGCCTCCGACCGCGCCTGCCATCGCTGCGGCATGCGGGCCTATTGCTGGAACACCGCCTACAACGACACGATGGACGCCATGAACCACCTGGGCGTTGCCCTGCGCGCCTCCGGCACCGCCACGCGCAAGGATGTACCCAAACATTTTTCCGGGCGGTGCTGCCGGCTGGGCGAACTGCTGGAGGCAATCAACCGCTGTTACAGCGAATACACCGCACGCAATGCGGCCCGGAGGCAGATCAACGGGCTGCGGCGCATGCTCTCCGAGCAGTGGAACGTGATCGCCTCATTTCTCTCCGAGCTGGGCGAGAGCGCCGTAACCAAACAGGTGGACCTGGCCCCCGAGCCGGTGCGCGCGGCATTCGCCACCTGCGGGCTTGCCGCCGAGCAGGCCGCCTGTCGGCTGGATGAAAAGGGGCATATGTCGGTGGAAGCCCGCGTGAGCACGTACCCCAAATCTCCCATCAACCGCACGGAACTGGCCGCGGAGCTGTCGGTTGCCTGCGGCCGCAGGCTGGATGGGCCAAAGGTCTCCCTTTCCGGGCGGGAAACCGTCCTCCGCTTCCGGCAGAAAGCGCTTTACCAGATCGAATACGGACAGTATTCCATCCGTAAAAGCGGTGAGAAGCTCTGCGGCGACGCGGCTTTCGCATTCGAGGAAAACGGGCGGGCCGTTCTCCTGCTCAGCGACGGCATGGGCGTAGGCGGCAGCGCGGCGGTGGACGCGAACCTCGCCGTGGATCTTATCTCCCGCCTGCTGCGCGCCGGGTTCGGGTTCTCGGCGGCGCTGCGGGCGGTCAATTCCGCGCTGATGCTCAAATCGGAAGACGAATCGTTTGCCACACTGGACATCGCCGCCGTGGACCTTTACGCCGGCGCGGTGGAGCTGTTCAAGGCGGGGGCGCCGCCCACCTACCTGCGGCGGCGCGGCCGCGCCGAGCGCATCGTACAGCACTCGCTGCCGGTGGGCATTCTGGAAAACACCGGGTTTGCACACTCCGACATCCGGCTGGGCCACGACGACCTATTGGTTCTGGTTTCGGACGGCGCCGCCGTGGGCGACGATGTGTGGCTGATGCGGGCCATCACACAGTTCGAGGGCGGCTCCATGACCGTTTTCGCACGGGACCTTGCCTTGATGGCAAAACGCCACCGGGACGACGGGCATGATGATGACATCACCGTGCTGGCCGCGCGCCTGGAACAGGCTTGACATATAGATCGCAAACGGGCCGCCCTTACCGGGCGGCCCGTTTGCTGTTTCACCACACTGCCGACGAAAAACGCAGCACCCGCAGGCGCGTATAGACCTGCGGATACAGCGCAAACGATGACATCGGCGCGTCCAGCCGGTCGTAACTCTGGCAGCAGACGCGTACACCATCCCAGCTTGTTCCCGGTTCGGTGACATACAGGCCGTGCCCGAACCGGTCCGGCATATAGGTCGCCACCACCAGTTGCACCACGTCGCCCCGCCGCAGCACGGAAGGGGCGACCGTATCAAACGTTCCGGCCGCAATCTGCACTGCCGCCGGGCCGCGGGGTTTCGCCGCCGTGGCATATGTGTAAAATTCTTCCACACGGCACCAGCGGGTGGACTCGATATGCCAGTAGGAGCCGTACCACACACCGGTGACCATCCGCACATCCTCACGGATGCGGGAGGCATTCACCGCCGTTGGCGCGTATGACAGCCAGCCGCTATACGCGGCCCAGACACACTGGCTGATGAAATTGGTGCAGTTGTCGCCCTGGCTGTAATAAAACAGGCGGTTTTCTTCGGGCACCTGCTCGTGCAGCGCGAACCGGCGCGCGTATTGCACACCGTTTTCCGGCAGATAGGGCACCATCGGCATAAGCGCACGCCCCCTTTCCCGCAGGCGGCTTTATCCGGGAAAGCCGCCTGTTACAAGATATGCGCCGCACCGCCGTACTGCACCGGTCCGATACACGCACCTCTTCCCTCCCGCCCGCATATGCCGGCCAAATGGTTTTCGTGTATATTTCCCGGCACATGGCATATACATGACAGGGGTGGATGCTCTCTGTTCCGGGTGCGCGGGTCCTCCGAAAGATCTGCGGCCGCCGCGCCGTCCCCCTCATATCCGGTATCAAAAAGCGACAGGACAAAACGGAGGGTGGACCGATGAAAAAAATCGTGCGGCCGCTGCTGCTGTCCGTCGGCTTTTACGCGGCAGCCTGTGGTATCGTGCTGCGGGTCATCCCCGGCAACATGACCCGCGCAGAAACGGTAAACACCTCGAATCCGAGCACCATTTCCTCCCCGGCCGTTCTTCCAAGTTCCTCCGCTTTGCCGGCAGCGCCCACCAAAGCCGTCGCCGCTCCGCAAAGCGCCCGTTTTGAAGTGGTGGACATCTCCCACCACGACACCATCGCCGACTGGACGTCGCTCAAAACTGCCGCGGCCGGCCTGTATATGAAAGCCACCGAAGGTGCCACCTATGTCGACCCCATGTTGGGCCCGTATACGGATGCGGCGGCAAAGGCGGGGCTGCCTATCGGTTTTTTCCATTATTTCTGGCCCTCGAGCGACTCGCAGGACGCCGTCCGGCAGGCCGATCATTTTTACCAAACCATCAAGGCATACAGCTACACGTTTTTCCCCGCGATTGACGTGGAGGAAAACAACAACCTTACTCCTGCGGCGCTTACGACTTCGGTGCTGGCGTTCAACAAGGAGTTTGAAAAGCTGTCCGGCCAGTCGTTGCTGATCTACTGTTCCAGAAAGTTTGCGGACAAGTATTTGTCCGATCCCGCTTTATCAAAATACGGGCTGTGGGTTGCCGATTACAACGGACCGGTACCAACGCAGGCCGGCGCCTGGAAAACACATGTGATGTGGCAGTACACCAGCACGGCTGCCATCCCCGGCGTACCCAACCCCATGGATGCCGACCACGCCACTGCCGCCATCATCCTGCCCGGACACTGACAAACGCAGAGAAAGCCGCCCCCACAACGCACGCCATGCGCGTTGTGGGGGCGGCTTTCTCTGAAGGATGCCCTGTAGTCTATCCGATTACTGAGGCTGTGTGCCGGCTTTGTACCAGCCGCCGTCCGCCCCCTGCACCACATCCCCCCAGACGGGGAAGGTCTTATACGGCAGGGCGGACTGAATCTTCTGCATCACGGCGTGCCATGCAATAACCGATGGGTTGTCTCTGGTGTACATTTCCTTGTTGTCATCATAACCACACCATGTGGCCCCGACATAATCGGGTGTGATGCCGACAAACCAGCGGTCCCAGCCGTTATCGGTGGTACCGGTCTTGCCGCCCACCGTAGTGCTGGAAAGCTGCGCTTTCACGCCGGTGCCGTTGGTAACATCGTTTTGCAGCAGCCGGTTGACAATGGTGGACGTTTCCTGGGAGAACGCGCGGGTGCCGGTCGCCTTATTCTCCAGCAGCACGTTGCCGTTGCTGTCGAGCACTTTGGTGTAAGTATAGGGTTTGTTGTACAGCCCGCCGTCGCCAAACGGCTGGTAGGCCGCCGCCATGGTTTCCACCGAAACACCCTTGGTAAGCGAACCGATTCCCACGGCCAGGCCCATATCGCTGTTGCCGTTTTTATCCGCCTTTGTCACCAGTGTGGTGAAGCCCAGCTTGTTGGTGAGGAAATTGACCGTAGTAGCCGGTTTGACCAGTTGTTCGATCCGTACGGCGATGGTGTTCTTGGACTGTGCCAGCGCTTCCGGCACCGTCATGGTCTGATAGGACCAGGAATCGTCGTTGTGCGGCCACGGGGAACCGTTGAGGGTGATAGGCGGCGAATCCTGGAAGGTGCTCGACCAGGAAATGAGCCCCTGTTCAATCGCCGGGCCATATACCCCAATGGGCTTGATGGAAGAACCCGGGGAGCGCAGCATATCGGTCGCGCGGCTGAACCCGAGGTTGGTGGTCTTGGCTCCGCGTGCGCCCTCAAGGCCCAGCACCGCGCCGGAATAATCCATGATGACCATGGCGGACTGATACGTACCGTTTTTGCCGGCCAGCCAGATGTCGCTGCTGTTCGCGTTCGTCTGGTAGACATTGTCCATCGCGGTCTGCACGGTGGGATTCAGCGTGGAATAAATCTTCAGCCCGCCGTTGAGCACCATGCTCGTCGCCCGGGTACGCATATAGCCCTTCTGCGTCACCAGATCGTCAATGACGTCGTTGATCACCTGGTCCACGAACCAGCTGCGGATGGCGGGCTGCTGCCCCACATAGGTGAGCGGCTCGGCCAGCGCCTGGTTATACTGCGCCTGTGTGATCATCTTCTGGTCAAGCATATTTTTGAGCACATAAGCCTGCCTGGTCTTGGCCTTGTCCGGATGTTTGAGCGGGTTGTAGCTGTTGGGCGCCTGTGTCAGCCCCGCAAGCACGGCGCACTGCGCCAAGTCGAGATCCTTGGCGCTTTTGCCGAAATACGACTCCGACGCCGCCTCCACGCCGTAACTGCTGCCGCCCAACGGGATGGTGTTGAGATAGCTCTCGAGGATCTGGTCTTTCGAAAACTTTTTCTCGAGATTGAGCGCGGTGACGATTTCGGCGATCTTCACGCCCGGCTTGCGGTTATACGTATCGCCGTTGATGTTTTTGATAAGCTGCTGCGTGATGGTGGAGCCGCCCTGGTCGGTGCTGTAAAAGTGCAGAAAAAAGTTGGCGAAGGCGCCGATGGTCCGCTTCCAATCTACGCCCTCGTGCTCATAAAAGCGCTGGTCTTCGGTGCTGATGAATGCGTTCTTCAGATTGTCCGGCATCTGGTCGATGCTGACCCAGATGCGGTTTTCGCCCCCGTTGATCTGAGAGACCAACTGCGGATTGCCGCTGCTGTCGTTCGCATAGATCATGCTGGTGAATTTGAGCTGTGCGTTTGTCAGGTCAATATTTTCCGGCTTAACAAACACTAAAATATATACGGCGAGCGTGCCCACCACGATTGACCCCGTGATGACCACTAAAAGGAAAAGTGTCAGGAATACCTTGCCGATCTTGTTCGCAACATGCCGCTCCGTCTTTTTGGAGCCGGACGCGGCTTTTTTAGAAGCGGGCGGCCTGTTGTTCCCTGCTGCTTTCATAAACAGGTGATCCTCCTTACAAGAAAATGACCCGCTCTTATCCCCGGAGAGCAAACCCCGGCCCACGATGGCCCGCAGGCTTCAAATCAGTATACCATGAATGCACACGGCTGGCAACATGAATTCCATTATTTACAAGTTCAAGTCTCGTCCGGACATAAAACAGGGCCGCCATTGAGTGGCGGCCCTGTTCAGTCTTCCCTGCCGGAAGATTGGCATTTTATTGATTATTCATGTTTCCGCCGGCGCTTCAGGGCCAGCGTCGCGCCGCCCAGAGCCAGCATCAGCGCACCCAGCGCCGCGTAGGGAGGCAGATCTTCGCCCGTCATACCGGTGTATGGGTTTGCCGCAAGATCCACGTTGGCTGTCGGGGAGTTGAGAGCTACCGGGACGATCTTGTCGCCGATTTTCACCACGTAGCTGCCATAGGGCACATCGTGGAACACCACATTGCCGTTCGCATCCGTTACGCCGGACGCAATCGGGTTGCCGTTCTGGTCATAGATCGTAACGACCTGACCCGGCGTTTCGCCGCCATCGTGGACCACAACATCACCGGTCTTGATCGTGTCAGTCACACGCCCCAGATCCAGAGTGCCGCTGTGGATGGATGTATTACCGTCATGCAGTGAAACGGAGATGGGGCTGACCGCCACATAGTTGGCGGGCACGCCGGTTTCGGTGATTACATAGTCGCCATAGGGCACATCCGTGAACTTTACCACGCCGTTTTGGTCGGAGGTGGCGGTCTTGCTGACCGATCCGCCGGTCAGCGTAAAGGTCGCTCCGGGCAGCACACCGCCGTTCTGCGCCCACTTCGTAAACTGGATGGTGCCGGTCTTGAGCGCGTCCACCATGTCGTGCATGGTGAGCGAACCGGTGCCGTTCGTCGTGCTGTTGTGCAGCGAAACCGCCACCGGCGCCACGATGGTGTAGTCCGCCGGCGCGCCCGTTTCTGTCAGTGTGTATTCGCCATAAGGCACATCCGTGAATTTCACCAGGCCATTTTTATCAGAGGTCACCTGCTGCGAGTAGCCGCCCGCGCCCGTGAGCGTGAACGTCGCGCCCGCGAGATTGCTGCCGTCCGCCGCTTTCTTGGTAAACTGGACGGTACCGGTCTTGAGCGCGTCCACCATGTCGTGCATGGTGAGCGAACCGGTACCGTTCGTCGTGCTATCGTGCAGCGAGACCGCCACCGGCGCCACGATGGTGTAGTCCGCCGGCGCGCCCGTTTCCGTCAGCGTGTATTCGCCATAAGGCACATCCGTGAATTTCACCAGGCCGCTCTGGTCCGAAGTCACCTGCTGCGAGTAGCCGCTCGCGCCCGTGAGCGTGAACGTCGCGCCCGCGAGATTGCTGCCGTCCGCCGCTTTCTTGGTAAACTGGACGGTGCCGGTCTTGAGCGCGTCCACCATGTCGTGCATGGTGAGCGAACCGGTGCCGCCCGTCGTGCTGTCGTGCAGCGAAACCGCCACCGGCGCCACGATGGTGTAGTCCGCCGGCGCGCCCGTTTCCGTCAGCGTGTATTCGCCATAAGGCACATCCGTGAATTTCACCAGGCCATTTTTATCAGAGGTCACCTGCTGCGAGTAGCCGCTCGCGCCCGTGAGCGTGAACGTCGCGCCCGCGAGATTGCTGCCATCCGCCGCTTTCTTGGTAAACTGGACGGTGCCGGTCTTGAGCGCGTCCACCATGTCGTGCATGGTAAGCGAACCGGTGCCGTTCGTCGTGCTATCGTGCAGCGAGACCGCCACCGGCGCCACGATGGTGTAGTCCGCCGGCGCGCCCGTTTCCGTCAGCGTATATTCGCCATAAGGCACATCCGTGAATTTCACCAGGCCGTTCTGGTCCGAAGTCACCTGCTGCGAGTAGCCGCCCGCGCCCGTGAGCGTGAACGTCGCGCCCGCGAGATTGCTGCCGTCCGCCGCTTTCTTGGTAAACTGGACGGTGCCGGTCTTGAGCGCGTCCACCATGTCGTGCATGGTGAGCGAACCGGTGCCGTTCGTCGTGCTGTCATGCAGCGAGACCGCCACCGGCACCACGATGGTGTAGTCCGCCGGCGCGCCTGTTTCCGTCAGCGTGTATTCGCCATAAGGCACATCCGTGAATTTCACCAGGCCGTTCTGGTCCGAAGTCACCTGCTGCGAGTAGCCGCCCGCGCTTGTGAGCGTGAACGTCGCGCCCGCGAGATTGCTGCCGTCCGCCGCTTTCTTGGTAAACTGGACGGTGCCGGTCTTGAGCGTATTGGTAACCGCATTGAGCTGCAAGGTATCGTCCGCATCCACTTGGCCGTCGTGCAGGCTCACCGGGATGGCTGCGGTGTAGGGGAGATAATCCGCCGGCGTGCCGGTTTCCCAAATCTTATAGTTCCCATACGGGATGTTGGTGAACCGCACTACGCCCGCCTGCCCGTTCTGGCCGGACACCGCCGTGATCGCTTTGCCATTGCTGTCGGCAATGGGGTGGACGCCGTCCGCATCGTAAAGCGTGAAGGTCACGCCGTCCAGCGGTCCGCCTGCCCCGTTCTTCGTAAACTGGATGGCGCCGGTCTTGAGCGCGTCCACCATGTCGTGCATGGTGAGCGAACCGGTGCCGTTCGTCGTGCTGTCGTGCAGCGAGACCGCCACCGGCGCCACGATGGTGTAGTCCACCGGCGCGCCTGTTTCCGTCAGCGTGTATTCGCCATAAGGCACATCCGTGAATTTCACCAGGCCGTTCTGGTCCGAAGTCACCTGCTGCGAGTAGCCGCCCGCGCCCGTGAGCGTGAACGTCGCGCCCGCAAGGTTGCTGCCGTCCGCCGCTTTTTTCGTAAACTGGACGCTGCCGGTCTTGAGCGTATCGGTCACATCCGGAAGGGTCACGGTGCCGCCGGATGCGTCGTGCAGGCCAACGGAGATTTCAGCGCTGCTCACCGTATAATCCGCCGCCGGAGTACCGCTCTGGGTGCCGGTCTCTTCTATGATATAGTCGCCGTAGGGCACATTGGTAAACTGCACCAGGCCGTTTTGACCCGACGTGACAGGATTGGGGCGCGTATCGGTCGCGGCCAGCGCGCTTCCTTTGCCGCCGGACGCGGTCTTGGTGTAGAGCGTATAGACCGCTCCCTGCAGCGCGACGTCTCCGGTGCCGCGCTTGGTAAACTGGATGGTGCCGGTCTTGAGTGTGTTGCCGACCGGCTGGGTCACGTCAAGATTGGACAGATTGGCCTTGCTGTTCGCGTAATTCAAAACCACCTGCGTATCGAGCGTCAGCAGAGCATAGTCGGCCGGCGGATTGAGTTCATGCAGATAAAAGACCGTATTGCCGGTCGCGTTCAGTCTCAGGTTGCCGAATACCAGCAAGCCGTAAGCATTGGTCGAGCCGGTGGCAAGTACGTTTTTATTGGCGTCCAGCAGTTGGAACGCGGCGCTTTGCAGCACGCTGCCGATCTGGGCATCTGTTTTCCGCACCGTGATGCTGCCCTGCGGGGCATCCGCCACATTGCCGTTTGCGTCAAACGGGGAGACGCCGCCGCTCAATGCCGACGTGTTGGTTTTGGTCAGTTGCACCGCGCCGTTGCTGACGCCGAGCGTATTGTCGTTGAGATAGAAGGAGAACGAAGCCGCCTTCTGGTAATGCGCGTCGTCCGGGGTGCTCAGTTCCTGCACGTAGTACGGGCTGTCGCTGTACGGCACATTGCCGAACGTGACCTTGCCGCCGACGGATGTCGCCATCCCGATCTGGTGGGTCATTCCGGCGTCGGTATACAGCCCGAAGGTCGCGCCGTCCAGCGCGGAAGCGCCGTCTGTCTTGGAAAACCAGACATTTGCCGTTTTCAGTGTGTTGATAAACGGGTTGGGGCTCACGTGATTCGCCGTATTCAAGGCGTCCAGATCCAGCGACGGCTGATGCAGACTGAACGTATACGGCTGCGCCATCATGGCATGGTTGCGGACGCCCGTGACCTCTTCGATCGTATACCCGTCGCCATATGGCACACCGGTAAACGTGACCTGCCCGAGCGTCGCCGGGTCCGAACTGGACGTAGCGTCTGCAACCGGTGTTCCGCCGGAGGTGCGCAGCCGGAACACGGCGCCGCCCAGCCCGTTTCCGGAACCGTCCACTTTCTTAAACGTGACCGTGCCGGTCAGTTTCGCATCGGTGGCGGTATAGGTCAGATTGCGCTGCGCCAGCGGCTTGGTTCCGTCAATGGTAAATGTATAATCGGCCGCCGTGCCGTAATCCGTCGGCGGTGTCTGCTCATGCAGGGTATAGGTGCCGGATGCGAGCCCGGTGAACTTCGCCACGCCGTTCTGGCCGGTCGTCTGCGGCGAGCCCACCTGCGAACCGTTTTGCATCAGCACAAACACTGCACCCGTCAGCGTGGTCGAGGGGCTGCTCTGGTCCACCTTGGTGACGGTGATCGAGCCGCCGGCCGCGTCTGTGCGGGCCGACGCGGCCAGCACATGCGTCCCGTCATAGGTGCCCGTATCCAGATTCAGCGTGTTGCCGTTGGCGGTGTCGATGCTCGCGTTGCTGTCGAGCAGCTGCACGCCACCGATCGTAATGGGAAGATAGCCGTCCGGCGTCGCGGTCTCCTTGATGACATAGGTGCCGTACGGGATATTGTCGAACTCCACCTGTCCATATTGGTTGGAGGTGGCGGTAACGTTCACGTTGTTTTTGGTTACCGGAGTCGTCCCGTCGGCCTGATAGAGCGTAAAGACCGCACCCGCGAGACCCGTACCGTTATCGCCGAGTTTGGTGAACTGGATGGTGCCGTTTTTCAGCGTATCCGTTTTGGTATAGGTCACGGTTGGGGTCGTGCTGCCGACCGTCACCTGGAACGGCGTACTGTCCAACTGGTAGTTGTCCGGGGCTTTCGTTTCCGTGAACGTATAGGTGCCAAAGCGCAGCATGCCGAAATTCGCCTGCCCGTTGCTGTCGGTCGTGGCCGTACGGGTGGAATAGCCGTCATTCATGGTAAACGTAGCACCGGGAAGGATTTTGGTATTGGAAGTATCTTTTTTGAGGATCGTGATCGTGCCGTACGTACCGTCGGCGCTGCCACTCGCGCCGTAATACCGCGTACCGCCGGATGTCGTGTTGCTGGTCTGCGTGAAACCGGTGCCATTAAATGTGACGTAGTTGCTGAACGTTGCCGTCTTGTTGTAATAGCTGGAGCTGATATACGTGCGGAACGTGAGCAGATAGGGCGATGTGATCGACGCAGGCAGCGTGAAGACAAAATTGCCGGAAGTGGCGTCATACGTCATGGAATAGTTGCTTTGATTAACCTGCGTGGGATTCGCGGCATACGTGCCATCGGTCTGGAGCGTCTGCTGATACAGCTTGACGCTGGAGGTGTCGAGCGTCAGCCCGGCGGGCAGCGTATCGGAAATCACGCCGTTGGAGATCTGCACGGCGTTCTGGTTGATCTGCACGCTCCAATCGATGTAATCCACATTGCTGCTTGTGGATGTCGAGCCGCTCTTGCTCACCACCGTGTTGCTGATCTGCACCTGCGCGGTGTTGGAGGTGACAGTGTGGTCCGGCCAGGTGTCGGTGGTCATGGTGGCCTGGTTGGAGGTGCTGATCGTCTGGTTCGCGTTGTTTGTTACAAAATAGGTGAACGCATCCGGGGTCAGCTTGGTGCTGAACGTGATGGTGATCTGATCGCTGATATTGCCCAGATTGACCGTAAGCCCATTGGTAAAATCATCGGTGAAGGACACCGGGTTGCCGTGGCTGTCCGTAGCCTTCACGGAGCTTTGATCCAGCGCGAAGTTGGACATGCCCGTGCCGTTGAGCAGGTCTTTGACGACAACATTGTCAAGCTGCGTTTTGTCCTGGTTGACCGTGACGGTCCAGTTGATTGCACGGTTTACATGGTCGTATGACCCCGATTTTTTCAGTGTGTTGCTGGTGACATACGCCGTCGCGGTGGACGAGCTGGTATTGCTGCTGTTATTGGGGTTGAGCACCGCAGTGTTGGGATAGGCCTTGTTGACGACATTGTTGGCGTAAACAGCCGGGTCGTTCACCACCGTGGTATAGGTAATCGCATACTGATCGGTAAAGGCACTCCCGAACGTGTACTTTATCGCCCCGGCCGAATAGACGGCGCCGTCGCCCGAAGCGCCGCTGTCGTACACCACGCTGTTGCTTTGCGTGACGTCCACCAACTTAAATGTACCCGGCACATACGAAAGCCCGGTGGGGATGGTATCGCTGACAAACGTGCCCGCCGGCAGGGTCTGGCCGGTCTTGTTAATCAGAATCTTCCACTGAATCTGGTGTGTAGAGGGATCGTATTGACTCAGCACCGATTTTTGGATGACATTGACCCCCGTGCCGACCGATGCGCTGCCGGAGGACACACCGCCCGCGATATAGCCGTTGTCGCCGGCCCAGATCGTCGCGGTGTTGCTGTAGCCCGGGTCGTTCACCTGGTTGTAGTTGGGGTTGTCGATGGCGGTGACCAGCTTCAGCGTCTGCTGCGAGGTGATTTCCCCCGCGTTGTAAACAAGGGTTTTGCCGCTGCTGGTTGTGATGACGCTGTATTTTCCGGGCGCGGGCAGATAGCCCGTGCTGTTATAACCCGCGCTGCCGTTTGAAACAGCTGCCGGGCTCGAGTCCAGCGTGAGCGGCGTGGCGCTGCCGTTCAGATAAACATTTTGCAGCGTCGTCCCGGCCGGGATCGGGTCGGTGATGACCACGTTGTGCAGATCCTCGGGGGTGCTGTCGTTGTCGTACTGGATGGTCCAGGTGACCGCTCCGCTGCCGTATGAACCGGTTTTGGTGATATAGTTCGGCTTGGAAATCGTGACACCGGAAGCCGTCACCTGCTGATCGGACCAGCCCGCGTGCTTGAATGTCAGCGTGTTGCCGATCTGCGAACCGCTGAAATACTGCGACGGGTCGGTGATATGCGTCTGATAGGTCACGTCATACTCGTCGTTGTCTGTAAATCCGTTCGCAAACGTATAAGCAAGCGTGCCGGTCACGGCATTCAGCCCGGTGGGCGTGCTGCCCGCCGTATAGACGCTGCTGTCGGTCGCCGCGCCGCTGTCAAGCACCGTGGTTTTCTTGGTCGCGTCCGTAATCTTGAACGTGCCCGGCACATAGGTCTGGTAGCCCGTGATCGGGTCGGAGATGGATGAACCCGCCGGTATGGTATTGCCGGAGGTGTTCAGCCGCACCGTCCAGGTGATGTTGCCGTTCGCGTCGGGAACGGAGCCGCTCTTCTGGTTGGTCGGCGCGCTCTGCGAAAATACGGTGTCGATGGTAAACGGCTGTGCATAACCGTCCACCTGAAACTGGACAGGCACCGTGGTGCCGTTGGAAATATTCGATTTGTTAAACGTCGAGTTAAACGTAAAGGTGCCGGTCAGGTTGGAATGGTCGTTGACATAATCCGAAAATGTCAGCGTGCCCACACCGGCCGGTGTGATATTGACGGTGGCGACCTGATCGCCGTTTCCGTCTTTCAGAGGATAATTGCTCAGTCCGGCATACCCCGCCATAATGAGCTGGGACGGGATGGTGAACCCGTATGTATCGCCGCTGTTGACCCGCTGGGTGGTCGTGGTGTTTGCAATCGTGAAATGATAGGACAGGCTCACGCTGTCGTCGGTACCGATCAGGTTGGCCGCGCTGCCGAGCGTCGCGGGGCTGCCCGTATCGTTGACCGTTACACTGAGGTTTTTCGAGGTATCGGTCAGCGTGATCTGATCGAAGATTGGGAACCCGATGGTTGCCGCCTCTGCCGTCAGTGACGGCGCGATGGCCGTCAGCCCCACGGCCGCGGCCGTGATGACCGCCATCATGGAGAGCAATTTCCTTTTGACTGCTTTTATCATGCTTTCCCCTCCTGCACATTTGCCCCGCATCTTATGAAAATACACGGAGTCCATTTGCGTCGGCCCCCGCGGCCGGACGCAGCGAGGCGGCATGTCCGGATAAACCGCCTAATGCAACGCTATGCACAGCACAGGCCATGTATGACCCGCGCGCCGAAGCACATAGTGGACAAGGAAAGTATACAAAATACATCTAAATATAATCTAAAACAATTCTGAGAAAAAAGTGAATTTACCGGTTTTGGAGAGCCGTATACGCACTAGGCGTCAAGCGGCTTATGTACATTGCGTGCGGAAGCGCCGGCTTTCCCGAGAATTTCGTCCAGTTCCCGCGGCGTTACGGCAAACTCGTTCTGCATCATCTTGCAATACCGCATATAGCACTGGCGCGTTTCGGCAACATCGCCGGCAACAGCATGCGTGCGTATCAGCAGGATATAGGCGCCCTCACAGCAGGGGTCGCGCAGCAGCAGGTACTGGAGGATCTCCTGCGCTTCCCGCCAACGGTTTTTACCCAGCAGGCGGTTGGCGAGCCGCATCCCGTGCTTTTGGAAAAGTTCCAGCAGAAAAGCCTGTGCGCCATGCGCCCAAGCATAGTCTTCTGCGCCGAACAGGTTTCCGGTATAGAGCGACATCGCCTGTCTGTAGCGCCGCAGGTCTTCTTCAAATTCACCCTGTCCCACTGTTTTCAGCAGCTCCTCGATGCATTCGGCATCGCTTTTAAGCGTGGTGAAAAGCTGGTAACCACCGCTGCTTTTGCTGATGGCCACTTCCTCGCCCACAAACCGGCCCAGTTCCTTTTTCAGATTATAGATCGTCGTATACAGGTTGTTGCGGGCGCGCACATTGTCCAGCTCGGGCCAAAGCGTTTCCGTCAGCACAGAGGTGCCGACCGTCCGCCCGCGGTTGCGCCAAAGGAAAGCCAGCAGCTCCTGTGTCTTCTGGGTCGGCCAGTGCAAAAAGCCGTTTTCGCCGTCGTACAGGTTAAATTCGCCCATACACCGCAGTTGAAAGCCGGACGGAGGCTCCAGGGCCTCTCCCGTGCGCAGCCTGCGCCTTTCGCACAGCCGCTCCACGGTCCGCATCAGCCGCCCGATTTGCACCGGCTTGAGCAGATAGTCCACCGCGTTGAGATCGAATGCGTCCAGCGCATACTGCCGGCAAGCCGAAACAAACACCGTGTCGGTTTCGGGTGAAACCTTCTGCAGCTCCCGCGCTGCCGCCAACCCGCTTTTTTCCGGGGGCTCCACATCCAGGAACGCCACATCCGGTTTTTGGTTCCGCGCCGCATCCATGAGCCCGCTATAGGTCCGATAGGCGCCAAGCACCTGCACGCGGCCGGTATCGCGCAGGTACCGCTCCAACATGAGAAAATCCGGTTTTTCATCGTCAAACAAGATCGCTGTCAGCATAGTTGCTCCCTTTCCTAATCTATCTGTGCGCACCGCAAAATCCCGTTCGGCACGGCGTTTCCTTTATGTAAAGCAACCGGTCTCTAACATCATAAAATAAAAAACGGCGTGAAGCAAGTCCATATTCACATGCGGCCGTTGCCATGAACCCCGCGCGGCCATGAAAACGGCTTCCATATATGCTGTGTGCCCCATTTTCAAGCAGGCCCTGATCTTTCACGATAACATTCGATGAATCACCTTTGGATTGGCAGAAACATCGCCGGCCACAATATACAAAAGCGGTTGAAAGGAAAATCGTCATTCTGGCGGAAGGATTTGGCTCACGCATCAGCGAGGTCTCCGGCCTGAAACCCACCCGGTGAGAAACCCATTCTTTTTATAATCTACGGGAATTCCGTCCACGGTCCTGTGCCGTTACATTTTTGTTCAGATCATCCAATGAAATGAATTTGTGCATTTGCAATAAATTGTTTTTTAGGTGTGCTTATTTTTTGTCATTCATTTTCAACGACAACTCTAAAGTGCTCGTTCTTGTAAACCAAAGCGGCGGATGATATATTAAAACCACACCAAAAACATAAACAATAGGAGGATGATTTTATGGAGAATATTAGTTCTGCCGTAGCCGCTTCCGGAGCCCAAAAGCACGGCAGCGCAAAAGCCCATGTACAAAAATTCGGCGGATTTTTGGCCGGCATGGTGATGCCAAACATTGGTGCTTTTATCGCCTGGGGGCTTATCACCGCCCTGTTCATTCCGACCGGCTGGCTGCCGAACCCATCGTTCAACAAACTGGTCACACCCATGATCACCTATCTTCTGCCTCTCCTGATCGGATATACCGGCGGCAAGATCATTTACGGCACCCGCGGCGGCGTAGCCGGAGCGATTGCGACTATCGGCGTGATCATCGGCTCCCCCATCACCATGTTTCTGGGAGCCATGATCATGGGACCGTTGGCCGGTTACATCATCAAGCGCTTCGACAAAGCGATCGACGGAAAAATCCCGGCCGGCTTTGAAATGCTGGTGAACAACTTCTCGATCGGCATTTTTTCAGGCATTCTGGCACTGCTTGGTTTTTCTTTCGTCGGGCCTTTTGTGACCACCGTTTCGGATGCGCTGGGCGCCGCGGCGCAGTGGATTACCAACATCCACATGCTGCCGTTGATTGCCATCCTGGTCGAACCGGCAAAGGTTTTGTTCCTGAACAACGCCATCAACCACGGCATTTTCGATCCGATCGGCATCGCGCAGGCCAAAGCCGTGGGGAAATCCATCTTCTTCCTGCTGGAAACGGACCCCGGTCCAGGCCTTGGTGTTTTGCTTGCCTATGCCTTCTTTGGAAAGGGCACGGCCAAAACTTCGGCACCCGGCGCCGTTCTCATCCATTTCTTCGGCGGTATCCATGAGATCTATTTCCCGTATATCCTGATGAACCCGCTCCTGCTCCTCGGCGTGATCGGCGGCGGCATCGCGGCGGATTTCACTTTTGTGGTAACGGGCGCAGGCCTGGTGGCCACCTGCTCTCCGGGCAGCATCATCGCGGTAATCCTGATGAGTCCGAAGGGCGGCCTGTTCCCCATCCTGTTCGGCATTGCGGTAGGCTCGGTCGTATCGTTCCTGATCTCCTCGGTCATTGTCAAACGCTCCGCCTATACGGAAGACGCCGACCAGGCGCTTTCCGACGCACAGAGCAAAGTTTCCCAAATGAAAGCGGAAAGCAAAGGAAAGGCCGCCGCAGCAACAACCGCAACGGTTTCCAAAATGCCCTCGCTCATCATCTTCGCGTGTGACGCGGGCATGGGCTCTTCCGCAATGGGCGAGACACTTCTTCGGAAAAAACTGAAAGACGCCGGGATCACCGAGATCGAAGTGCGGCACTCGCCGGTGAACGAGATCCCCGCAGACGCGGAAATCGTGTTCACTCAACAGAGCCTGGCCGAACGGGCGGCAAGCGTGGTGCCAAATGCGACCATCATCACCGTCAACAACTTTTTGGATAACAAAGCATACGACAACTACATCGCCACCCTGCCGGCTCAGCAACCCAAAGACGCCCCTGTCAAAATCCCCGATCTGATCGTTTTTGCCTGTGACGCGGGCATGGGGTCCTCGGCGATGGGCGAAACGCTCCTCCGGAAAAAACTGAAAGACGCCGGTCTGACCGGCATTGAAGTCAAACACGCCCCTGTCAATGAGATTCCCGCAAACGCCGAAGTCGTGTTCACCCAGCAGAGCCTGGTCGAACGGGCGGCCGGAACCGTACCGAACGCGACGATTATCCCGGTCAATAATTTTCTGGACAATAAGACATACGATGCATACATCGTTTCTTTGAAAGAACACATGGTGCACGCTTAAAAAACAGCATGTTCTTTCCGGGTCCGCGAAAACCGTCACATGCGCGGTGCCTTGGCAACCATTCTTCGGTTACCATTCAGCGTTTGTGAAATAAATGGTGAGGCTTATGGTGAAATTCAGCGCACGACAAAAATATATACTGACTCTGCTGACCGATACTCGTCTGGTGGACATCAGACAATTATCAAAGCAGATGGAGATCAGCGAGCGCACCATCCTGCGCGAAATTTCCGCCATCAATCACATGGCAGAAAACCATTCCGTCAAACTGGTCTTCAAGAATCCGCTTTTGCACATGGAAGGGACGGAGCAGGCCGTCGAACAAATCAAAAAAGACCTGGGCGACATTTGCAAGCCGCAGTTGCTTACCACGGAGCAGCGGCTCCTGTTCATCACGGCACAGCTGCTCATGGCGGATGCACCTTATAAATCCGCATTCTTCAGCTACCAGATGGATGTGACGGAAGCGACCATCAGCATGTACATGGAAAAAATCGAGAAACGGTTGCCGGAGCACAATTTGTCCATGGACCGGCAGCGCACATTCGGCATCCAGATAAACGGCACCGAATGGGACAAACGCAATGCTCTGGTCGATGTGATTTACGCGTATAAACCGCCGGAAAACCTGCTGTCTTTCATCTACCAGACCAAGCACGAGCTGACCACAAAACTGCTGTTCGATGTCTTGTTTGGAAAAAAAATCATCGGGCACACGCGCGATATGCTGGACTTTGTCGCGGATATGCTGGCCGATGAAGACGACATGGAATATCTGAAAGCATTCCTTTACATCGCCCTATCGCTCAAAAAATCGCTTGACGGAGCTTCCCTGCAGCTCTCGGCGGCGTTCAAACAGGACGCACGCTCGAATAACCCGGCGCTTTTCAACCGCCTACAGCAGTTCTTCCGGCAAGAGCAGATGCAGGTGCCGGAAGACGAGATGGTCTATATCTTCATCCATCTTCCGGGCAACCAGTACCAGCACAGCATGGACCAGAAGATTAAAGCCCTTGGTATCCCGCTTGAAAAACTGAGCGAAGAAGTCCTCTATGAAATCCGGAAAAGAGAAGGCGCAGCCTTTCAGAACGACCGGCAGTTGATCGACGGAATGGCCCGTCAATTAAATGCCTCCATTTGCAGGGCCTACTTGGGCATCCAGCTTCAAAACCCGCTGCTTGGCCAGGTGCACAGCTATTATGGAACTCTGTACGACGCCGTAAAGCACGCGTGCAATCTGGTTTTTTCAAAATACAATATCCGCCTGTCGGAAAACGAGATCGGAAACATCACCATGTATGTCGGGTATATGCTCGACAGCGGAGAAAACTTTTACAACGATATCTCCATACTCATCATTTGCCCCAACGGCATGGGCGCGGCACGCATCCTTTCCGCAAAAATCCAAAAGCTGTTCCCCACCATTCAACATATTACCGTCAACTCGCTGAAAGGCTGGGAAGAAAACAGCCAGCCTTACGACCTGATCCTTTCGACCGTAGACATCAAAGACCTCAAGCGAAACCGCAAAGACCGGGTCTTTGTCGTTTCACCGTTCCTGAGCACGGAGGATATCCAACGGATCAGCCAAACGATTGATTCCATCAAGCAGGAAACAGAAAAGCGCGCCGAAGTGGCTCCCCTTTCCCACGCGCCGGATCCTGTCGGCAACCAGGTATCGGAATCCATCGGGAAAATGTTCGAGACCCTGCGGATCGAAACGGTGACCGCCACGAATATGCCTGGCCTGATTCATACCATTGCCTCCCGTCTGCTCGAAAAATCCGTGGTGACCGACCGGGAAGAAATCGAACACCGGATTTTAAAACGCGAGAAGATCGGCAGCGTTGTGATTCCCAACTCCCGCCTGGCTTTATTGCACACGCGCTCGGAAACGGTGGCCGAACCGTATATCGGCATCTACCGGCTGCGCGGGCAGATGCTGCTGCACAATCCCCACTCCAACGACGAACCGGTGGATACCTTCGTGGTGCTTCTGGCAAAGGAAACCGCACATCCGCTGGTTCTGGAAAGTTTGGGCAACCTCAGCATGTCGCTGGTCGACCGCCCCGCACTGATCGAAACGCTTCGCACCGGCTTACCGGAGGAGGTGAGGCAAAAAATCGGCAAAATCTGTCTGTGCCCGACCACCCGCTGAACAACCATCGCCGCATACCGCAACGACACACGAAGGAAGGATTGAACATGAATAAACAAATTCTGGCTCCCACCTATATTCAATTACACCTGAAACCCGAATCGAAAGACGCCGCCATTGAGCGGGTCGGCAATCTCCTGGTGCAGGGCGGGTATGTGCAGCCCGACTATATCCAGGGCATGAAGGCCCGCGAGGCGGAATTTACCACCTATATCGGGAACGGGATCGCTATTCCTCACGCCATCAACGAATACAAAAAGGACATCATCAACACCGGCATCGTGATCGCGCAGTATCCGGACGGTGTGGATTTCGGCGCAGGCAACGTCGCTTATCTGGTGATCGGCATCGCGGGCAAAAACGACGAGCACCTTGAGATCCTCTCCAAGATCGCACTGACCATCCAGGACGACGCAAATGTCCAGAAAATGCGCCATGCCACCGATACGGAAGAAATCCTGGCAACCATCGAGGAGGGGATCATGTAATGAAAGCACTGCATTTCGGGGCCGGCAACATCGGCAGAGGATTTATCGGTTATCTCCTCTCGAAATCCGGGTATACGGTCACGTTCGTCGATATCTCCCAACCGCTGGCGGACCAGATCAATCAGTTCAAACAGTATCAGGTCATCACCTTGAGTACGAGTTCCGCCAAGGAAACGATCCCAAACGTCCGGGCGATCCATCTGCGCGCGGCGGAAGAACTGGAAGACGCGGTGGTGCAGACCGATCTGATCACCCTGTCGATTGGGGCAAACAATCTTAAAAGCACCGGCAAATTGCTGTATCCTTTGCTGAAAGCGCGACAGCAGAAAAATCCGGAAGCACCCCTGGACATCATCGCCTGTGAAAACGCCCTGTTTGCGACCGACATCCTCAAACAGTCCATTCTGGACGGCGCGGACGCAGATTTCCATGCGTATCTGGAAAAAACGGTCGGTTTTCCAAACAGCGCGGTGGACCGGATCGTGCCAAACGTCACTCTCGCTAAGGATTCCCCCATCGACGTGGCTGTAGAAGATTTCTTTGAATGGGATGTGGAAGCCGGAAAAGTCAAACACAATCCGGATATACACGGCGTCAGCTATGTCGAACATCTGGAACCGTATCTCGAGCGGAAACTATTTTTGCTCAACGGCGCGCATGCGGCGATTGCATACATCGGCTTTTTAAAAGGCTACCGATACGTCCACGAAGCCATCCACGATGAGTTTATCCGCAAGACGGTCTGTGCGTATCATCAAGAGGCGCTGGAAGCGCTCCATCAAAAGCACCATATGGATAAACCCGCACTGGAGGCGTATGCACAGAAACTGCTCCGCAGATTTGAAAACCACTATCTGCAGGATGAACTGTACCGCGTGGGACGCGACCCCGTCCGCAAACTGTCCAACAACGACCGCTTGGTGTCGCCGCTGAAACTCTGCAACGACCTGCACCTTCCTTACGACGCGATCGCCTGCGCCATTGCCGCAGGATTTGCCTTTGATTATGAGGGCGACCCGAAAGCCATGGATATCCAGATGGATATTCTGGACGGGGGCATCAAATATGCGATCAGGCGGATTACGGGCCTAAACGAAAGCAGCGAGATGGTCCGGAACATCGTTGAAAATTATAAGAAACTGCTGCATCTGAAACGCTCTTGCCTGGTAGCGGTCCATGCGCTTGCGGCTGTGTAACCGGACGGCGAAAGGAATGAAATGATGATTACAAAAGAATTTACGATCACCGGTGCGCACGGCTTCCATCTGCGACCCGCTCAGGTTCTGGTTAAGACGGTGACGAAATTTCAATCCAATGTCATTATGGAAAAAGCGGACGGCACACAGGCCAACGCAAAAAGCCTGCTTAATGTGATGACATTGGGGCTGGAACAGGGCCAAAACGTCACCGTCAAAGTGCATGGCCCGGATGAGAACCAGGCCATGCAGGCCATTGGAGAACAGTTTGCCTGCAATTTTGGTGAATAACCGCCGCATGCCGGACCAATAAACCCCATACCGCTTGTCGAGGGTTTTGCGTGGATTCATCAAAATCCGTCGGGAAAACCAGCTTGTTTGAATGGGCATTTATTGAATAAATACATAAATAAGTAATTATAAGTCATGCACTCCGGTGCAGAGGGCATTTTGCAAGCACCGCCATCCGTTTTGGATCGGCGGTGCCTGTTTTTGCGAACATCGGATAGATTTTGTTTGAATGGGCGTCTTTCCATACAGCTTCAACGCAGGAACAGCTACGGACGTGCGGCACTTTCGTCGAAGCGGCCGCTTTTATTCGTCTGCAAACAGCCCCCGCAGCTCGCCCAGCGCCCGTTTTTCGATGCGGGAAACATAGGAGCGTGAAATATTCAGCTTGCCCGCCACCTCGCGCTGTGTCTGCGGTTTGGCGCCGTGCAGACCGTAGCGCATCTCGATGATGGCCCGCTCACGCGGCGGGAGCTTAACGATGTATGCACGAAGCTTTTCAGACTTCATTTTCAAGTCCACATCGTCCAGAATGGTGTCTTCGCAGCTCACCACGTCCATCAGTGTCAGCTGATTGCCGTCTTTGTCCGTATCAATGGGATCACTGATGTAAACATCCTGCGCCGATTTTTTCTGGCTGCGGAAATGCATGAGGATTTCATTTTCAATGCATCGGGCCGCATACGTTGCCAGACGCGTTCCTTTTTCGGGCTTGAAGGTGATGACACCTTTGATAAGCCCGATGGTACCCACCGACAGCAAATCCTCCTGATCGCGCGCGTTGGCATAATATTTCTTGATGATATGCATGACGAGGCGCAGGTTGTGCTCAATGAGCATATCCTGCGCCTTTGTGTCTCCCGCCTGCATCCGCGCAAGACACTCACGTTCCTCGGCCGCCGTCAGCGGCTTGGGAAACGACCCGGAATGGTTGACATGCAGTACGAAATAGACCAGCCGGAACACCGCGGCGCCCAAAATGGGAATCAACATCTTGCCACCCCTTTATCCGATGCCTTTTCACGCCTACCGTGTGTACTCTGCAAAACGCACCATGTCACCACTATATGGTGTGATCGGATGAATCGTGCACGTCCCGGGACGCATGGATCCGTGCAGCATGACCAAGATCTCCTGCGGGCTGCTCTTCTGTTTGCATCCGTCCCGCCCCCTTTCTGTTGCCGCTCGTACAGTTCCACCGAAACCGTTTACAGTATACTCCCTAACGGAAAAAGTCAGATTCTTTGCGTTTTCGCCAAAACAACTTCCACTGTTTTAGTCATAGATATGAAAATAAAACAAATGGCCGCTTTGCATTGACTTTCCTTTTTGAAAACTTATAATGGTTCCTTGATTGATCATTTGCATCGAACTTCTGGGAACACCCGCATGCACCGGTTCCCCTTCGATGCCCGAACGGAAAGGCGGTGTGCCCATGACCAGAAATATGAAAACCGGCAGTCCGATCAAACTCATTATCCTGTTTGCTTTCCCATTGATGATCGGAAACCTATGCCAGCAATTCTACGGTATCGCCGACACCCTGATCGTGGGACGCACCCTCGGCATCGGCGCGCTGGCCGCCGTAGGCAGCACCGCCAGCCTTTCGTTCCTGATCATCGGCTTTGCACAAGGCGTGGCGGCCGGGCTTTCCATCATCACGGCGCAGCGGTTCGGTGCAAATGACACCGAAGGCGTACGCAAAAGCGCGGCCGTCTGTTTGGTTGTTTCAGGCACCATCACAGCGATTTTCACCACGTTCAGCGTCCTATTTACGCGCCAGATCCTCCAACTGATGAACACGCCGCCCGATATTCTCGACGACGCCTATCATTTTATCGTCATCATCTTTGCGGGATTCGGCGCGGCGATGCTGTTCAACCTGCTCTCCAGCCTGATTCTCGCGCTGGGCGACAGCCGCACCCCGCTGCTTTTCCTCATGCTCGCATCTGGCCTGAATGTGGGGCTGGAGCTGTTCTTCATCCTCGTGCTACATATGGGGGTGGCGGGCGCGGGCCTGGCGACCGTGCTGGCACAACTGAGCTCCTGCGCGGGCTGCCTGGTCTATATCGTCAAACGCTTCCCCATCCTGAGGCCCCGCGCCGGGGACTGGCAGCCGACCCGCGCGGACCTTGCCGCGCACCTGCGAGTGGGCCTGCCGATGGGGTTCCAGAACTCCATCATCGCGTTCGGTGTCCTCATCATCCAGTTCGTGCTCAATGGCCTTGGCACCACCGCCGTGGCCGCCTACAGCGCCGCGCAGAAACTCGACGTCGTCTGCATGCAGCCCATGATCGCTCTGGGCATCGCCATGGCGACCTATGCGGCGCAGAACTACGGCGCGGGCAAATTGGAACGCATCCGCACCGGCCTGCGTCAATGCTGTGTGCTCTCCCTTTCCACAAGCGCGGCCATCGGCCTGGCAGCCATCCTGTTCGGGAAACAGATCGTGTGGCTTTTTGTCGGAAACGCACCCGCCGTTATCCATTTGGCACAGATCTACTTCAACTGCAACTGCTCCCTGTATTTCCTGCTGGCCGCCCTGTTTGCCGTGCGCTATACCTTGCAGGGGGTTGGAAAAAGCTTCGTGCCCACCGCGGCCGGCATCATGGAGCTGGGTATGCGCGCCGTCGCGGCCGGTGTGCTGGCGCGGTTTCTGGGGTTTGCCGGCGTGAGCCTTTCCAACCCGCTCGCATGGGTCGGCTCACTCTCTATCCTCATCCCGTCCTATCTGCTGGTCAGCCGGCAGTGGAAAAGACAGGCGGCACAGTCCCCTTTGTGTGTCTCTCCGTCTGCGGCACAACCCGAAACCAACAGATAACCCTCCTCACGCCGCGCATGCCGCGCACCCGGACGGCATAGAATAGGACCGCACCTTTTGGCATGAACAGAGGAGGGCTCCGCATGTCCTGGATGAGCGCGGTCGAAACCTATGGGCTCTGGGCCGTTTTTATACTGGTGGCGCTGGAATACGCCTGTTTTCCACTGCCCAGCGAAGTGATTTTGCCGTTTGCGGGGGCGTTTGCCGCCCGTACGGATGTGCCGTTCCAGTATGTACTGCCGGGCTGCTGCGCGGCAGGGCTGCTCGGCTGCCTGCTCTGCTATGCCGTGGGGCGCAGCGTGGGCGGCAAACTGCTCGCGTGGGTGGAAAAGCGCTTCCCCATCGCCGGAAAAGGGCTGTGCGCCACACGTGCGTGGTTTGAGAAGCACGGTTCGGTCTCGGTGATGCTCGGACGGGTTCTGCCGCTCTTCCGCACGTATATCTCCCTGATCGCGGGCATGGCGCGCCAGCCGGTCTGGAAATTCACGCTGCTCTCGCTCATCGGACTCACTGTGTGGAACACCGTGCTGGTGGGGCTGGGATACCTGCTGGCCGGGCAGTGGGAAGCCATCGCCTACGGCACGCGCGGCTATATGCGGGTGGCGCTGCCGCTCGTGGCCGTGGGCGTATTCGTAATCGTCCTGCGCATCCGAAAGTCCGCCAAACGAAAGGAAACTTAATATGGACACCTCTTTTTTTGCCATCCTCTCGCGCATGAAATACATCACCCGCTGGGGCCTGATGCGCAACACCCGCCCGGAAAACCTGATGGAACACAGCTTTGAAACCGCCGTGCTGACACACGCGCTGGCCGTCATCGGCAACACGCGTTTTGGTCGGACCTACGATGTGGGACAGGCCGTGTTGCTCGCTCTCTACCACGACGCTTCCGAGATCTTCACGGGGGACATGCCCACCCCGGTCAAATATTTCAACTCCACGCTGCGGGCCTCCTACCGGGAAGCGGAACAGCAGGCGCTCAGCCGCCTGCTGGCCTGCCTGCCCGATGACCTGCGTCCCGCTTATGCCGCGGTATCGGCGCCCACAGAGGGTCACACGTCGCTTCTCCTGCTGGTGAAAGCGGCAGACAAGCTCTCCGCCCTCATTAAGTGCATGGATGAGGAAAAGGCGGGCAATACCGAGTTCCAAAAAGCGGCTGAAGCCCAGTTGTCTTTCCTGCAGGAAATGCACCTGCCCGAGGTGGACTGCTTTCTGAAAGAATTCTTGCCGCCTTTCCGCCTGACGCTCGACGAGCAGGAGTAAACGCAAAACGCCGCTTCTTTTGGCTTCGGGTCACGCACCCGAAGCGCCTTTTTATGTTTGCAGGATGACGATTGAACAGAACCGGCGCGGATGGTATAATACAGGCAAGGAAATTTCCCAAGGCAGGCTCGAACCGCCGTTTGTTTCTAGAATGGGAAGAGGACGCCGCATATGCTATCTATTTTTAATAAAATTCATCATGTTGCAATCATTTGCTCAGATTATCAGAAGTCAAAAGAATTTTATGCGGGGCTTCTGGGCTTGCCTGTTATCCGCGAAGTCTATCGTCGTGAACGGGATTCTTACAAACTGGATCTGAAGATCAACGATTATTGCAACCTAGAATTGTTTTCATTCCCATCTCCTCCCAAACGTCTGAGCTATCCGGAAGCTGTCGGGTTACGGCATATCGCATTTGAGGTGGAAAACATCGACACCGTTTGTTCGTTTCTGCTCGCACACGGCGTGGAGGTCGAGCCCATACGAATCGATGCATTCACAAACAAAAAATGCACGTTTTTCCGCGACCCTGACGATCTTCCAATAGAAATCTATCAAGGTTGATATTATCTGACATTTTTAGCAAACACGGCAGATTGACAGCAATGTAAACGGCTCATTCTGTTTAGAACGTGTTTTAATAAATGGAAACTTATACTATATGGGAGATGTTGATATGGCTGTACTGTCACTGTTGGAAGTACCGAAGCTGAAAGAGCTTGTCCATCCGTATGGTTATGTCGTGCATGTGCATGACGCCTGCGGTGGCCAGTCGTTTACCCTGGAGCAAGTCGGCGAAAATCCCAACGAACAAGTGTATGGGGTCATCGAGAAATTTTTTTCAGAACACCAAATGGGCGTACATTTCTATGATAACGAAAAGTTGAATTTTGTTGCAACCTAAATCCTGATTCACCGCGCAGACATAGGATACACGAACACAAATCCAACAAAAGCCGCTGTCCCCGACTCACAGGACAGCGGCTTTTGTTTTTCCGTCTGTTGACGTGCTTTTTTCCACGTTCTCGGCATTCGGCAACTACTTTCTTATGCGCTGCGCGCCTGTTTTTCCACAATCATCCCCGCATATGTGGAAAACATCCAGGCATTTCCGCGCCGGTCAGTCGCCGAAATGGAAGGCGTTGTGCACCACTTTCACGGCGCGCTCGGCATCCTCGCGGGCGATGAGCACCGACACCTTGATCTCACTGGTGGAAATCATCTGGATGTTGATGCCCGCCTCATACAGCGCCTCAAACATGGTGGCCGCCACACCGGCGTGAGTCGTCATACCCGCTCCCACGATGGACACCTTGGAGATGTCGCTGTCGTGCGTGAGACAGCAGCCGCCGATGGATGCCAGATGCTCATGGAGGAGGGAAAGCGCTTCGTCCAGGCTGCCTTTGCCCACCGTAAAGCTGACGTCTTTGGTGCCGTCACGCCCGATCGACTGCAGGATCACGTCTACGTTGATCTTGGCCTTGGCCAGCAGCGAGAAGAGGTGATAAGCCGTCCCGGGCTGGTCCGGTAGGCCGATGATCGAAATACGGGCCACGTCGTTATCCCGCGCGACGCCGCGGATCAACATTTTTTCCACCTGAACGACCTCCTTGACTTTGGTCCCTTTGATTTTCTGAAAACTGGAAAGCACTTCAAGATCGACATGATAGCGTTTTGCCATTTCCACCGAACGGTTGTGCAACACCTGCGCCCCCAGCGAGGCAAGTTCCAGCATCTCATCATAGCTGATCTCGTCAAGCTTGTGCGCGTCCTTTACGATGCGCGGATCGGCGGTATAGATGCCGTCCACATCGGTGTAGATTTGGCAGAGATCGGCGTTCAGCGCAGCCGCGAACGCCACTGCCGTCGTGTCCGACCCGCCGCGCCCCAGCGTGGTGATGTCGTCATAGCGGTTGATGCCCTGGAAACCCGCGACGATGACGATCTTGCCTTTGCCTAACTCCGCCTGGATGCGCTCAGTGTCAATACGGCTGATGCGCGCGTTGCCGTATGTATTGTCCGTGTGCATGCCGGCCTGCGGGCCGGTGAGCGAAACAACCGGGAAACCGAGTTTCTGTATAGCCAGCGCCACCAGCGCCATGGAGATCTGTTCGCCGGTGGAGAGCAGCACGTCCATCTCTCTCTTGCTGCCCGCCGGGTTGATCTCGTTTGCTTTTTCGATGAGATCGTCGGTGGTGTCACCCTGCGCGGAAACCACCGCCACCACGCTGTTGCCAGCCTGATAGGTTTCGGTGATGATCTGCGCGACATTGAACACCCGCTCGGCGTTGGCGACCGATGTGCCGCCGAATTTCTGCACAATTAAAGCCATTTTCAAGCCCTCCGAGGGTGGCCAGCCGGCAAAAGCCAAAAGCCCGCACGCGGCCGGCGGCCATCGGCAGAAGCATTCACCCGCTGTCCAGTTCTATTAATCCCCTTGCTGTGTCACACTATGACCGGGGTCTGTTTTGCCTGTCGCTACCAGTTTATTCCTGCGGAACATCCGGCTCCATCGTCGGGAGCACCGCATTGTTATTCTTCTGTGGTTTCCACCGTCGCGCCGGTTTCGTCGCAGTCGAGCATTTCCAGCCGGAACTTCTGCGGCAACTCCTGCAGCGCTTCCTCGGCGCGCGCCTGGAATGAAAGATCGGTCACGTTCACCATGGCCATAAGCGTGGGGCCTGCGCCGCTGATGTAGCAGGCATAGGCGCCCAGCCGTATGCAGAGCGCAAAGACATCCTCCGCACCGGGGATCAGCCCCAGGCGGTAGGGCTGATGCAGTTTGTCTTCCACCGCCACGCGCAGATTATCCAGCCGGCCGGAGAACAGGGATGCGATCATCAGCGCCGTGCGCGAAAGATTGAACACCGCGTCCTTGTGCCGCACCTGCGCAGGCAGCGCGGCGCGGGCCTTTTCAGTCTTGAGCTCAAAATCGGGGATGAACGCCGCAAATTTCAACCGGCCCGAGATGGGCACCTTCACACTGTAGACCCGGCTTTCCTCCAGCACCGCCGCCGTGAGCCCACCCAAGATGGCCGGTGTGGAGTTGTCGGGGTGGCCCTCCAGCACCGCGGCGAGGTTGACGATGTCCGCTTTGGGAAGCGGATTGCCGAGCAGGGTGTTGGCGCCGAGCAGACCGGCCACGATGCAGGCTGAGCTGCTGCCCAGGCCCCGGGTCATGGGAATATTGTTTTCCTGGGAAATACGCAGACCGTGGAACGGCCTGCCGCAAAGCTTATACAAAAATGCGACGGTCTTGTAGATGAGATTGTTTTCGCCGCAGGGTACATCCGAGCCGTCGGTCGTGGAAATGTGGATACCGTCGGCTTCTTCCATCCACACCCGGTTATACAGGCGCAGCGCAAGCCCCAGCGAATCGAATCCCGGCCCGATGTTTGCGCTGGTGGCGGGGATCTGTATCTTGATCATGGTGAGTCAGCTCCTAATAGTCCAGTACCCGGATGGTGGACAGGATGGTGTAATCCAGCGCCTGCAGTGCCTGCAGCGCGCGGGCGATCTCGCCTTCCGGCAACGTGGGCGTGATGAACGCCGCCTCGTTTTCCACGCCGGGGGCGACCACTTCCGTCACACTGCCAAGCAAGCCGTGCACCGAGCGCAGCGCCTCCGCGCGGTTGCGGGCCGCAATGCGCACAAACATCGCGGCGGGCACCTCCAGATAATCGCAGACATAGCCGTCTTTGGCCGGTTCCCAAAAAATATACTTGCGCGCTTTCAGATGTTTGACGGCATCGATCACATCGGCCACCACGGCGCTGGCGGTGGGCAGCTTGCCCGCGCCGCGCCCGTAGAACACCACGTCGCCGAGGGCGTCGCCCCGTACCAGGATGCCGTTGAAAACATCGTCCACGGTGGCAAGCTGGCTTTCCCGGGAAATAAACGCCGGGCTGACCATGGCGAACAGCCGCCCGTCTTCCAGTTTTTTCACCCGGCCGATGAGTTTGATGACCCCGCCCCAGGCATCGGCGTACCGCACGTCTTCCGCGGTGATATGCGTAATGCCTTCGGTGTGCACGTCTTCGGGATTCACATGGCGGCCGTAGGCCAGCGAAGCCAGGATGCACACCTTGCGGCAGGCGTCGCCGCCCTCCACGTCCGCGCTCGGGTCGCGCTCGGCATAGCCGAGCTGCTGCGCCAGCGCCAGTGCGTCCGCAAACGCCATGCCCTCGCGGAACATCTTGGTAAGAATGAAATTGGTGGTACCGTTGAGAATGCCGGCGATCTCCACGATCTGGTTGGCGGACAGGCACTGGCTGAGAGGCCGCAGAATGGGAATGCCGCCGCCTACGCTCGCTTCAAACAGGAAGTTCACATTCTTTTCGCGCGCGATGGCCAGCAGCTCAGCGCCTTTTGCCGCCACCAGTTCCTTGTTGGACGTCACAACGTTTTTGCCTGCCTCCAGACAGCGGCGGACGAAATCATAAGCGGGATTCAGCCCGCCCAGCACTTCCACCACCACCCGCACCTCGGGGTCGTTCAGGATAACGTCGAAATCCTTCACAAATTTGTCGTGGTAAGGCACATCCGGAAAATCTCTGCGGTCCAGCACGTAGCGGATCTCCATATCCTCTCCGGCCTTTTGGATGATGCTCTCATGGTTTTTGTTGAAAACCTCCAGCACCCCCGAGCCGACCGTCCCGTGGCCGAGCACAGCGATTGCAATCATGATGGTAAAACCTCCAAATGGGCACAGCCCTTTTTTTTGGCAAATGAAAACCCGATGCCCTCAGGCGCCGGAAACGATCTCCACATTTTCCACGCCCTCCACCTTGCGCAGGGCCGTGAGCAGCCCCGTGAGCGAAAGACGGATATTATCTATCCGCGCGGTGATGGAAACCGGCGCGATCCCGTCCACCGGAATGTTCTGGTTGATGGTGAGAATGTTGGCGCCGCTTTTGTAAAGCAGACCGATCAGCACGGAAAGCACGCCCGCTTCATCGCGCAGCATGGCGCTGATGGTGACAATGCGGCCCGCCGCGTCGTCGTCATAGGGGCGCACCCGTCCTTTATATTTATAAAATGCGCTGCGCGAGATGCCGGCCAGCCGCGCCGCCTCGTTCACCGAGTGCGCCTGGCCGGTGTGCAGCAGGCGCTTGGCATCCAGCACTTTCAGAAACACGTCTGGCAGCGCTTCGCTGTCCACAATCAGATAACGCGGGGCTTTTTCCATATACCGTCCACCACCGGAATACTTTTGTATTATGAGCAGATACACTATATCATAGATGCGCATCGCGCCACAATCGCCCGTCTTCCGCATTTTCGGATTTTACGCCTTGAAATCTCTTGATTTCTTCTGTTTTCGCTCGCATACTCCGGTTTATGCAAGCAGACTCTTTGAAAAAATTACCAAAACGCGTGCGGGCAGTTGATAATTTCCCCGCTTTTCGCTTATTCTAGTAGCACGGGGATCTTGCACGCACACCCGCAGAACCCGGACGCGTGCACGCACGCGAAAACAGGCACAGGAGGCTGACATGATCGACCGGGATGAACGCAAAAAAAAGTTTCTATTGAATACGGCAACGTTTACGGTAGCTATCGCGCTGGGTGCCGTCCTCGTCAAATTCCTGCTCGGGTGGATCCTTCCGTTTGTTTTCGGTTTCCTCATCGCGGCAGCCGTACAGCCCGCCGTGCGGTTTGCTCACCGGCACTGGCGCCTGCCCAAGCGGGCAGCCGGGCTGTTGCTCGCCCTGCTGCTGATTCTGGGGCTGCTCGGAATCTGTGCCGTTATCCTTGCGCGCCTGATCATGACAGCGACGCCGATGGTGCAGCAACTGCCGCAATACCTGCAGGCGCTTGTCAACCAGGTCAACTTGACGACGGACAGCCTGACCAATTCCGCCAGATCCGTTTCCCCCGTCCTGGCGCAGAACATTTCAAACATGATGGAAGGGCTCTCGACGGAACTGATGAAGGTGAGCACTTATGCCAACCAGCTGCTTGCACTGGGGAAAAGCCTGCTCGCCAGCCTGCCGAACGTGCTGTTCGGCATCGCGGTCACCATCCTCTCTGCGTGCTTTTTCAGCATGGATTACGACATTATCCGCGGTTTCCTGCTGCGCCAGTTGCCCGAACGGTATACGGACATAGCGGTGGAAGTCAAGCGCTACTTTTTCCGGTCGGTGGGCGGCATGGCGCGGGCCTATGCCCTGCTGATGCTCATCACATTTTTGGAACTGACGTGCGGCCTAATGCTGCTGCGCATTCCCAACGCCATTCTCGTTGCGGTGCTCATCGCGGTGGTGGACATTCTGCCCGTACTCGGCACCGGCACCATAATGGTGCCGTGGGCCATCATCACGCTTTTATTCGGCAACATCCCACTGGCTGTCGGCCTAACCGTGCTGTATGCGGTCATTGCCACGGTGCGCACCATCCTCGAGCCGAAGGTGGTGGGCGACCGCATCGGGCTGTATCCGCTTGTCACACTGTTTGCCATCTTTCTGGGGCTGAAATTCGCGGGCGTGGCCGGCATGCTGCTTTTTCCGCTCATCGTTCTGATACTCAAACGCCTGAACGACACCGGGAAGGTCCACCTCTGGAAATAGCGCCGCACTAAGCCGCAAACGGGAACAGACGGCCGTCTGGCTTTTATCCCCGGCTTTCCGCCAGCCGCTCCGCAGCCTCCACGATCTCCAGCGGATGCGCCACGGCATGGTCGGCATCGCGCACTTCGTCCGGCGCGAACCCATAAAGGCAGCCGATGAACGGAATGCCGTTCTCCCTCGCCGCTTCCTTATCGTATTTGCGGTCGCCCACCATCACCGCTCTGCCTGCCTCCACCTTTTTCAGCAGCAGGCGCAGCATATCGACTTTGGTCAGATGCAGTTCCAGCGGGCGCAGCTCATCAATGAGAGGGCGCAGCCGTATGGCCTGCAGTACCGCTTCGATATACCGCACCGAGGCATTCGAGCAGACCGCTGTGTGCCAGCCCTTTCCCCGCAGAGCGCTCAGCATCTCCGCACAGCCATCGAACGCGCGTCCGCATTGGGGCAGCAATTCCTGCTCCAGCTCCGCCACGCGGCCGCCATATTCTGCATATACTTCCTCGGAAAGGCCGGGGGCCAGCAGCGGGAACGTGTCTCGTGCTATCCCGCCAAACATGGAAATGATAAACTCTGCGTCCCGCACAGGCACACCGAATTCCCGTTGCGCCTGCTGGTGTGCCTCCACCGAAACCAGATCCGTGCGATTGAGCGTGCCATCCAGGTCAAAAACGATCCAATTGCCGCCGTTCATACTGTATCTCTCTTTCAGACAGATGTTATCGCCCGGCCGCGCACGTTCCGTGGGAATGGACCGGACCTTTTCCATTATACCGTTTTTCAGGCAAAAAGAAAAATCGGAAGCCCTATCCTATCCGGACGGGCGGTTTGGCGGTTTACGTAGGCACTGCGAATATGGTATACTATATGCATTACATACTGCCCGCGCCTGCACGGCAGACCCGCGAATCCACCCGCCGCGCGAGCGGCGCACAGAAAGCAGGACACCGCCGAAAGCGCATCCGCCTGGCCGCGGACGCCCGGAGCGGAAATACGAGGAAGGATGATCCCTAGATGGAAGGCATGTTCAAGACAGCCGTCAGCGGTTTTAAGAAAGACGAAGTGCTCGCCTACATCGACAAACGCGAAACAGAGGCGCGCCAGAAGGTAGAATCGCTGAATCAGCGCCTGCGCAAAATGACCGCCGACCTGAACGAAGAAAAAACGCAGCACGCCGAAGCCGTTGCACAAGCGGAGCAACTGGAGGCGGAACTGGCCCGCGAACGCGAACGGGCAGACGAGTTGGCCAAAGCCGCCGGCACAGCCGAAGAAGAGAAGCGCGCCGTCCGGGCACAGCTGAACGACGCGCAGTTTGAAGTGGCCCGTCTGCGGCAGGAGCTCGCCGCCGTGCAGAAAGAACAGGAACGCACGCAGGCAGACAAAGAAAAGGCCCTGCTCCAGACAGCCGAGCTGAAAAGCGTGGTGGGCGAACTCAACGACAAAATCCAGAACTCCGCCAATAACGAGGACCGCATCAGCCGCGTGCTGATGGAAGCACAGGCCACGGCGGACCATATCCTGGCGGAAGCACAAGAAAACGCTTCCAAACAGTTGGCTGACGCACAGGGAAAATCCGCGGCTGTGCTGGACCAGGCACGCACCGAGCTCACGGAGCTGCTGCGGCAGACCGCGCAGTTTCGCTCCGAGGTGAGCGACCTGCGGGAAGGCACCCAGCGGGCATTTTCCCACATCGACACGCTGCTGGAAAATGTGGAGCGCTCCGCCGGCCATATCCAAGAAGCCTATCAGAAACCGTTTTCCCCCGCCGTCGAGCCGGATGAACCGCCGGCCGTGGAGGAAAGCGAACTGGCTGCCGACGAACAGGCCGCGGCCAGCGAACAGGATGAAGACGCACCGTCCCCCGAAACCGCCAGTACTTTCAATTTTTCCCGCGTCGCCGAGTAAATAGAACAATAATCAAAAGCCCGGCGCGCGCCCCTGATAGGGGGACGCACGCCGGGCTTTTCGTATGTGAACGAAAGACCTGCCGACCGGTCTACAATACCGCCGGTTACAGCAATCTGTCCAGTTCTTTCTGGAGTTCGGCCGGTGTGATATACGGCTCGAAACGCCCCACCACTTCGCCTTCTTTATTGATAAGAAATTTGGTGAAATTCCATTTGATATCGTTGCCGGTAAGCAGTTCCGGATATTTCTCCTTGAGCACGCCCTCAATCACGCGCGCGCCCTCCACATTCAGATCAAGACCTTTAAACGGCGCCGCATTTTTCAGATAGTTATAGATCGGACTGGCTTTGGGGCCGCGCACATCAATCTTGGCAAAAAGAGGGAATGTCACGCCGTAATTCAGCTTGCAGAATGACTGGATCTCCTCGCTTGTGCCAGGCTCCTGCTCCAGAAACTGGTTGCAGGGAAAACCCAAGATCTCAAACCCTTTATCCTTATTGGCCTGGTACAGGGCTTCCAATCCTTCATATTGCGGGGTGAATCCGCATTTGCTGGCCGTATTGACGACCAGCAACACCTTGCCCTTATAATCCGAGAGCGAGACGGTCTTGCCGCCCAGTGTTTCCGTGCTGAAATCATATATGCTCATAATTCAGACTCCTTTGCATTAAGTTTACCCATTTAGTACAGTTATACGTTACCACATTCACGCACCGCTGTCAACGACTTTCCCTCTTTTTTCACATGAAATCAGGCAGTCTGCAGTTGTTTTCTGCGCGGTTTTTTTGTTACAATAAAACAAAGCCGCCGCTATGGACGGCATTTTCTCCATTTTAAGAAAGGAACGGGTACAATGAATGCTTTTTTGGCTCATCCCCAGGGGTATCTGGTCGGGTGGGGAACCCGGACACTCATCAACGCCGGTCTGGCACAAGGCAAAAACCGCTCGGGAATTTTATGGTTCCTGCTTTCCCTGCTGCTCGGACCGGTGGCAACTCTGCTGATCGTCCTGCTGCCCAAACGGTAACGCCCGCCGCGGTTTTCACACAGCCTTTTGACCCGATTGGCTTTCATTCCCAAAAAAGACCTGCTATAATGGTTGTGTTGCGACCTGCAGCCCCTTGGAGCAGGCGCTGCTTACCGTTTCATTTCTGACTGTATAACAAAAGGCCGAAAAGAGGTTTTATGGAACTGCTGCGACCCAAAAGACGCTATCTGGAAGTCTTCATTATTTCTCTGATAATTGCCCTGTCTTTTTTGTTGCCGTATATCCTCATCGACAAAGGTATCTTCGTCTTTTATGGGGACTATAACGTACAGCAGGTACCTTTTTATATGCTGGTGCACAATGCCATCCGCAGCGGCAACACCGCTTGGAGCTGGACGACCGACCTTGGTGCCAATTTTATCGGCTCCTATGCGTTCTATAACCTCGGCAGCCCATTTTTCTGGCTTACCATGCCGCTGCCGGACTGGATGGTCCCCTATACGTTGGGTCCCCTGCTGGCACTAAAAATGGCAGTGGCCTCCGTGGGCGCTTATGCGTTCATCGGCCGGTTCGTCAAGCGGGATGAATTTGCCGCCATCGGCGGGCTTCTGTATGCCTTTTCCGGCTTTTCCATCTACAATATCTTTTTCAACCATTTCCATGAACCGATGGCATTTTTCCCGTTCCTGCTCATCGGCTTAGAAGAATTCATGAAAAACAACCGCAAGGGCCTGTTTGCGCTGGCGGTGTTCGTCAATGCGATTATCAACTATGAATTCTTCATTGGCACGGTGTTTTTCCTGGTTCTCTATTTTATCCTGCGAGCCGCTTCCGGGGACTGGAAGCTGGGCATCAAAAAGTTTTTTCTTCTGCTGTTCGAATCGGTGGTGGGCGTGGGGCTGGCGTGTGTGCTGTTCATTCCCGCCATCCTTGCGGTGATGGGCAATTACCGCGTGCACCAGCCTTTGCAGGGATGGAACCTGCTGCTATATGACAACAACCAGCGCTACGGCGACATCCTGCACTCACTGTTCTTCCCGCAGGATCTTCCTGCCAGGCCGAATTTCTTCCCGGACGCCAACAACAAATGGTCGTCCATGTCCGCATTCCTGCCGTTTTTCTCCTGCTCGGGCGCGCTAGCGTTCATCATTGCCAGAAAAGGTCACTGGCTGCGGCGTATCCTCTGCATCAGCCTGCTGATCGCGCTGATCCCCGGCTTGAACTCCATGTTCATCCTGTTCAACAGCGACTATTACGCACGGTGGTTCTTCATGCCCACGCTGATGCTGAGCCTTGCCACCTGCATTGCGCTGGATGACCCCGACATCGATTATGCGGCGGGGCTGAAATGGACCTTCGCCATCACCCTCATTTTTGCGCTGGCCATTGGGCTGATTCCCCAAGTGTCCGGCGGCAAGATCACACAGATTGGACTGGAAGCCTATCCCGACCGTTTCTGGGTCTATGTGGCCATTGCGCTCGGCGGACTGGTGCTGCTGGCCGTAATCCTGCGGAGAAACGGCAAGTCCTCACCCCGGTTTTTATACCGGGTAACTATTCTGCTCACGCTCACCATCTGTATCTACGCCAATTTCTTCGTCGCCACCGGCAAAGAAAACGGTGAAGACGGCACGTGGTACAAATCCGTGGCGGTGGAAGGCGCGCAAAAACTTACGCTGAACCGCACACCATTCTCCCGCATCGACGTCTACAACGGCATGGACAATCTGGGTATGTTCTGGAACTGGCCGACCATCCAGGCATTCCAAAGCGTGGTGCCCACCTCCATTATGAATTTTTACCAGAGCGTAGGCGTGCAGCGCGATGTGGCCTCCCGGCCGCAACTGCAGTATATCGGCCTGCGCGCGCTGCTCTCGGTCAAATATCTGGTGCAGCAGAACGCCACCGACACGTTCACTTCTCCGGGGTGGGTATTCGACTCTTACCAGAACGGCATGAAGGTATGGCGCAACACCAACTTCATCCCTATGGGGTTCACCTATACATCCTACATCACCCAATCCCAGTATAAAGTCTCGGAAAACAAAGACCTGCTGCTGCTCAAGGGCATACTACTCAACGACACGCAGATCAAAAAATACAGCCGTTTGCTCACGCCGCTCCCTCTGACGGACATCTACAACACCAGCGACAACCAGCTAGCGGCCGACAGCGCCGCGCGCCGCATGTATACCTGCTCGACTTTTTCTACGGATAACAAAGGGTTTTCCGCTGCCATCACATTACCGCAGGACAATCTCGTCTTTTTCAGCGTACCATATGACAGCGGCTGGAGCGCCACTGTGAACGGCACCCCCGCAACGATCGAACAGGTAAACGTGGGATTCATGGCCGTAAAATGCACCGCGGGCAGCAACTCCATCCGCTTCAATTATAAAACGCCCGGCCTTGCGGCTGGCCAAACCGTCACCGGTATTTTCGCCGTGATCCTCGTCGCTTATCTGCTGTTCGTGCGCTTTGGGCTGCCGCGATGCAAAGAACGATTCCCGCAATTCAATCACATTGGCAAAGCGCGCCCCCTGCAAAATAAGGAAACCAAGGAGAAAACGCCATGATCCTTTCCGGGCTTGAAATTAAAAAAAGACTGCATAAGACCATTGAGATCGATCCGTATGACGAAAGCCGCCTGAACCCCAACAGCTATAATCTGACCCTGCACAATGAACTGTTGGTTTATAAATCCCATCTGCTGGACATGAAGACTAAAAATGAAGTGGAGCACATTGTGATTCCTTCTGAAGGGCTGATACTGGAGCCAGGACGGCTCTATCTGGGCAGCACGGTCGAATATACCGCCGCGGACGACTGTGTCCCCATGCTGGAAGGGCGCTCCTCGATCGGGCGCTTGGGCCTCTATGTGCACGTCACAGCAGGCTTCGGAGATGTGGGCTTCCATGGCTGCTGGACATTGGAGATCAGTTGTATCCAGCCTATTCGTATCTACGCAGGGGTGGAGATCTGCCAAATTTATTTTCATACCATTGCCGGCGCGTACGAGCCATATATCAGCGAGAAATATCAGAATAACCGTGGTGTGCAGCCCAGTCTGCTCTATAAAGATTTCGAGAGAAAACCCAAATAAAAGCGGTCTGTTTTCACATGAAAACAGACCGCTTTTATTTACGATTAGAGTCATGGTTCATCAAGCCAGCCGGAGGGCGAATCCTGTATCACCTGCATGGCATCCTGCCAGCCTTTCTTGTAGAACCAATCGCCATCCCGGTTATATATAGCAATCAGCCTGTCGGTATAGGCATGCAACAAATCCATATGCTGCGTGCCCAGAACTTGTCCCAGTTGCCGCCGTATCTTTTCCAAAATTGCTTTATCGATATCTGTTGTGTGCTGCGATTCATACTGATTATCCAGTTCATCCAGACGCACATCGATCCAATCCGCCCACTTTTCCGCGGATGTATTCGCGTTGGGGTTTTCTTTGCACATATTGTGACGGCTCCTTTGCTCGGTTTTCATAATTTTCATTCCAACTGCACGCTTAATTTACACATACCCTACCCATTGTATTGCACCCAGAACAGCATTGCAAGGATTCCGCCATGTCCTTTTGGCCCAAAAGCAGGCTGCTTGGTCATTAAGGTAAAATATAAACAAAATACCCTCCACCACGTGGAAGGTATTTTAAAACCGGCATGACCGGTGGCTCCCCAAGTAGGACTCGAACCTACGACCCTGCGGTTAACAGCCGCATGCTCTACCAACTGAGCTATTGAGGAATATCTCCGCTGCCGCCATGAGGACAGCAAATCAAGAGATGAAATTGTGCCGGCACCGACCTATTTTCCCAGGAAGCTTCCCTCCAAGTATCTTCGGCACCGATGAGCTTAACTGCCGTGTTCGGAATGGGAACGGGTGGAACCTCATCGTCATTGACACCGGCTGCACTGGCCATGCAACCAGGTTCAGGATACCCAGCAGAAACCAAATGCGGCTCTGCCTAAAACCTTTACCTGTCTGCTGCCCTGTGGTTGTATCTTCATCCGGTTTGAAGTGATCGCGCCGGAAAAAGGCCTATTTAATATAGCACAATCCG